>JAFDKH010000091.1 GCA_019307065.1 Deltaproteobacteria bacterium
TCTGGAACCCCAACCGGTCATTGACCGCATTCTAAAAAAAGATGCCAACTAAGACAGGTTTGTGTTTTGGCTTTGAATTCTATTACGTTGGTGTGACTTGAAAGAGCACAAGAAAACTATTGATCTGGAAGATTTTCTTAAAAACTTGCTCGGCCAACTGGACCAGCACTTGGGCAAACTTGGTTATTGCTTCGAACTGGATACGACTGAAGACTACTTGGTGATCTCGGTTTCGGGCCAGAATGAGCCATTCCAGGTATTCATAGAGCCCCGGGACGATCAGCGAAAATATTTTCGACAAACCAGGCTTTTCAACCTCTTCTTTCAGATCGGAGATGCCACCTGTCTGGAAGAAGAACAGGAACGAGTTTTCGAATCTGTCTTGCAAATCATCTCGCGGGCGGAAGAGGATCTTACAAGTGAATCAGTCAGGCAGTTTTTCAAACAGCAAGAAGAGCCCCAAAAAGAACTCCAACCAGAAATTCTAGAACCAGTAGAGAAAAGAAAAAGAGCCACTGTCAAATTGGCGTCGAAGTGCAATACAAACTGCTTTTTCTGCAACACCGAGGGAATACTCACGAGTAAATTCCAATTCTTCGATGATCTCGAGCAAATCACACAACTTCTCGAACGATCGTTCGACAATGGCTGCAATGTAGTTTCATTCGACGGGGGAGAACCGACTATGTCTCCCATATTGAAGGACCTTGTACAATGTGCGCGCAATCTGGGATTTACCGACATCGGCATGGTGACAAACGGAATCCGTCTTGCAGATGAGCAGTACTTGAAAGATCTTCACCAGGCGGGCTTGAATGTTGTCAGTTTTTCGATGCATGCACCTGATTCAGATATTTCACATCAGATCTACGGAAGAGACCAGACTGATGCCCAGTTGAAGGCCCTTGGGAATATAAAGAAATTGGGTCAAGGCCTTGCTCTCACGCTCCAGGTTGTTCTTGTGGCTCAGAACATTGGTACTTTAAAACAATTACTAGATCTATTTGTAACTCATAATCCCGGAGAGGTTATTTTGATTTATTGCATTCCACCGGACAATTGGAGAAGGAGGATAAAAGAGGCGTTCTTGCCGGATCTGGATGACAGTTCGATAATGAATGTCATCAAGCAGTTCAGGCAAAAACATCCGAAAATCAGTTTGTCTTTGCGGAATTTTCCGTTTTGTAAGGTTCCCGTCGAATTATGGGAGAACATTCAAGGACACCAGGGTCATCCACAGAACCTGAGAAGAAAACTCAATATATTCACCAGGGATCTACCTAACCATTACTTCTGTATGACGTGCGAAAATCGTAACCGTTGTAGTTTTCCTATTCGTCAGTACTTCGAGCAAAAGAGTGGCAAACGGATGTTATTACTGGATAATCTGTTGAGATGCTTTAGATACGACTATCTCTCGCAGAAATTCAGAAAAGGGAGTTGAGCATTTGCCATATGAGACTTGATTGTTCAAGAGACTGTAACGAGCGGTTGAACATTCCCAAGCTTTATCTCGCCCTGGTAATATCGATCCTGCTTCTCGTGCCGGCTAAGACATTTGCAGCCAATGACTTACCCTGGAACGAGGGTGATGAGATATGGAACTTCTGGAAAGTAATCGAAATTGATAAGCACCCCGAGTTCATCCGCTACACCTTCGAAAAAGATAATCACGAGACCACAATCGAGATCACCTACAAAGATCAAGACTCTGATTGGTCGACAAAATACTACAGGGTACAGCCGGCTCCTGGACAGAACCCTCCAATAGAGCTTTTACAAGCGGTCAAAGAAGAGATTTTCCGCATTGAGCAACAGGGAAGCCACGAACAATTCGTTGTCAAGCTAAGTTCGGCCGAAAAAGTTTGTAAGCAGGTTCCGACCGAAAAAATTGTTTGGCATCCCCGAAGCACCTCTCCGCAAGAAAGCGCTCTGGACAACCTTTTTAGTAACCCAAGAACGCTTGTTCAACTGTTGATAATCATAGGGCTGTGCCTGCTGATCTCTCGATTCAAGTTCCTGCTGCGCCTGGCTCGAAATGTCCAACGCAATGATTGGGTACTTTTGGGGTTCTGGGTGGGTATTGGAGCCGTGCTGCGCTTGATTGGCGGCATCCGGGTACCCGGATTCACAAATTGTTCCGGGTACGCGCATGGGTTTTCGATGCTGCGGGACGTTCTTGTCTGGGATCCACTCAAACTCGATCCGCATGGCAGTGGATTCCATGCGCTGTACGGTCTGGCGACATCGATTCTTCCAAAGGCCGAACTTTCTATTATTGCCTGTCAGTTTGTCCTCTCGATTCTTTGCATCCCCCTGACCTATTTTGTGGCCCGTTTCTGGCTGCGCAACAGGAGTTGGGCGATCTGGAGCGCCGCCATCGTAGCTGTTATGCCGATTAATGTATTTTTTGCCACCACTGAAGTCAGGTTGTTGCCGGGTACCTTTTTTATGCTGTTAGCCCTGGCAGGCCTTGGAGTGGCCATAAGAGACAGGCATCCGCTGACCATGTTCGCAAGCGTCCTTCTAGGGATAGTCGCCACCCAGTTTTACCCGATTTTGATGTTCTTGCCGGTGCCGCTGATGCTGTTGCTATTTTCGAGCCAGACAGGTCGCAGACTGTTCAGGTCCGGTTGGGCCTGGGCGGCCATGCTTGTGTTTTTAGTCCTTTGGCTGGTGCCAGCCGTCTGGATGATTTCTCTTGTTTCGTCCAAGGAAGGCACGGTTGTCGGCTCAGGTTTTTTAATAGCTTTTTCACAACTGGGTTTGTTATTCAGACCTTCATTTAGTTTTGAAGGATGGCAGACTTACAATATATTTCTCAACACGAACTTTACTCCTCCCGCACTCCCGTTATTGATGATACTGGGCCTGGTAGTCGGAAGTATTCGCAAAGACACCAGGATCGCCGCTCTATCAGTTTTAGCCTGTGCGTTAATTTTTACTATTCCAGGACTCTTTCCCGGGAGAATGAACCTGGCCCGGCTTCAACAAGCGGCCCAGCCGTTCTATGCAATATTGGTTGGAGTCGGAATTGGTTGGTGTGTCCAGCGCATCAGCCGATTATTAAAGCGTTTTTCGGCTGGTGGCGTCGTTTTCGGTGTTCTTGTGCTTCTTGGATCGGTTGCTATCTGGCCGGGTCCGATTGGAAGCTACTACACACTGCAGCTGGAACGCCGCTTTTTTCTCGATGCAATTCAGCGCCTCGACGAAGGGAGCCGGGTGATTTGGGCCCCTTCAATAAAAGGCATTAATCATAGTGGGTTGCCTTCGTATTTGGCTGAAGAACGAGGCAGAGACATAGACTGGGGTGCTTTAGAGTCGAATGTTGTGCCTACAGAGCTTCTAACGGCAGCTGATTCAAGTTTGTACTACTACCGCGCGAGTACCTGTTACACGGAAATGCAAGATGAGAGCAGGGGAGATCCGCTCCGACCGATTTGTGTCGAGATCGAACGCCAAATGGAGCTTGAAGAGGTATTTGTGGGTGATATTCCGTCCATCCCCGATGACATGGCCGAATATAAGGGAGAGGAGATCAACATCGGGTCCTATCGGGTGAAGAGTATTCGAAAACTGCAGGAAAAACCTGAGATATTTGGAAAAGAAAAGGTACCGAAAATTGATTCGGAACGTTTTCAAAGTGAGCAAATCAGCTTGCTGGCTCGCAGGAGTGACGAACAACCTGGTCTCATGGGAAGGCTATTTTCGAATTCGAAATTTTTTCTTCAACTAGTGTTGATTGCTGGTGTCTGTCTGCTGTTGAGCCGTTTTCGCTTTTTGGCACGCCTGGCCGGAAATGTAACTCGCAACGAGTGGTTTTTCCTGGCTTTTTGGACAACGGCCGGAGCCGTTCTTCGCATACTGGGTGGCGTTCGCGTTCCCGGGTTTACCAGTTGTGTCGGATATGCCCATGGTTACTCGGTGCTTAGGGATGTTTTGGTGAGTGATCCCCGCATGCTAGATCCTCACGGAAGTGGGTTCCATGCATTGCACGGACTGACAACATCGATATTGCCCAATTGTGAGCTGTCGATTGTCACTGTTCAATTCATTCTTTCGGTGCTGTGCATTCCTTTGTCCTATTTTGTTGCCCGATTCTGGTCAAAGAACAGAAGCTGGGCTTTGTGGACGGCGGCAGTAATGGCAGTCATGCCCGTGCAGGTGTTTTTTGCAACCACCGAAGTGAGGACGCTGCCAGGTGTGTTTTTCATGCTTGTGACACTCGCCTGCACAGGAATTGCAATACGAGATAAAAAACCTGTAACCCTATTCGCCACAGCACTTTTTGGAGCGGTATGTACACAGTTTTACCCAACTCTCATGCTCCTACCAGCTGTTGTGTTTGCTTTCATTATTGCCTCGAGAGCAGGACGGGCTCTATTAAGGTCGGGTTGGACCTGGGCGGCCGCAACGTTGTTTACGACTATATGGTTTGTACACTTGATTTCCGTCGTATCCCATGTATTTGGTCAAGAAAGCGAAAAGATCGGTTCAGCTTTCGTAAATGCAATGTTGAAATTTCCTTTATTTTTCATGCCTTCGCAAAGTTTCGCAGGATGCGACACATACAGTGTTTTCTTGAACCATAACTTTACACCTTTGGTTTTCGGTGTGCTGGCAGTCTTGGGTATTATTATCGGGTGTTTTCGAAAAAAGAGCAGGATTGTGACACTTTCCATACTGGCGTTTGCGTTTTTATTTACAATTGTCGGTTTGATCCCGGGGAGAATAACTCCGGCAAGACTTCAATTAGCGGCAATGCCGTATTATGCGATGCTTGCAGGTATTGGAACTTGCTGGATTGTAGAACGTATCCGGCTATTAACAGGTCGGTTTTCGTCAGTTAGTGTATTGGCGGGAGCTGCAATACTTTTTGGATCGATAGCAATTTGGCCGGGAACAATCGGAATGCACTATGTTCATCAAAACGAGCGAAACTTCTTTATCGAAGCGCTCGATCACTTGAAAGACGGTTGCAGCGTTGTCTGGGCTCCATCTGTTGATGGTACAAACTATACGATATTCCTTCATATTTAGCCGAGGAGCGCGGCAGAAAAATCAATTGGGGCGCCTTGACCTCAAGTATCGTACCTTCAAATCTGAAATCGAGCGATCAAGAATCCTGTGTCTATTATTATCGAACCAGTACTTGCTTTACACTAAAGAATGAAACCAGGGAAGAGCCGCTTCGACCTATTTGCTGTGAGATCGAAAGGCAGATGGAACTCGAAGAGGTTTTTGTGAAGAAAATACAGGCCTTGCCCGATGCTGAGCCTGACTATAAGGGTAAGGAGATTGAAATCGGGTTCTACAAGGTTCTGAGTATTCGAAGTCCAGACGACTCACCAGATAACTCCTGACATTGATCGTTACTGTCAGGATTCGATATCATGCTGTTTGGCCTGATTTCGGGTGATTTTCAAACAAATGCAAATGTGGATAACTTGCGAGTGTTGCGTTTTAGATACTCGCTCAATCACCGAATATCTTGAAAATACTCCTGTATGCTACAGATCTACTATATTTGAGGCTGTGGGAAAGATACTAGTGGATACAGATGCTATAGGACTAACGTCCGATAAGATATATTATGTCAACTAATGCCAGTATCTCGTTTGGCACCTTCGATTAGCTCCTGGGCATCTATCCAGTAAGCCGAACGCGACTCGCCTATTGAGCTATCGTCAATTCCCAGGAACTTGTGCTTGTCGAACTGTTTCTTGAGACAATAGACTAACAGCCTATGTAGATTGACCGTATCTTCGAGATTGTAGCGGACCAGCAGTTCAAGAGCTTCAGGGTCGTTTTGACGGATATAGCGCTGCCAAAGCGTGACTGCTTCAGCGCCGGTCATATCAGCTACGGAAGGATTCCTGGCAATACCAATTTTACGCTCAACTACTTTGAGAGGTCCGCTGAGATTGACTCTTCGGGCTAGCCAACGGCAATCGATGTGAGCTGGCGGCAATTTCAAATCACTGAAACAACGTCTAAGAAATGGAAGATCAAAGGAGGCTCCATTAAAGGTAACCAGGATACCGTATTTAGCGACGGCATCCGGAAAACGATCTATATTGATGCCATCAATAAATACCTGAGGACCCGACTCTTCTGAGTACAGTCCGACAACTGTCACAATTGAGCTCTGCGGATCTGTTCCCGTTGTTTCAATATCCAAAAATGCTGTTCTTTCGGCATAATGCCTGTAGAACCTCCAGTGATCTGTTGCCTTGAAGGTTTTGGCCAGGACGGCCAGGTTGCCCTCTTGGTAGGCTTCTAGATGGTGTTTGATTTCGCCTTGCGCGTATGACAAAAGACCCTTCGACAAGCCAGATAAGGCAATATCAAAATTGGCATCGAGAAGATCTTGCCAGTTTTTGCAGCCGCAAGACCACAACTTCCTTTCGCGGGTCGGGCCGATACCTTGCAAATGCTGGAAAGTATGTAGAAGCATTTAAGTTACCTTAATGTTAATTATGGTAACTTTATCCCAGTAAGCGATAGACTGTGGGTTGGTCTGCGGGTGGAAATTCAAAATTGTCCAGTTCGGCTACAGTTACCCATTTGTAGTTGTGAACGGCTAACTTGCGAATCGTACCTGATATTATTTTGCACTGGTACACTTGAAAATCTATGTTGAAATCCGGGTAAGCATGAACGAGTCCCATGAAGTGCTTGCCAACCCTAACTTCAATATCCAGCTCTTCTGATAATTCTCTCGCCAGCGCTTGCTGATCGGTTTCACCCGCTTCGACCTTACCGCCTGGAAATTCCCATTTGAGAGGCATGAAGGCTTGTGGTCGCCGCTGGGTAATCAGGACCCTGCCGTCCTCTCCTATCAGCAGACCTGCCACTACCCTTATTTTCCGCTTCTCAGCCGAGCTCATTGAGTGACCGTCATTGAATAGATTGTCTCGCCGTTTGATGTCCAGAAAATTCGGTTGGCATGTACCAAGGGTGCGGCGTTTGCACCTTTACCAGGGTTGAAGATCTGTACCAGTTCCCCGTTTGATTTGTCGAGGGCCAGTAGAGAGTATTCTTCGGATGATATGAATATCCAGCGGCCACAAATAACCGGCCGGCTGAGTTGTCCTTTTTTTGCCGAGAAACTCCAAATCGGTTTTCCGTCTTTGGCGCGAATTGCAAATACTTTCGAGTTGGCAGTACTGAAATAAAGGACACCATCGGACGACTCAATGTTAGATGGCCCTTCGGCTTTAAAACTCCAGCGTTTATCGAGATTCTTAGTACCAAGGGCGATAATGCCCTGGGAAAAAGAACCGGTGATTAAAAGCCCGTCAATCAGGACCGGGCTTGTGTCAACGTCGGTAAATTTGTCACCCGTGCCTGACAGATTCTTGGCATGTTGTAATGTGCCGTCATCAAGTGACAGGGTCGTCAGAAAGCCGTCCGAGAAGCCGGCATAAACAGTGTTGTCGTCCACTAAAGGATCGGCTACACCCTTTACCTGGAAACGTCCCGTAGGCATCGGTCTCTTGTAACTCCACAGCCATTTTCCTGTCTGAGCCTCGAGGCAGACAACGACATTGACATCTGTCATTACCAGAATTTTGTCGTCAGCCAATATAGGTTGGCCGCTGACTGATCCTGGCATGTGATAACTCCACAACTGCTCACCATCTGAAATTCTATAGGCATACAGGGTTCCGGAGGCCGAGCCAACGTAGACAATACCGCCAGCTACAGTTGGATGACTCTCAATCGGGCCGCTAGTCATGTTTCGCCAAAGGATCTTTCCATCTTTTGTGCTCAAACAAACAAAACTGCCGTCGATTCCACCGGCAAATATCCGGCCACCGTCTTGAGTTGCTGCCGGAGTACCATGATGGTTTTGGTCTTTCGAAAACAGGTCCGGATCGACTAATGCCAGGCGCCATATGACAGTCAGGACGCGATGCTTGGTGGTGCTGGACCGGCCGGATGAGAATTCATTTTTCCGAGGCAGATCGATAACACCCTCAGTCAGCCCCGAGCAGCCGAGAATCTGGGAAACTGCGAGGAGACAACATAATAGAACAGCGCGATTCACTCAGTACCCTCTTTGTCGGTGGCGGACTTTTTTTCTTTGGTTGGTGGTGTTTCTGACTTTACGGCTTCGGTTTTCTTCTCGACCTGCGGCGCTGGCTTCTTTTCTGGCTCTTTGGCGACAACATCTTTCGCTTCTTCGGCCTTTACATTGGAAGCTTTCTTGTCATCTTTAGTCGCATCTTTTTTGGGTTCTTCTGGTTCAGTTGTCTTTGGCTGGCTGGCTTCCTCAGCTTCTTCTTTTGGTTTTTCGACTTTTGGTTTTTCGACTTCTGCCTTCTCGACTTTTGGTAGCTGGTTCAGCCTGTCTTGGATTTCTTGTCTGAACGCTGTTTGCGGGTGTTTTTCGAGTATTTCATTGAACAAGCGAACTGCCTGAGCAGCTTTACCGGCCTTTTGCTCTAGACGAGCTATATGATACAGACCGCGGTCGGGTTCAATGTCGAGCGGAGCCTGGGTGAGGCGCCGATACTGTTCCTTGGCGTCGGCATCTTTTCCAAGAGCTTCGAGCGAGGCAGCGATGCCCTCCATTGCAAAAGCGGCAAGTTCCCCGTGTTCGCCATCGCGCGTCAGGTACTCCTTGAGGTTTTCGATTGCCTTATCATACTCACCCAAGCGCAAATAGCTCTCGCCGATGAAGTAAACTGCCAGAACTGAAGTAGCACTCGAACCGTGGTTCAAAATGACTTTTTCGAATTCCTTGATGGCGGTTTTATATTTCTCATCGTCGGACGAATAGGTGCCCTCGATTACTGCAGTTTCCATACCCTCGATTTTGGGAATTACCGGAGCATTAAGGATTTCTTTTGCCTCAATGAAGGCTCGGGATGCCTTTTTTTCAATTGATTCGATATGCCACTGCCAGATGTAGCTGCCCAGGATGGTTAAACCTATGGCCGCAACACCGATTAACAGAATAACCTTTTGTGCATTGAGCCAACCGAGGGCCTTAGCTGTGAAACTGAGAAATTCATCTGGTTCTTTAAGATCTTTTCGAGATATTTTTTTGGCCAATGATCATCTCCAGAACTGCTGATTGAGTATGAATGCCTGCTGTAAAATCAAGGCGATACGTTAGTTCAAGGCAGTTCACATGTCAATCGAAACCTTAAACAGCTCCAATTCCAAGTTGATTCCGAATTTCTGAAAGAATAGGATGTTTATTGATGCTCAAGCTCATAACAGCGACGATTTTTTGGACATTTCTGTTCGGGAGTCCGGCCTTTGGCG
The DNA here is from genome assembly GCA_019307065.1 of Deltaproteobacteria bacterium. Taxonomy (GTDB): domain Bacteria; phylum Myxococcota; class B64-G9; order B64-G9; family B64-G9; genus JAFDKH01. Next base: position 9,280 of record JAFDKH010000091.1, read on the forward strand.
AAGCCTGGGATATCAAGGGCGGTGCCGGGGTAGTATATGGTTCAACTTTTCGCTCGTATGAAAAAGATGGAGTTGGTTTTCAGACCTATTTCGACCTGGGTCTGACCGAAACACTCTCGTTGACTGCTAGTGGCGGATTCAGCTCTCATTTCGTAGGAAGCGGTCAAGCCTATATTCTGGCTAATGCCGGTGCCGGGGTGCTTTACAACATAGATGTTCTGGTGATTGTGCCGTTCGTGTCGCTACGGCTGGGATGGCTATATCAAAACTTTGAAACTGAAGTAGCCACACATGGTTTGGGTATTTCAGTTGCTGTCGGATTCGATTACCTGGTGACCGAGTATTTCACTGTCGGTTTCGCGGCTGAATATCATGGGATGCTGACAGATTTTAACGCTTTTCCCGCCTATTTGGCCTGCACCACGAGAATCGGTTTTCGTTTGCCTGATTAATCAGATTTACCCTCAGAGGGTTTTTGTGGCTTAGTTTTGCTGTGTAGAACGTAGGTAAATTCGGTGCACAACAACAATATGCATGATGAGTAGAAAATCCAGACAACGATAATGGCCAAAGTGGCTAGTGATCCATATAACAAGCTGAAGCGAGCCACATTTGTCAGGTAATAGCCGAAGATCTTGATTGCCAACATCCATAGCAGTGAAAAAAGAACTCCCCCATATAACAAGTACTTTATTCGTATTCGTTCCCTCGAAAAATACTTGAGCAAGACAACGAACACCATTGTTGCCGTAGCGACTGTAACCAAAACACGCAACAGCACGTGTTCAGATAGAAATTCTTGCCAGCGCTGGCTGAAATTAACATCCCTGGCCGAGTAGAAAGTCGAGCTGAGTATTCCCAGATAGTGGACGCCCAGGAACAGCAAACCCAGAGCCATTAAAAAAACAACAAATAGTAGCTGTGAAACCATCATCGAACGCTGACGTTTGGTCTTGAGCGCTCGGGCAAAGGCGAGTTCCAGTGTCCTGAACACCAGCCCGGCCGTGATAAAAAGGATGATCAGACCGGTGATTCCGTAGGCCTCAGGATTGGCACTAATACCGCCAAGCCGATTCATCAGATCGCTGGTTAAGAATGGAACTACGGCCCGGATATAGGTGCCCAAATGGGCGAAGAGCTCCTCCTGGCTTGAATACTCCTGTCCGAGATGGTTGAGCACATAGCCTGATATGGACAGCAGTAATAGAAGAAAAGGAATCAGGCTCAGAATTGCGTAGAATGAAATTGCGGCCGCCATGATGTGACAATCATCTTTATAAAAACCCTTGGCGGTTTTGCCGGTTGTAGATAAGACATTGTGCAGGTATGCCAGATTGTAGACCTTGGATGCTGCCCAACGTACTTTTTCACCAATCCGTCTCGAAAGTTGTCGTAATGAATTCACTTCCTTTTCCTCTTGGGCCTGGATTTCTTTTTCTTGTCGGCGTGACGTTTGTATTTCCAGCGGAGCGGAACACCTTCGAAAGTAAATATCTTCCGCAAGCGATTCTCGAGAAAACGGCGATAGTGGGTCGGAATCCGGGAGGGATCGTTTACCGAAGCGATGAAAGTCGGAGGATTTACTTCGGCCTGGGTGATGAAATAGAATTTCCCTCGACGGCCGCGAACCATCGGTGGCTGTAGCCTTTCAATTGAATCGGCCAGAAAACGATTGAGCTGGCCGGTCTTTACTCGGTTGGAGAGGTTTAGCAAGATCTGGTTGGCGGTCGGAATAATCCTGTTGGTGCCCTTGCCTGTCTTTGCGGATACTTGAAGAACCGGTGCGAATGAGACGAAGCGCATTCCGTGTTTAAGCATGTCCAGGTACTGTTGGTCTGGTCGGCTTGACTCGAAGAGATCGCATTTGTTGACTGCTACAATCAGTCCCCGGTAGCGGTCATTGACCAGGCTGAGCAGTCGGGCGTCCTGATCGGTGAACTGCTCGGCACCGTCAATAACGACGACGGCAACGTCAGCTCGCTCGAGGCTTCTCAAGGCGGCCATTACGCCATAGTGCTCCAGCTTCATGGAGATCCTGGCTTTGCGCCTGACGCCGGGAGTGTCAACCAGTCTGCATTTTTGCCCATTGAAGTCTATGGCGATATCAACTGCATCTCTGGTAGTACCGGGCGTTGTGCTGACAATCTGACGCTCTTGACCGGCTAATTGGTTGGCCAAAGAGCTCTTGCCCACGTTTGGTTTGCCTAGCAAGCAGATGCTGAGCTGGAAATCTGAGCTATCATCCTGGCCGGACTGTTCGGGTTGCAGTTTGGAAACAACCAACTCGGCCATCTGTTCGATGCCGCTTCCGTGAGCGGCCGAAATAGGAATTAGATCGAGGCCCAAACGGTGAAACTCATATTCCTGGCGGTCTGCGGCTCCTGGATCGGATTTATTGATCAGGCACACAACTGGTTTTTGACTTTTCCTGAGCGTATCGGCCACGGACTGATCGATTGGATGCAGGCCATCCTTGGCATCACAGATGAAAAGTATGAAATCGGCTTCTTCGATGGCGATTTGTGCGTGTTCAACAGCCGAACGAGCCATCTTGTCTTTGGCATTAGGATCGAAACCGCCTGTATCCACCAGGACTACAGCCCGATCGGCCAGGGTAGTCTCAACGAAAATTCTGTCACGAGTTACTCCGGGAGTGTCTGCGACCAATGCCACTCTGCGACCGGCGAGTCTGTTGAGCAAGGTCGACTTGCCTACATTGGGCCGGCCGATTATAGCGATAACTGGTCTCATTTTTGCTCGAACCCAACACTTCTCAGACCGCGTTGGGTTTTCGACCAGTCGGCCTTTACTTTGACTCGCAGATCGAGAAACACCTGGCAGGCCAACATTCGTTCAATCGATTTCCTGGCCAGGCTGCCAATTGTTTTAAGTTTTTGACCACCTTTGCCAATCAGGATTCCTTTTTGGCTCTTGCGTTCGATGTAGATGACTGCATGGATCTCTACTAGATCGCGATCTTCAATATCCTCAAATGAAATAACCTCGACTGCGGTTGCGAAGGGAATCTCCTGTTTGGTATTACGGATCACTTGTTCGCGTATGAATTCGGCGGTCAAAATGCGCTCAGGCTGATCGGTTAACATGTCGAGTGGAAAATATTGAGGACCGACTTCGAGCCGGGACTCAATGGCGGCCAATAGCTGTTCGACGCCATCGCCATTCAGAGCAGATATCGGGATCATCTCCTCGAACAATTCGGTCTGCTGATAGGCCTGCATGACAGGTAGGATCATTTGTTTGTTTTTCAATAAATCGATTTTATTTATGGCTAACAAGTTTGGACATTTGACCTTACGGATCGAGTCCATTACCAGGCGGTCTTCCATATCCTGATCTGGTTTGCGTCCACGACCTTTGGCCTCGACCAATAAGACATTCAGATCAACCTCGCTCAGGGCTGCTAGTGCCTCTAAACGCATGTATTGATTGATGGCCCGGTCTTTTTGGCGGTTGCGCTGGGAGTCTCCCGGGCGGCAGGCGGCAAATGTATGCCCGGAGTATCCAGAAATACAATCTGACAGTTGGGCCGATTTACAATGCCCCTAATCCTAGCGCGGGTTGTCTGCGGGCGGTGGGTGGCAATAGCGACTATCTCTCCAACCATTTTGTTCAGCAAGGTAGACTTGCCTACATTCGGCCTGCCAATCAGGGAAACAAATCCTGAGCGAAAAGCCCCGGATTGGTCCTGGCCGTTATTTGTCTTTTTCTTCACGGTGCTTGATCCTCTAGTGAAGAGCTAGCGGAATCTTGGTCGGCCAGTTTGTCGAGGGCTGCTTGTGCAGCTGCCTGTTCGGCTTCTTTTTTGCTTCGGCCAACACCGCGTCCGAGTTCCACACTGTTTACCTTCACACAGACAGTGAAGCTGCGACAGTGGTCGAGGCCTTCGGTGCTGATAACCTCATAGGAAGGCGGTTTCTCTCCCTGGCGTTGAAAATTCTCCTGCAATCGGCTCTTGGGATCAAATCCCGACGATCCGACCTCGACTGTTTCGATCTGGTCGGCAATGGACTGGAAAATGAATTTGCGAGCTTCGTTTAGTCCCCCATCCAGGTAGATAGCCCCCAGGATTGCCTCGTAAAGATCGGCTAGTATTGAAGTTTTATTCCTCCCGCCCGAATGCTCCTCACCTCTCCCAAGGCGCAATAATTGGCCTAACGCCAGATCTCGGGCGGCTTTTGAAAGTTGGAGTTCGTTTACCAGGGCCGCGCGCAGGCGTGAAAGCTCTCCTTCACTGACGTCAGGATGAGAGTCCATCAACTTCTCGCTCACAATCAGCCCAAGAACAGCATCGCCAAGGAACTCGAGTCGTTCATTGTGGCCGACGTTGTCACCAGCGGCCGCTTCATTAGCGAACGACTTGTGGGTTACCGCCTTAATTAGAAGTTGGGAATCGTCGAATGTATACCCCAGTTGTTGTGTGGCAGCCTTGATGATGTCCAACTCACTTGTCATAACTCACGTCCTTACGAATCTGTGTTGCAGAGTACACCCACCAGGGCATCGGCATCCAGGTTTTTAGCAACAACTTCGACCATATCGCCGGGCATCAACAGATCCGACTGAATTTGGATCCGCCTGAAAGTGGATGACAGGCCCCGAAAACCTCCATTTATTTTCTTTTCGATCAGAACTTCGTGATGTTGACCGATTCCGGCGCGTAAAAACTCTTGCCAATGTAAATCACTCACCCGCCGGACTTCTTTGGCCCGCTGTTTTATAGTGCCCGGGTCGACTTGCCCGGCCATTTTTTCTGCAAGCGTCTTAGCCCTTGGGGAGAAAGTAAAAACGTGCAAGTAGCTTAACGGAAGATTCTTCACCATCGCGAGGGTTTTATCGGCGGACGACGCGGTTTCGCCTGGAAAACCCACGAGAATATCAGTACCCAGGGCTACATCTGGAAATTGACTATACAGGCGTAAAATGAGCGATTCGAATTGCTCTATTTTATAAGGCCTCTTCATGCCGGCCAGGATGCCGTTATCACCACTCTGAACAGGTATATGAAAGTGGGTACAAACGAAAGCAGACCTGGCAATCACCTCAATTAGCTGATCGGTCAATTCGAGCGGTTCTATCGAGCTCAATCGAAGTCGACATCCGCGGCCTAGATCCGCAAATATGGGGGCCAACGAATCCAACAGGCTGCTTAGCGATACTGTTTCTGCGAGGCCGGCTCCGTAGCGTCCAAGATGGATACCGCAGAGTACGATTTCACGGTGACCGAACTTCAAGTATGTCTCGACTTTGGCAAGAACCTGATTCAGTTCAAGTGAATGTTCCGGACCTCGTACACTTGGGAGCACACAGTAAGCGCAATGAGAATTACATCCGTCTTGAATCTTGAGCATGGCTCTGCGGCGTCCAATCCGGCTGAAAGAGCTCTCTTGAGATGCATGCTCGATCTTTATTCCCAGGGCTTGAACAATTGCATCATGATTGCCGGGTGGAATGACGGCCCTGACATTCTGATGAGTTTCTAACTCTTCACGGCAGTTGACCGCTGCACAGCCGGTAACAATAACCGGCAAATCTGGAAAATCTCTTTTGAGTCCCCCGATAATCTTGCGAACATCACGATCGGCTTTGTGAGTGACTGTACATGTGTTGAGAATTACATAATCAGCCTGACTTTGCTGGCTGACTATTTCACAGCTGGCAGCCGGCAGTTGGTCAAGCAAAGCCGCCAGGTCCGACAGGTTGACTTTACAACCTAATGACTTGAAATAGATTTTAGGTAGCGCTTTCACAATGTATGTATATCAATAATCATCCTGAATTTATATGACCTTATCTGTTATTCTTGACAAGCAAGTCTGTGGAAAATAGCCTGGTTTCCAGTAGGTAGCAGGAGTTTGATAATGCACTCCGATGCTGGTGCCTTACTTGTGGAAGACGAGGTAATAACCGAAGAGCAGCTGCAGCAAGCTTTAGGAGCCGCTGTTCGATATGGGGGTACCCTCGCCCAAAATCTGATTCGCCTGTCTTTACTGACAGATGAAGAATTAGCTTCGTTTATGTCGGAAAAGTTGCAGTTGCCAATGGCTGAAGCTAACCAATTCGAGAACTTGCCGGCATTTATCACACGTCTTGTGCCAAGCGACATTGTCTTGGCCCATCGCATAGTCCCGATCATGTTGCACCAGGGCGTCATCGCGGTTGCAATAGCAGATCCAACCGATCGTGCTGCGATGGAAGAAATAGCGTTTGCGACAGGTTATCAGGCTTCGCCGGTCGTTGCCGCCTGTAACTTGATCGAAGCAGCTATGGCCCGTTACTACGGCATTCCCCCCGAAGAATCCAGAATTCCGACTGAGCCCAATATCGAGCAATTCGCGGCACCAGAACCGGTCGAAAGGCAGGTTCAAGCTTCAGAATCTGCGAGCGTTGAGCCTGCCGAAGAACCAGCTGTCAAAGTGCCGGCATCAGAACTTGGGGTTTTTGACCAGGGGCCTCCGGTTCAAGCCGGGTCCGAGCCTGCTCCGATTGAAACACAGCCGACTGTTGACGTACGTCCTCAAAGGCTCGAGGTCGTAGAGACGGATTCGTCGGAGTTAGAAGAACTTTTTTTCGGATTATCGAAAGATGAAGACGAAGTCATTCATTTGACACGTAAAAAAGGGAGTGAACAATCTTCAGCCCCTGGTTCGATTACTGATGCGATTAGATCCCAAGCCGAGACCAAACTGGAGAAGGATGGAGCAGGTTTTGAACCTGAAGATTTGGCAAGACAGCCTGTTGAGCCGGTAGGGATATTATCAACTACACCTGACGTTGGACCCACCCAGCCGGATGAAATCGCTAGCGTTGAGGTTACTGACCGGCCAACGGGCCAGGAACCAGCTTCTGCGGCAATTGGTATATCTAGCGACAGCTATCTTGAGCCGTTGAATAACCCTGCGGAAGCCAGAAATTTGATCGCCAACGCCACAGATCGTGATGAGGTTGCCCGGACACTAACCCGTTTCTCCCTGGCCTTCATGCCTCGAGCAGCTATGTTTATTGTCAAGAAAGACATTCTAGTTGGCTGGATGGGGGGCGGCGAAGGTGTTTCGATCAACCAGGTCAAGGGGATCATGATTCCCTTGGGTTCTCCTTCGGCGTTCAGAACAGTCCGGGAAACCGAGACTGATTATTTCGGCTCCATGCCGCGCACAACGGTCAATGATATTTTCCTCTCAGCTCTTGGAGATGCTCGCCCTAAAAGGGTTTTATTGGTGCCGATTACGGTCAGGCATAAACCAATTTGTATTCTGTACGGTGATTGCGGTTTTGAGCACGGATTTTCAAAAGACCTGAGCCCAATTCATCTGCTGATCCCGGACGTCTCGCAAGCCTTCGAAAGAATCATCCTGGAGCGCAAGATGAGCCGACGAGTTATTAGATAGATAGCAGATCTTAGTTTTCCACAAGTTTTCAACAACTGCATACGAAATGCCCCTTTAGACGGGTTAACACAAGGAGTATATGCAAGATCCCCTTCAACTCCCTGATTATCTGCAATACGTAATAAAAACAAGTGGTTACGGATTGCGCTAAGTCCCTGATTTCTTAGAATACAGGCCAGCTGGGCCCTCTTCGCCTTCGGTTACTTGCATGTCCATTTGCTGTGGAAAAGGCGTGGAAAACTTCAAAAACTAAGAGTCTTAAGTATCTTTTTCAGGGCATTAGGACTGTTTAAGTCGGGTTCATCCAGAACCCGTTCGAGTAAAGCTTCCAGGGCCAGGCCAACCGGTGGCCCCGCTTTACAACCCAAAATTTTCATCACTTCGGTTCCCGATATTGCCAGGTCGGTGATCTTGAGGGCGGCGTCAGCCTGCATCACTTTTTCGACTCTTTCTCTCAGAGTTCTCAGGTTGGCCAGACTATCTCTGACTCCAATTCCCCTGCCCCAGGCATCGGCTCTCCTGATCTCCCATAGGTTTTTCAACAACTTTGGGCCTATTCTTCGTATCAGGCGTCGGACCGCTCCATCTGTCCAGCCTGACTCGTAATGAAACATATGGGCGGATATCAGCGAACAAACTCGGTTACGCTCGGTGTTGGAGAACTTCAGACGCCGCATTATCTTTTCGGCCAGCTTAGCAGATACTTTTTCGTGCCCGTAAAATGTACGCTGCTCGCGGGGGCCTTCAGCTGATATCGGTTTGCCGATATCATGAAGTAGGACTGCTAGTTTCAGGACTCCATCTCCACGGGCGTGTTCCAGGCTCTTTATTGAGTGGTCGTAGACATCATAGCGATGGAATTGGTTTTGCTCGAAGCCAACAGTTGGCAGCAGCTCTGGAAGTATCTCGGCCAGCAAGCCAGATGAACGCAGAAGCTCAACTCCTCTGGCAGCGTTCACATCCGCCAAGATCTTCATTAGCTCGTCTTTAACTCGCTCCAAAGCCACCTTTCTAAAGACGTCGAGTGATTTTGGAATGGCTGAAAAAGTCTGTCGATCAATCTCGAAATTAAGCACGCTGGCGAATCTAACAGCCCGCAGCGGTCGCAACCCATCTTCATTATAGCGTTCGATTGGTTTTCCAACCGCTCGGATGATTTTTTTTTGCAGATCGAGTTGACCGCCGTAGGGATCGATCAAGCAGCGGGCCTCAATGTCATAGGCCATGGCATTTACAGTAAAATCTCTTCTCTTCAAATCCTCTTTGAGTGAGTCAAGGAAAACTACTTGATCCGGATGACGTCCATCGGTATAGCCGAGGTCGCCTCGAAACGTAGTAACTTCAACCTTCCGGCGACGGTAGAGAACTGTCACAGTACCGTGGGCAACTCCGGTCGGAATTACACGTTTGAACAGATGAATAATCTGCTCGGGCCGGGCGTTGGTTGTCACGTCCCAGTCGCCGACTTTGCGTTCAATGAGCAAATCCCTGACCGCTCCACCGACCGGGTAGGCCTGGAAACCCGCATCACAAATACGCCTAACAATCCGTCGGACGGTGGAGGGGATTAGCTTGGCAAGGGCTGCAACTGGCTTCAGTGAAGAACCTCCGGAGCTTGATCGTCCTCGTAATTCATATATTTGTCCAGAAAACCAAAATACAAGTGGACCAAAATATCACGGGTTTCTGGTTCGAGCGATTCGATGTACTCCTGGCGTTCGTCAAGTGACTCAACATCCAGCAAATCGGCTAGGGCAAGTTGGACTTGTTCAGTCAGGCTCTCGTCCGCAAGCAGATCCTTTGAAGCCTTGCGGTGGAACGCTTCCCGAATCATTGAGTTGGAGAACAGTAAATGGGTTCCCCTTAGACCGCTTTCGAAAATCTGGTCCAGTGATTCGAGAATATCAGTAGTAACTGGAAAAATCTCTTTCATTTCTTCATCCACGGTGCCCTGTCTCCGATCCAGTTTGTAACGCCCCCGACCCGATTCGAACAGGTGGCCTTCCGCTTAGGAGGCGGACGCTCTATCCTACTGAGCTACGGGGGCCCGTTTCTCAATCAGTATCATATGGTTTGAAAAGAAGATGTCAACCAGGATTTCAAATTTAGATTCCCTGACCGGCTAGATTGAGAGGCTTAGAGTTTTGCAGAGATATTTTTCCAGCATTTCTCGATCGGAATTCTTGTTTTCGTTTGTACCGATATCGAAGGTGCTGCTTTCACGGGCCACCCAGCAATCAGGATAGAGCCAGCGGGCCCGTTGTTCGATCCTGATGACATCTTTATCGGCCCGGCTGGGGTCATGATGGGCAAGCACAAGGGTCTTGACCTGAGCCGCCTTGGCGAACTCGATGCCTTTTTCGTAGGTGCTGTGTCCCCAGCCTTTCTTGGATTCGTACTCGTCAGGCAGGTATTGGGCATCGTAAACAAACACATCAGCATTTCTGGCAAGCTCGAGAAGTCTTTTATCTGCTTGTTCATTGCCATGTTCATGATCAAGGGCATGCACGAGAACCTTGCCATCATATTCGAGACGGTAGCCGATTGCCTGGCCAGGATGATTCAGAGCGCTGGTTTCGACTTTGACCTTGCCAATTTTGAAGCTGTCACCGGCATTGATTGTTCTGAAATGAATCTTGGCGCCCATTGTTTCCATTCCGACCGGAAAATTGGGTAGCGACATCTGCTTCTCGAGAGCTTGTCTGAGTCCCTGGGGCCCTATCAAGAAGAGCTCTGATTTCGGGTTGTACAGCGGTCCAAAGAAAGGAATGCCCTGAATATGGTCCCAGTGCAAGTGAGAAAACAAGATGGTTGCCTTGATCGGTTGCATTCCCTGCTCGGTGCCCAGAGCCCTCAAACCGGTACCGGCATCGAGGATGATACTTTCTCCAGCCAAGCTGACTAACGAGCAGGTCGTGTTGCCGCCTACTCTGGCAGTTTCAACACCCGGGGTGGCTATTGAACCGCGAACTCCAAAGAACCGAATCATATCATTCATTACCTTGCTCCTTTCACCCTGAATAAAAGCAAGGTTTATGCCAGTGAGGCGAATACATAAAAAACGGTGGGTTACGTATTAATTTCCAGGATCCAACGCTCTAAAATGGAGCAACGCACTATTTAGGAGCGTCATTATGTACTAAAAGACTCCGCCTGAAAAGAGTCAGGCGGAGTCAGATTTACCGAGAAATGTCTAAAAGTCTAGCAGGAACAAATCACGAATCTCAGCGTAGTCGACTTCGGGAACGGCGATCGGATCAGCTGAAAAACATGCCTCGATGCTACCGTCTTCGATTTGGTTGCCGTCAGTCACAAAGTTGAAATATGTCTGTTTTAGATT
>JAFDKH010000258.1 GCA_019307065.1 Deltaproteobacteria bacterium
AAGCCCCGTACAACTGTACGGGGCTTCAATTATTAAGCTAGTATGTTCTTAAACAGTATGACTCGGAAAGGACACTTGCATGAAAATGAGAATCACATACTCGTTCTGTCTCGTAATAGGGTTGATTCTTTCAGCTTGCGGCGGCAGTGAAAGTGAAGTCAACTGCCTGACGAAGTCGACCGAATTTCAAGTCTGCCATGGCAGCGTGCTCTACAAGTGCCCGGTCGGCACAGGCGATTGGCAACCGATGATCAAAGTCAGAGACTGCGCCGACGACGGCATGACCTGCGAAGACAGGGCCGTCGAAGCGTATTGTTCGACCGGCAGCCTGTTGGGTCCCAATCCTACGCTTTACAGCGAAGTCAACGATCTAACCAACAACAGCCACGATGATTCCGAACAGACCGGTTATACTTTAGACACCGAAGGCATAAAAATCAGCGGTTCACTGCAATCCAGCGATTCGGGCGATTACTTCCGCTTCAATACGGGCACCTTCGGGCGCATCGACGTTCAGCTCTACGTCGATGGTGAAAAACAAGGAGGAGATAACTACGTGGCGCTTATCAGCCTGAACGCCTTCGTAGACGACGGCTATTCGACTTTGAGCGGGCGTGGCTACTTCATCAACGCCGAGATCCAGCCCAGCATGAGCTACGTAATTGGCATACTCAATACTTCGGCCGATAGTGATTACTATCTCGAAATGAAAGGCAACGAATAATCTTGGAGAACAAATGCCAGAGCGTTTCTTGTACGTACTCGTCAACGGTTTATTTGTCGGACTCCTGTTAGCCGGCTGCAGTCAGGGCAATATAAACTCGACCGACGATGGTTGGGACGCTTCTGACGCCGGCGACACAAATGACGCCGGTGATCCCGGCCAGGCTGTCGACGACGGTCAACCCGATGCCGGCGATCCCGGCCCGGCCGACGAAGGTTTCGACGCCGGTGATCCAGGTCAGGCCGATCAGGGATTAGACGCCGGCGACAGCGGCGATCCGGGTATTGTTCAAGGTGATATCTACGTAGACCTTCAGATAACCCCTGTCAGTTGCAATGACTATGATGTTGCCACGCGCAGTTGCGGTGCTGGAGCCGAACAGGCATACAAAACGCTGGCCGGCGGGGCAGCGGCGGCCGGTCCGGGCGATGTGGTCCTGATTCGCCAGGGTGATTACAATGAGGCGTTGATTCCCCAAACTTCGGGCAACCCCGGCCAGCCGATTACTTACAGAAACTACGCCCAAGAGACGGCAACTATCAGCGGTGCTTCACTTTCACCGGGGATCGATATCTCCGGGCGGCAGTACCTGATCATCGAGGGCCTGACTATTTCCGATGTTCGCCGCTGGCTGCACGCCCTGGACGCTCATTACAATATCATTCGCAACAATAATTTTCTCAGGGCACTCGACTCGGGCGGCAGTTCAAAAACCGGTCTTTTTTTCCAGGAAGCCACGCATAACAGAATTCTCGACAATACTATCGATGATTCGACTCAGGACAATCTGGCCCTGGTGAAATCCGACCGCAACCTGGTTCAGGGCAACACTTTCGGCAAAGCCGTGCACACGCTCTGGACAATCAAATGCGGCAACTTCAACGTGATTCGCGACAACTACTTCTACAACGAGATTCAAAAAATCGGCGAGGTCTTCGATTGTGACGGGGTTGGCTTCGATCACCAGTTCGACATCTTTGACGCCACTCGCCACAATCTGATTGAACGCAACGATTTTGCCTATACGGCTTCGAGCGGCAACAGTTCGCCCTATTCGGGTATTCAGTATGCCGGTCAGCAAGGTGTCATTCGATACAACCGCTTCTACAACACCGTTGGTCCGGGATTACAGATGACGCTTTATTCGGGCGAGGCCGAGTACAATACCGACAATCGTATCTATCACAATGTTTTTTATTCAACCGACTTCGCCGGGGTCGAGTTGTCGGGTAGCAGCAGCTATGCCTTTTCCGGCAATATTTTCATCAACAACATTTTCAACAAGAGTATCTTTGTGGCCAATGATACTCGCTGGGACTGGTACGTAGACGACCTGGCCGGTCAGCCGGTGCAAATCAAGACCGGACGAACCGACGGCTTTGTTTTCGACAGCAACTGTATATTCAACCAGCAGGTCGACGAGCTGTACTTGATTGCGCACGGCAACCGCGATTCAGGCTCGAACCCGGCCCCGCAAACCGTCTCCTGGTGGCAGACCAATCAGCCGAACCTGTTCAAGAACTGCCTCGAAGTAGAACCCCATTTTGAAAACGCTGAAAACCTAAATTTCCAGTTGGGTTCATTGAGCACTTTGAAAAATGCCGGGGCGTTTTTGACGAAAACGGTCGGGCTGGGGTCCGGCACAGCCCTGGTGGTCGAAGATGCGAGTTTCTTCTACGACGGCTACCAGATTCCCGAAGAGATCGGTGACGAGATTCAGTTAGAAGGCCAGCTATTGACCGCCATAGTAACCGCCATCGACTACAATACGAATACCCTTACCCTCGACCGATCCCTGAGCTGGACAGCCGGGCTGGGGGTTTGCCTGAAATACAACGGCACGGCCCCCGACCTGGGTGCTTATGAATCGCAATGACCAATCGACTGATGCTTCCGGCAGCATCGTGATGGAGCACTTGCCTTGCGGGTACGCCCTGCGTAAAATGGATCCGCAATCATTTGGACATTCTAAAAGAGCTGACTGGAGGTCAACAATGAGGCGAATATTCTTTGTCTGTAGTGTTCTATTTGTATTTGTTATTTTCAGCGGGTGTAGTTCTGATTCGGCTTGTACGCCGAACACTGCCGGTGAAATTGCCGGCAACCAGATTGATGACGATTGTGACGGCTTAACCGACGAAGAGTGCGAGAGCGACGCCGAGTGCGATGATAACAACGATTGTACGGCGGATAGCTGCGCGGACTACTCGTGCGAAGCCACCCAGGTTTCCGATCAGACTGCTTGTGACGATGCTAACCCCTGCACCCTCGGCGACGTTTGTCTGGCCGGCGCTTGCACGGGGTCTTTCAAGGATTGTTCCGATCTGGACGGAGACTGTTTCCTGGGCGCCTGTGACGAGTCAAGCGGAGATTGCCTGACAGTCGACAAGGCCGACGGTACTGGCTGCAACGACGGTCTTTTTTGCACTATAGATGACGAGTGTCAAAACGGAGTCTGCACCGGCGTGGGCACCTACGATTGCGATGATTTCGAGCCTTGTACACTGGATGAATGTAACGAGAATACCCAAGACTGTGATCATACTTGGGAATTGAAACCCGGCCAAGAGGGTCCGCCCGGAAGCGGCAATTGTTCCAATAGTCTCGACGACGATTGCGACGAACTTACCGACGATGAAGATCCCAACTGCCGAACCTGCAATGATGATATTGATTGCGATGATGGTAATCCGTGCACCGTTGACGAGTGCGTCAATACCAGTTGTCAGAACACTCCCAAAGCCGATGATACTCCTTGTGACGATGGTTTGTATTGCACTGCTGCCGATCATTGCCGGGCCGGCAGATGTATTTCAGAAGCCCGAGATTGTTCGGACTGGTCGGACGCCTGCCATACCGGCGGCTGTAGCGAGGCTGACTCAAGCTGTGTGGCCGAACCCAAACAAGACGGTACCGAATGTGAAGACGGGCTGTATTGCACAGTGGCAGATCAGTGTCAGGGCGGCGTTTGTATTGCCGGGACTGATCGCGATTGCGACGAGGGCGACTTCTGTACGACCGACACCTGCAATGATGAATTTGACCGCTGCGAGCATGTCTGGGAACAGCAACCGGGCGAAGAGGGTCCGCTTGACGATCCCAGTTGCAGTAACAATCAGGATGACGACTGCGACACGTTGACCGACATGGACGATCCTGACTGTTCGGGCTGCACTGAAAACGAAGACTGCGACGATCTGAATCCTTGTACTGCCGATCTGTGTGACGCCGGCGCATGTTCTAACCCTGCGGTTGCGAATGATACTCCCTGTGATGACGGGCTTTACTGCACCGAGCCCGACCTGTGCAGCGACGGTGAATGTAACGGAACCAGGCGAGATTGCAGTGAGTTGGACGATCAATGCAATACCGGCGTCTGCGACGAGTTAAATAGTCAATGCGTTGCCCATCCAAAAGATGCCGAGACCCCCTGCAATGACGGCGATGACTGCACCATGAACGACATGTGCGACACGGGCAGCTGTCTGGGAGAACCGCTGGACGCCGACTCCGACGGTTTTGTCTCTGATTTGTGCGACGGTGACGACTGTGATGACGGAGATCCGGATGTCAACCCGGGCGAAAACGAAGGTCCGGTGTGGGATGCCGAGTGTGATGATTTGGCGGACAATGATTGCGATCAAGATACCGACGGTGACGATATCGGTTGTGGCGATCCTTTTGAAGTCATTTGCAGCCGTGACGATTGGTGTTTCGAAAATCCTCTCCCGCAGGGCAACCATCTTTATGGTGCTCACGGTACGGATTCCGATGATATCTGGGCGGCTGGATCGTATGGCACGGTTCTTCACTTCGATGGTGTCTTGTGGTCGAAGCGCGCCACCAATACTACGGTCGTTCTGCAGGATGTTTGGGCCGGTACCTCAAACGATGCCTGGATAGTCGGAAGCGAAGGGACCATTCTGCACTGGGATGGACAGGCCATACAAGGTGAAACCAGCCCGACGGATGAGAACCTGATGGGTGTCTTCGGATTTTCCGGTGACGATGTCTGGGCAGTTGGTGACAATGGAATCATTTTACATTACAACGGCAGCAGCTGGTCGGGCGTGACTAGCCCGACCGATCAGCAACTCCGGTCTGTCTGGGGTGCAAACCTCGATGATGTCTGGGCTGTCGGGGCGAGCGGCGTCATCATTCACTGGGATGGTGACGAGTGGAGCCTGGAGGCGGCCGAAGAACTGCCCATGTTGCGGGCCGTATGGGGCACCGCCGCAGACGATATCTGGGTGGTTGGTAACGACGGAACGATAATACGCTATTTCGGGGGAGGTTGGTCGAGCATGGCCAATCCGATGGCGCCGGATCTGACCGGTGTTTCGGGTTCTGCGGCCGACGATGTCTGGGTTGTGGGTAAGAGCAACCGAACATTTCACTGGGACGGCGAACAGTGGGAGGAGCGTGCCAGTTCCCCATCCCGGGCGATGTACGCTGTCTGGGTAGCCGCCAGCGACGATGTCTGGATCATGGGCTTGGCAGGTACCCTGCGCCATTGGAATGGAAGCAATTGGTATCGCCTGGATCATGGTTCGATTACAGAAGTTTACGATGTTTGGAGCCACACGGATGGGAGCGCCTGGGCTGTAGGAGGGGACGCCAACGGAGGTGAAATCCTTCAAAGGCTGGCCGGAGCTTGGTATCCATGGCGCATTTCACCACCAGAAATCCTAAAGGGTATCTGGGGATTTTCGGCCACAGATATCTGGGCCGTCGGTGAAGCGGGTTTGATTATGCAATACACCGGTGATGGTTGGGATACGGTTACGAGTAATACCGAGGTTTCACTGCAGGCTGTTTGGGGCAGTGCGACTGACGATATGTGGGCGGTCGGTAGCTCCGGCACCGTAATGCGTAATTCCAACGGCAGTTGGCAGAGCTTCGCCAATCCAGCCGACGATCAACTTCGAGGTGTCAGTGGCTCGGGTCAACAGAATGTGTGGGTGGTCGGCAGGGGCGGAACCATCATGCACTGGACTGGAGAACAATGGAGCACGATAGACTGTCAGACTAGCGAAGACCTCAATGATGTCTGGGTTATAGATGATGACAACGTATACATCGTCGGGAATAACGGCCTGGTTATACATTACGACGGTCAGTGCAGACTACTTACCCCCGGTACCAGTGAAAACCTCAAGGGAGTCTGGGGGACAGCTACAAGCGAATTATGGATTGTTGGATATTCCGGCACTATTTTGTTCTTCAACGGTTCTCAATGGTCGGGACAGAACGCCGGAACCGGCACCGCCTTGCATGATATCCATGGAGTGGCCGGCGGAACAGCGATAAGGGCGGTGGGCAATTACGGTACGATTCTGGTGAAGAGTCAATAGAGTGAAAGGGGGACGGAGGCCGGCGGGATATGGACAAGCGTTATTTCGAAGACTTCGAAGCAGGTAAAGAGAGATTCGTAGCAAAATACCGTGTGACTCGCGAAGAAATTCTCGAGTTCGGCAAGAGATGGGATCACCTTCCTTTTCACAATGACGAGAAAATCGCCCAGGCCTCGGCCTATGGCGGTTTGGTTGCTTCCGGAACTCACACCCTGGCGATCCGCACCACAATACTTACCAGCCAGAAAGTGCTGACAGCCGTGATCGCCTCTTTTGGCTGGGACGAGGTCCGTTTTCCCAGCCCGGTTCGACCGGACGACGAGCTCAGCCTGAGAGTTTGCTGCCTTGAAAAGAGAGAATCACACAGCAAACCCGATCGGGGAATTATCACCAACC
>JAFDKH010000092.1 GCA_019307065.1 Deltaproteobacteria bacterium
TCACCTTTTGGCGGAGAGATTGAACTGACTGTCGGCAGCGTTCAGATGCTGCAACTAAACACGCCCTAAGGACGAAAATGAAAAAGAGCCTGATACTCTTCTGTCTGGTTGTCTGTTGCCTAACGGGTTGCGGTGACGGCGGGGGGCGGCAGGTCTGTGTCGACGACGGCGATCCGAAAGGCCCGGCTTGTCTCCGCCGGGTGGACAGCGCCGCCGAGTTCGAAGTCATTTCCTTAGAAGCCAGATTGTTCGAGTACTCCGATCGGGTTACCAAGTACACAGCCCCGGCCGGCAAGGATCCTGAACTGTTGCCACTGGTTTTCCAGAACGTAAATCGCTACGAGATCCATCTTTACTTCCTGGCTTTGGTTTTTGCGGAGTATTTTCCAGATCTCAACGAGGAAAAGTACATGGAAATGATCCTGACCCGGGCAAACCGGAAACACTACGCCGGCAATTTCGTTCACGTTGATCATCCGGTCGAGGGTGAGTTCTACGGGTTCACAGTTTACACGGCCAGCCGAAACGAGGAACTTCTCGAAGCCGAGGAGGTTTTGGCCATTTACGAAATGATCTCAGAGGAGTTCTTGGCCGGGAAACTTGTCTATACTTTCGATCCATACGATGCCATGGCGCCGGCCAAGGCGCGGACCTGGGATGATCCGGGATTTGATATATATTTTCTGGATTGACGACATTGGACTTCGTCGCTTAAGAAGCTATGGGAAACCAATGTCGGCGATGATGGTCCATCAGTTGCCGCTGCTCGAATAACTCAGCCGCCCTCGATTACTCCGTAGGTCTCGGAAGGCGAGATTGTCCCGTTGCAGTCGCAGCCCGCCGCTGCCGAAGTGACAATTCGGATCCGGCCGCTGCCCCCGCCGCCGCCGCCGCCGCCGACATACGGTTGATCGGGGTCGCACATGTTGCGATCGGTGGCCTGGCCGTTGCTGCCGTTTGAACCACCAACCGAGCCCTGGCCGCCGTCGCCGCCTTCGATCGCGCCGTACAAGGCACAGGTGGCCCCATCGCGCCCCTCGCCGCCGCCGGCCGGATTCATGTTAGTTGTTGCCGCGCTGCCGTTGCCTCCGGCCGCGCCGCGGTTGTTGCCGCCCCCGCCCGCTCCGCCGCCGTGGGCGTAAATGCTGGCTGAGGCCGTGATGGTTACCTCGGGGGCCTCGAGCAGGATGCCCCCGCCCGAACCGCCGCCGGCCCCGCCGCAGCAGAATTCTTCAGGGGCGGCCGCTCCGCCGAGGCCGCCCCCTCCGGAGGCGTTGATCGACCCGGACAAAGTGATGCTCCCAGCCGCCGAAATTTGAATTACGCCGCCGCCCCCGCCACCGCTGCGATCACCGCATCCGTCCTGACCGTTCTGGCCGCCGGTTAACGGCACCAACTCGCGGTTGCTGCGCAGTTGTCCGCCGTTGCCGCCGCTCGTGCCGAAGCTGCCGCCCTTGCCGCCGAGCCGATCAGTCGCGGGTGCCAGTTGAGCCTCGGCCCCGGGGCCGCCGGTCTGGCCGCTGCCGGCGATATTGATCGAGCCGGTGATGTTGACCGAGCCGGCGGCCAGGATCGCCAAGGCATTTTCGCCGACGATGCTCAAGTTGCCGCCGATAGTCAAGTCGCCTAGCCGACAGACGCACACGTCGGGCGAATGGGCCACAAGGACTATTTCGCAGTCACCCAGAGATGAGCCGACAGTGCAATTTGTGTTTGTGTCGAATGAACCCGATCCCGATTTGTTCGCCCCGCTGTCCGGTAGTTGACCGAGATCGGCGGCATTCGAAGGGATCAGCTTGCAACAGCTCGTCCCGCAGCAGCCCATTAGGGTGCAGGCATCAACGCACGAGTTTTCGACGCAGTCGA
The DNA here is from genome assembly GCA_019307065.1 of Deltaproteobacteria bacterium. Lineage (GTDB taxonomy): Bacteria > Myxococcota > B64-G9 > B64-G9 > B64-G9 > JAFDKH01. The sequence goes on from JAFDKH010000092.1 coordinate 1,867, forward strand.
GCCCGTCTCCGGTAATCCAATAACCCTGGTCACAGACGCAATAAGGATTGTCTTCGGCGTCCTTTTGACAGCGTCCGTGGTTCGAACAATCGTATGGCCGGCAAGGATCGTCACTGCCGGGAATGCAGCGAATCCCGTCGGTCGAAGTCATGTAGCCCGTTTCACAATCGCAGACCGGCTGATCGTTCTCTACCTGACAGGTTCCGTGATCCGAGCAGTCGATGCCTTTGCACGGGTCTTCGCTACCGTTGCCGCTCGAACAATTGGCCAGCAGCAGCCCGCTCAAGGCGACTACGATAAAGTGCTTCCTGGTATTCATTAGATCCCTCCCTTGCTTCCTGACATTGATCCCATCACGGAAGCCTTTTTCCAAAGGTCTAGGCGTTCTTTGCCGTAGTTGTCTTCCCAGCTTTGCAGCATCGGCCCGAAGGGGATGTCGGCGAAGACACCGTAGTGCTTGATGTACTCGACGAATTTGTTGCCGCGCGCATCTGTGGGCGCGAAGATTGCATCCTGGTAACCGTCGAACTCAACTAGCGGAAACCCGTGTTCTTCACTGAGGCCCTTGTCGAAAGCCGGAGTCATCTGGACCCATTTGTCGCCAAGAAACATTTCGCTGTAGCTGTGATAAGTGAACAAGTTGGAACCCATCATCTCAATCAGGGTTTCGGACACAGCGTAATTGACGATATCGGCGAAAACCAATCGGGCCGGTATGCCGGCCGCCCGAGCCAGGGCGCACAAAACTACCGCCTTTTGCACACAGTAGCCAAGACCGCGCTCGATGATTGTAGTCGCCTTGTATTGAGACTCGGGATACATCGGCGCATAGACGGTGTACTTGATTTCATCGCGGACATACATAAAGAGCCGGCGGGCTTTTTCGTGCACGTCATCTGTATCGCCACAGATCCCGGCCGCCAGTTCTATGATGCGCGGGTTGTCACTATCGATCGACTGGGTGGCTTGCAAGTATTTTTGAGTGTCCGTCATTTATGTCCTCCTGGGGACAGTCTGGCAGGTAATCGAATTCGACTCAAGTACTAGACGCCCCGGGCAGCTTGCGCTTGCTCGCTTTCCTGTCAGACGCTAAACTCGTGCCAATAATCGAATCTAGGGAGGTAGCCTTGGCTTTTATGAGAAAGTTCGCCTGGATATGTCTGATTGGCCTGATTCCCATGGCCTGCGGCGAGAGTCAGAGCGGGCCGGCTGATAGTTGGGAGCTTGCTGCCAACGGCATCAAGATAGTTATTCAAAAAGATCCTTACGGCTACACGGTTTACAACGAATCCGGTCAGGCGGTCTTGAGCAGCCTCGGTAAAGGTGATCGGGACGGCTACGGATCACTGGCCTGGACAACCGGGACGATCAACTGGCAGACCGTTATTTCTCCCGGCTACTACGGGTTCGAGCCCGACCTGCGGGCCTGGAAGGCCGACTTTAAAGTCGAAGAAGTCATCGAAGGTGAATCGCAGATCGAGACTGTCTTGATAAAAGGCAACCCGGAGCCGGGCAGTCCCCGGGTCAGGGTTGTTCATAAGTTGCGCCCCTCGGTTTTGCGGGTTGAGGCAAGCTACGAAGGCGATCCGCCGCGAGCCTGGGCGGCCGCTTTTGAAAGCCCGGCCACAGAAGCCTTTCTGGGATTCGGCGAGCGTTTCAATCGCACCAATCAGCGCGGCGTGAATGTATACTCCTGGCTCGAAGAAGGCGGGATCGGCGGCGGCGAAGCAGAACCAATCGGTCCCGAGAACCCATATCCCAACGGCGAAGCCATGGCCTACTACCCGGTGCCCTTTTTCATATCGACCGCCGGTTACGGTTTCTGGCTGGATTCGACCTGGCGCAACGAGTTCAATCTGGCAAGCGACCACGACGATGCCTGGCAAGTCTGGCACATCGGGCCCCAACTGGCCTACGAGGTCTACGTAGCATTTCCAAACGACTCGCGGCCCTGGCCTTATCATTTAATAGACTCGTTCACCGGCGTTACCGGGCGGCCGATGATTCCACCCAAGTGGACTTTCGGCCCCAGGCGGCGAATCAACCGGGGCGACATGCAGGCTGGAGTTCACGAGATCCAGGCCATGCGCGATCTCGATCTGGCCATCACCGGCATCGACGATGCGGTTCATTTCCTGCCCAAAGGCAGCCATATCGGCCGAGAAGCCGAGCTGGCCGCCTGGACGGCCATGGCCCGCGGGCTGGGCTACCGGGTAAATTGTTATTTCAATGCCTACCTCAATTCGGACGAGGCCAATCCATTGCGCGCCGAAGTGTTGCAGGGCCTGGAAAACGACTGGTTCTTAAAGGATAGCGACGGCAATCCCTCCGAGGTCTGGATGGTATCCGGATCGATGATGAGGATGTACATGGTCGACTATACTATTCCCGAGGCCGTCAGCTGGTACCAGTCGATGCTGCAATGGGCTATCGATCTAGGTTACTCCGGTTGGATGTATGATTTCGGTGAATATGTTCAGCCCAACACGATTGCCGGCAATGGAATGACCGGCGAAGAATATCACAACCTGTACACAGTCCAGTACCAGAAAGCGGCCCATGATTACCTGGAGTCGGGCGCCATGGCCGGTGAATGGTTAACCTTTGTTCGCAGCGGTTACACAGGTGCCTCGGCCTATTCGCCGATGATCTGGGGCGGCGATCCGGCAGCCTCATTCGAAGAAGCCGACGGGTTGCCCAGCATGGTGCGCGCCGGAGTCAACCTGGGAATCAGCGGCGCTCCGCACTGGGGCGGGGACATCAACGGCTTTCACGGGGTAGCCGACGGCTACGAGGCTGCCGATGAAGAGTTGTTAATCCGCTGGATTCAGCAGGGTTCGATGGGTTCGAACATGCAGGACCAGGATGCAATGACCGGCGTGATCAGCGGCGAGGGCCGCAAGGCAAATATATTCGACGACCTCGGGGCCCGCCAGGCCTGGAAAACGTATGCCCGCCTGCATACCCGTTTGTTTCCCTATTTGTACAGCCTGGCCCACCAGGCTCATGCAAGCGGCGAACCGCTTATGCGCCAGCCATTTTTAGAAAATCCCGATCGGCCCGATCTGGCCGACGTAGATGACGCCTACTATTTGGGCCCCGGTTTGTTCGTGGCCCCGGTGGTTGACCGTGGTCAGCTTACCAAAGTAGTCGACTTACCGGCCGGGCTGTATCTCGACTGGGCCGATCAAGAACTCGTTGACGGCGGCCAGGTTGTAACCCTCGACGCGCCGCTTGATAAGCTGCCGCTGCTGCTTCGCGACGGGTATTTGATCCCCATGCTCGATCCGACGATCGACACCCTGGCGGACGAAGACCACCCGGACGTCATCGGCCGGGCTGATGTCAGCCACGTCTATGATGTGGTTGGTTTGCTTTCGACCGGCAAAGAGGCGACCTTCAGGCTCTATGACGATGGTCTGCTCGAGGCTGCCTGGACGGGTGGTTTCAGTCCGCCCGAGTATCCCCAGGCATTAAACGAAGATGAACTGTCTGACTGTTTAGGATGCTATCTGACCGAACAGATCGACTCCGGACTGACGCGGGTGCGGATCACCAGTCCGGGCGGGGCGGTTAACGGAGGCGGGCTGGCGCTCACGGCTCAGGTCGGCCGGACGGTACGTTGGGATTTGTATCTGGTGGACTAGACTAACAGACCCAAATTGGATCAATTTTCAACCTGATTGCTACAAGTTGGATCGGTCTTAGAGCTCGCTTAGAAAAAGTCTTGTAGTCTCAGGGGCGTAATATTGGCACGCAAATTGCTCATCTTTTCAGTTAGCTGACCCACTTGAAAGGAGGTAGCCGAAATGGTTGACACACATGCAATCTACAGCCTGAGTGAGCGGATTCAGCAAGCTTTTCGCGATGAGGAATTCGAACCGGCGGTGAAAATGTTAGAAGAGTTTCTGGATTTGGAGGGTGCCGATCGGCGCTGGGCGCTGAGTCTACTGCAAGATGCTTTGAAACAAGTCCGCCTCAGAGGGCTGGAGCCGGATTCCAACGATGTCTTGCTCGAACAAGAAGCGGCCATTCGTGATGAGCTGCTATCCATGGATGACTCTGATGAAGCCTGGATGCACAAATGGGAGCGCGTTCGGCAACTGAACAACAAAGCCTGGGCCGACTACGAAGCCGCGGTGACTACGGATGATTATTTAGCTGCCCTGGACTGCGCCAACCAGTCACTCGAGTTCTGGCCATATTTCCTTCCGCACCTGGATACCAAGCTGCGCTGTCTTTTGAAACTCGATCGTCAGACTGAGGCCTTCGCGATTGTCAGATGGGTTGAGGCCGTTCATCCCGACTGGCCCGATTTCGAAGACCTGCGTTCGCGCCATGATTATCGTCAATGGTTGAAATCTGTCGAGGACGAGCCGCTCGATTTACCCGACGGGATTGTCGGCGGCGATGAAGACTTGCCGACTATCGACCCGGCCGATCGTTCTCGAGCAGATCAACGCCTGAACGAAGCCGAGCGAGCACTTTTGCGTTGTGTGCGCTTCGGAAAAGACGAATGGCATCGGGCCCGCAACTGCGCTCTGATAGCTGCCATCTTGGATAGCGATTTGTCGGTTGAAGAGTTGTTGTCGATGGGGCCCCAAAAAGCGGATCTGACCCAGGGTGTCTATCGATCAGATCAAGGTGAGTTGAGAATCAGCCCGGGCAGCCTGATCAAGCTGCGCCATTGGTTGATCTACGGTTCAACCAACCATCCCTCGGTCTTTTTGCCCAATCCTCCACTGGGGATCAAGCTGCACATGTTCATCGGCTGGGATCTCGAAAAGCTCACGAAAAAAGATGTTAACAAAATTTTGGCAGAAATAAGTCAGCGAACCGGGATTGAAAAACTGTCGTTGCAGCGCTGTCGGCCACTCAAGCTTGCCGGCTATGAAAAACAAACCGGGTTTGTCCGGGTGGCACCGCGTGGCAAACACGACTAAGAAAACAAGGCATAGACGATCAGCATTAAAAAGGCATAGACGATCAGCATTAAAAAGGCATAGACGATCAGCATTAAAAAGGCATAGACGATCAGCATTAAAGCTGTGATGGGCAATATCTGAAGACTCGACTATTTCTTTGGTAGATTTGTGAAGGGGTTGTAGGAGAAGCGTTGTTTGTTGCTGCTTTGCTTATGCCGGCGGTCGCCGGATTTGCCTCGGTCTTTGGGGGTGTCATTCGATGGGCGGGGGCGCTGTTCGGGGTTGCCGCTCTTGGCCGTGAAGGAGATACGCTCCCGATCCATGTCGATTTCCAACACGCGAACTTTCAGCTTGTCGCCCACCTTGACTACGTCTTTTGGGTCTTTAACGAAGTTGTCCGAGAGCTGCGAGATATGTACGAGGCCATCGCGGTGAATGCCTACATCCACAAAGGCACCGAAGTTGGTGACGTTCGTGACCACGCCCTCGAGCTGCATCCCCACCTCCAAATTCGCGATGGTGTTCACGTCGTCTCTGAACGCAGGCGGCTCGAATTTGTCTCGAGGATCACGGCCGGGTTTTCGAAGCTCGTCAGCTATGTCCCTGAGCGTGGGTTTGCCAACCTCTGCGCTCACGTACTTTGTTATATCAATGGCTCGGACGAGCTCGTTGTTGCCCACCAGCAACTTTAAATCAACGCCAATATCCTCGGCGATTTTGCTCACCAGATTGTAGCGCTCCGGGTGAACCGCAGAGGCGTCAAGCGGGTTGCCGCCGCCGTGAATGCGGAGGAAACCGGCCGCCTGCTCGAACGCCTTGGGTCCGAGCCCCTTTACCTTATGCAGCTGCTTGCGGTTTTTAAAGCCGCCGAGCTCGGATCGTAGTTCGATGATGTTGTCTGCGGTCTTGGGTCCGATGCCTGCCACATGTGACAGAAGCGGCGACGAAGCTGTGTTTAGCTCGACACCGACGCCGTTGACGCAGCTCTCCACGACCTCCTCCAGCTTTTTACTGAGCAGGGGCTGGTGGACGTCGTGCTGGTATTGGCCCACTCCAATGGCCTTCGGCTCTATCTTCACCAACTCGGCGAGCGGATCCTGTAGACGTCTGGCGATGGAGATGGCGCCGCGCACCGTGAGGTCGAGATTGGGGAACTCCTTCCCCGCGAGTTCGGAGGCGCTGTAAACGCTGGCGCCTGCCTCGCTCACCGATATCAGAATGACGCCGGTGATGCCCGCGTCCTTGATGGTTTGCTTTACAAACTTCTCGGCCTCTCGCCCACCGGTTCCGTTGCCCACTGCAATAGCGGACGGGGCGTGCTTTTGGATAAATGACGTCAGCTCTTTTTTGCCAGATTCTGCGGCACGCTCTGAATGGATGATATTGAATGTCATATTGCCGAGAAACTCACCGGTGGCGTCCACTGCGGCACACTTGCAGCCGGTACGAAGCCCGGGATCGATCCCGATTATCGGCTTGCTGCCCAGGGGAGGCGCCAGCAGCAGAGCCCTGAGGTTGCCGGCGAAGACCTCCACGGCCTCTTTGTCGGCGCGCATCTTGAGGTCTATTCTAACGTCGCTCTCCACGCTCGGTGCGAGGAGGCGCCGGTACCCGTCCTCAACGGCTTGTGCCAGATGGTTCGCGAAGGATGATTGATCCTGCATGTTCATCCTGTTCTTGATTCTCTCCACGAGCGGCTCGGTATTCACCTGGATTCCGGTTTTCAAAAAGCCCTCTCGCTCTCCTCGTCTTACCGCGAGGAACCGATGGGAGGGAATCCGGGCCACGTTCTCATCGAAGTCGAAGTAGTCCTTGAACTTGGCGCCTGCGTCTTTTTTATTTTTCACCACCTGGGAGATGAGCAATCCGTCCGAGGCGAACTTCTCCCGAATCAAGGTGCGCACATCGGCGTTCTCGGAGATGATTTCCGCGACAATATCTCTGGCGCCCGCCAGAGCGGCGTCAACGTCCTCGACGCCCTTCTCGGCGTCGACAAAAGCTTGGGCTTCGGATGTCGCATCTCTGTTCAGGGGCTGCTCTAGAATGCGCAGGGCGAGAGGTTCGAGCCCCTTTTCTTTGGCGATGGTCGCACGGGTTCTACGCTTCGGTTTGTACGGAAGATAGAGATCTTCAAGAGCTGACTTGGTCGTGCACGCAAGGATCTTGCCCCTGAGCGCATTGGTCAGCTTCCCCTGCTCCTCAATGGAATCCAGGACCGCCCGCCGACGTTTTTCGAGATCCTGGAGGTAGGCGTTTCGTTCTTCGATCAAACGGATCTGCACTTCGTCCATGCTCCCGGTCATTTCCTTCCGGTATCTGGCGATGAACGGAACCGTATTGCCTTCAGAGAGAAGCTTGACTACTGCGTTGACATCGGTCGCCGGGGTGTTCAGCTCGTTTGCTATAAGGGGAACAGGATTAAATTCGATGGTTTCTGTCATTGTGGCAAACACGACTAAGAAAACAAGGCATAGACGATCAGCATCAAGGCCGTGACCGGTAACAGGACTGCCAGCGAAGCCCGGGCGGGCGTAATCTGATGAACCTGAGTCAGGCCGATGATCTGCAGGATCAATGACCAGAGCGTGCCGACCAGGTGTCCGATAAACGGGACGACGACCAGCAACAAAGGCGCAAAGCCATAGGCCGTGGCGCGAAAAGTCGCCTTGAACCCCTGATGTTTGTTGGTCGTCAGCTTGATTCCCATATGATAGACAAAGGCTGATATTCCAATGTTGATCAGCCCGAATATGGGTGCGCCATAAAGAGTAATCAACAGAAAACTGCGCAGCGACTCGTAGATCTTTTGTGGATCTTCACCGCTTTGAACGGCGGCCCTTTCAATCAGGGCGGACGTGTTTTGTTCGAGTTGCCAGAGACTGTAAAGGGCGAAAAAAACTACGGCCAGGCTGCAGATAATCCAGGCAAAACTGAGGGCCTTACGATACTGATCAATTTTGATGTTTGAGAAAAACCAGGTCGGGTTGGCGAAGATCTGCTTGAAGGTATCGATGAAGCGCTTGAACACCCCGGCCTGATCTGATTCCCAGGCAGGCAGAAATTGGCGTTCGTTTTGTGGGCCGGTCTGTTGCTTGACTTCCAACAGACTGCGCAAATTTGCCAGGCCCTGTTTTTCATAATCAGCCGGCTGGGACTGTTTATCAACGGCCCGGGGTTCGGGTTTCAATTCCGGTCCGCGGGCAGGCGCAGCTTGCTCTTTTTGGGCGGTTGGCTCTTGCGGTTCGGGCGGATCGTCCGACAAATTGCCGGCCGGCGGCTCGAGATAGATTTTGGTGCGGCAGATCGGACAATTTATCTGACCAAACTTTGTGGTCTCGAAGTTGCGTTGGCAGCTAACGCAACGAACTAGAACTGGCCGATCGCTTGGCATTAGTTAGGTGTCACAATCTCGTCTGCCAGATCATTGGCGTCGTACAATTTTCGTAGAGCCTCGATAATGTACGAGCTATGTACCGATACGGTTCGATTGACGGATTGGTCGAAGAAAAAACGTCCGGCCAGGCTTTCGATGTTTCCGTCAAAGACTAGTCCGACGAACTCTCCCTTGGTGTTGAGCACCGGCGATCCGGAGTTGCCCCCGATGATGTCGCAATCGCTTACGAAATTGACCGGGGTCGATAGTTTGAGTTTGTTTTTTCGCTGCCAAAACCTCTCGGGCAGCAGCCAGTCGCCCTGGTTTTCAAAACCCAGGGCCCGATCATACAGGCCGTAAAGCGTGGTTTGGAATGGCGCCCGGGTTCCGTTCATCGGGTAGCCGCGCACGGTTCCGAAAGTTATCCGCAGGCTGAAAGTCGCGTCGGGGTAGGCGTTTTTCCCGTGAATCGCAAAACGCGCCTTGGCGATCCGTTCATTGGCCGGAGTAAAGACGCTCTCGATATGCTTCTTTTGCCACTTCTCGTTTTCGACGATGATCGGCACGATTTTTCTAGCCAGGACGATCATCGGATCATCGCTCTTTTCAACCGCCGCTACGCCGCCTTCGACGAGTTTCTTTCTGAACTCGGGGTCACCCAGCTTGGTCGCCTTGGTCAGTTTTTCAGAGGCGGCTTTGGGATCACCGAGTTCGAGCAGGATTTTGGCAAAAGAATCGTTTTTACCAAGCTTGTCAAGCGACAGCCGGAACCCGGTTTCGAGATTGACGGCCTCCAGATCAGGATATATCGGGGCCGGAGAGAAGAGCCGGAATTTCAAGCGTTCCAATTCAGAGTCGTGATAACCGTCGAGCCTGTCGGCATCGGATTTTTTGACTTCGTGTACTAGCTTGACGATTGTGATGGCTTTATTGGCCAGGTTTGAACCCAGGATGCGCAGGTAGACTCGGCGCCTGATCTCGGTGCCATGCTTTTTCAGCACGTTTTCGATTCTTTCCCAGGCCCCGGCATAAGCTTTCTTCCACTCGGGCTTGGAGGCGATTTTTATGCGAAACTCCTTTTCGGCTTTACTACGTAACTCCATGAACTGTTCGTCGTTCAGGCTCAGGAACATGCCGTCGTAAGCTTTCTTGGCGTTACTAAAACCGAAAATCCGCGTCAGGGCCCGCCGCTTAGGTTCGGTCCCCAGTTTGGCATACTCATGTAAGGCAGCAATAGTGCGGTCAATGAACCCGAGCGTCAGCGGAAATACGATATCGCGCTGGAAGGCCAGTTGTGCCACGGTGAAGAGCCGGTCGGTTTTTCCAGGGTGACCGGTGACGAAAACCAGTTCTCCGCGAGCGGCCCCGTTAGTGCTCCACTTGAGATGGTGTTCGTTACGTAAAGGTTTATCGTTTTCGTATACCCGGAAAAAGGCCATGTCCAGGTCGTAACGCGGATAGGTGAAGTTGTCCGAGTCGCCGCCGAAGAAAGCCGCCTGGCGCTCGGGCGCCATGACCAGCCGCACGTCGGTGTACTTTTTATAAGCGTACATCCAGTACTCGCCGCCGTGGTAAAGACTGACAATGTCGGACTGTAAACCGGTTTTCTGCTTGGCTTCTTTTTCGAGTCTGGCGCGCTCGGCTTTGCGGGCCTTTAAAGCTGCCTCTTCGCTCATGCCTTTCTTGACCACGGCCAATACCTTGGCAGTTACGTCTTGTGTGGATACCAGCACATTGAGTTCCAGGTCGGGGCACTTGATTTCGTCTTTGGGCTCTTTGGCGTAAAAGCCGTCTTTGACGTAGTCCTTCTTGGCCGTAGACATTTTCTGCAGTTGGCCGATGGCAACATGATGGTTGGTGACTACCAACCCAAAGGGGCTGACGAAAGAACCCGAACCGCCGTCCATGAAACGAACGGATGATGCCTGTAAATGATCCAGCCATTCTTGGGCGGGTGTGAAATTGTACTTCTTCGAAAGAGCCTCGCTCGGTAGATTATCAAAAGTCCACATGCCTTCCTCGGCCCGGCTTGATGAACCCGCTAAAAAAATCATCCCCAGCGCTAAACAACTGAGATAAGTAAGTTTCTTGCTTCTGTGTCCGCTAGCCATTTGTAACCTCCTAAAAGTAGTTTTGGCGGCCTCTGGGTCTGTAGCATAGTGAACCTACAAGGGGGTTGCAACGAGTTCGAAGAACCTGCAGGATAGGCATACGGTAAGGCGTGATTTATCAGGAGATTTGCTATGACAAAGTTATTGATAGGCTGCTTGATTGGGCTACCCTTGTTGACGGTTTTGGTTTTACCGGCCCGGGCGGGACTGGGTGATAACTCGGTCGGCATGAACATACATGTCGGCCGCGAAGGATTCATCGATGCTTGTGTCGATCTCGGAGTCGGCTGGGTCCGAATGGATGCCAATTGGTTCGTCCTGGAACCCGACACGGATGATACATATAATTTCAGTCAACTCGACACCTGGGTAGAACGGGCCAACGTAGCCGGCATCCAGGTCTACCTGACTCTGGCCTACACTCCCGAGTGGGTCAATCGCAAGGGTGACACGGACGGACTGTCCCACAACGACTGCCCGGTGGCCGAGACCGAATGGGCCGACTTCGTTTTTGACACCGTCACCCACTACAACACCAACTATCAGGTTACTCATTTCGGTATCTGGAACGAACCCAATCTACAAGGGTTCTTCGAGGGTACCGTCGACGACTATGTCGAGATCATCTTGTTGCCCGGTGCCCAGGCCGTGCGCTCGGCTTGCCCGACCTGTAAGGTGCTCGGGCCAGACCTGGCCAATGTGGGTGATTGTGACGTCTATTTAGAAGACGTCTTTAGCAGAATTCCGATCGAGACCTTCGACATCGTCGCCCATCATATCTATCAAGACTTCGTCGAAACCGGCTGCACGCCCTTTGGACTCGGCGGCGATTGCTTTGAAAACGCCCTGGAGTTCCAGCGCTTTCCTTTTACACGGCGCTCGTTGCGTCAGATTCTCGATGCGGCCGGCTATAGCGGCGAAGTCTGGATCGCCGAAACCGGCTACCGGGCCAACCCGCCCGGTGATCAGGCCGAAGAGGCCGAGCAGGCCGAGTTTGTGGTTTTGGTTTTACAAGAGCAGCTGATGCGAGCCTGGTATACCAATACTTTTTTCTACGAAATCGGTGATTGCGGGCCCGATCAACCCGAATGCGGAATTGACGGCTATGGTTTGATGCGAGCCACTTCCGGTAGCCCCGGCTCGCGGCAGTTTCCCGACGACTACCGGCTCAAGCCGGCCTTCGACGCGCTCAAGCAGTTCATCGAGGACCATCCCGAGATAACCGGGATAGAAGATCCGCCCGATTGCGGTGACGGCGTCGATAATGATCTTGACGGCCGGACCGACTTAGAAGATCGCGGCTGCACGGATGCCTTCGATGACGACGAATCCGATGACCCGCCCCGGATTCAGTTCGAGGCCTACCGTACGCCGGGAGTCGTTCTGGACGGAGACCTGGCCGAGATCGGCCCGGACGGCTGGCTTAATCTCGGACAAGAGTTTTGGCACGGTATCGAGCAACTGAGTGGCCCTAATGATCTCGGTGTCCGAGCGGCCGTGCGTTGGGACGTAAACGGTCTTTATTTTGCATTCGAAGTCACCGACGACATTCACGATAATGATAATATCCCGGCCGAACTCTGGGTCGGTGACAGTATTCAACTGGCTTTCGATGTAGGCGCTAACGGCGGCAGTGGCTACGACTCCACCGACGATCATGAATTCGGCTTTGCACTGATCAACGATCAAAGTGTGGCCTATCGGTTCCACGGCCCGGTTGCGGCCAGCGACGACTTTTCATTGGCGGTCGTCAGGGTCGCCAACAAGAATTATTACGAGATCAGTATTGCCCCGGCGGCCTTGCCGGGTGTCAATCTTGCGGTGGGTGCCAAGCTGCGTTTTTCTTTTCTGGCCAATGAGTCGGACAGCACCGGCCGCCTGGGCTGGATCGAATGGACTGAGGGAATCGGAGTAACCAAGGAACCGGAATTTTATGGCGAGATCTCTTTCTTGAACGAAACCAGCCCGGAAGACCTTCCGGATGGGGGAGTCGACGCCGGGCCGGACGCCGGCACCGATGCCGGGACAGACGCCGGCACCGACGCCGGAACTGACGCCGGGACAGATGCTGGAACAGATGCCGGAACTGACGCCGGAGCCGACCCGGGTACGCCGGCTGACGGAGATTCGGGATCGGCAGCCGATAATGGAACGCAAGATCCAGGTTCCGACGGGTGCGGTTGTTCCGCTGGCGGTACCCGGTCTTTATCGGCCTGGTTGGTATTGGGAATGTTTATGATGATTATGATTCGCCGGCGCAGAGAATAATGAGGTCGGGGGAGTATTTGTAAGGAGATTGATATGAGATATGTCACGCTGCTCATCACGGCGGCCTTACTGGTCAGTGCCTGTTCGGATGGAGATCTTGTTCTCAACGAACAATACCGGGAACTGACCCCGGAACGGGTCTTGATTCGTCTACACACCGACCAGCCCGTCAAATTGGCCCACCATCTTGGTCAAGACGGACATGACCTGGTCTCGTCGAACATTCGCAAGGGATATGTCGATGTGATCGTCGGTCTGGCCGAGCGCGGAAATATCTCGACGCATTACAAGGCATTGATTAAAGAAGAACAGTTTCTCGAGTCATCTAAAACACCCAAAGCACTCAGCGACTATTACAACCCGGCCGAAGTGGACGCTTTTTTGGACGTCGTAGAAGCCAACTATCCGGCCATTGCCCAAAAAGTATTGTTGCAAGGCGGCCTGTATGAAGGCCAGACCATCTGGGCCATGAAGATCTCCGACAATGTTGCCGTCGATGAAGACGAACCGACCTATCAAATGGACGGGCAGACTCACGCCAACGAGGTAATGACCGCCGAGGTAATGGTGGATGCGATCGACTACTTGACCTCCAACTATGATTCCGACGCTCAGGTCAAACGCTGGGTGGACGAGATGGAGATCTGGATCGTACCGGTCGTTAACCCGGACGGGGCGGCCCACATGTTTTCCGGTGCCAGCTGGTGGCGTAAGAACCGCAACCCGGAATGCGGCTCGGATATCGGCGTCGATCTCAACCGCAATTTCGAGTGGAACTACAGGGCCTGTTCAGGGTCTTCCGATTCCTGTTCGGACAGTACCTACCACGGCACCGGAGCGGCCTCGGAACTAGAGACCCAGGCCATTCAGGCTCTGATGGAGCAGGTCAGGCCGATGTATTACATCAACTACCACTCGTCCGGCGAAATGATCCTCTGGCCGACCTCCTGCGGCCGCAACGAAGAATACGATCTGCTCGAGCACGTCGGAGAGACGCTGAACAACATGGTTGAAACCGACGACGGCACGACCGGCAACTGGACTACCGGTGTGGCACCCGAAGTCTTGTATTCGGCACCCGGCGGCGCCGACGATCATGCCTACGGGGCAGTCGGGGCGGTCAGTTTCTGTATCGAGTTGAATAGCAGCAGCCAACAGCCCGATCATGCCATTTGGCGCGATATTACCGTCCAACGCCAGCGGGCCGCCTGGGGACACTTGCTGGATCGCACCCTGGATGCCCCGGCGATTACCGGTCACACCTATGATGCCGGCACGTTGGCGCCGGTGGTGGCTGACTATCAATACGCCTCAAGCCCGTTCGAATCGGGACAGTGGCAGTTGAAGACCGATACAGCCGGACGTTTCGGCCGGGCGGTCTTGCCCAACAGCGAGCACACCCTGGTCTTTTCCGCGACCGGCTATTTGCCTGAAAGTCGCCAGGTTCAGGTGACCACGACCCCGGTAGATTTAGACGTACCCATGACCGCCGGTACCAACCATGCCCCAACGGCCGACGCCGGTCCCGATCAGGTAGTTGACGAGCTGGCCAACGTGGAGTTGGACGGCTCGGGGTCTTCTGATCCTGATGGTAACGTATTGTTGTATTCCTGGGTCCAGACTTTGGGGCCGGCAGCCGACCTGATCGATCCGCATTCTGTGAATCCCAGCTTCGATGTTCCCTTTGTTGCCGGTGAAACCCAGCTAGAGTTCGACCTGACAGTCTCCGATGGAGAGCTGGACAGCATTGTCGACACGGTTGTTATTACGGTCAACGATACAATCCCGACTGTGGGATACGATTCGGATGATACCCCGATTATCATTCCCGATGATGACCCTAGCGGTATCAGCAGTGTCATTCACGTCTTTGAAGATTACGAGATTGTCAACACTCGGGTTACCGTTGATATCACTCATACCTACATCGGCGATTTACTGGTCACACTTGAAAGCCCGACTGGTACGCTTGTCACCCTGCACGATCACGAAGGCGGCAGCACCGAAAATATCAATGAGATGTACAGCCCCGCGGGTTTCAACGCTGAGATGTCAGCCGGCGATTGGACCTTGCGGGTCGCCGATACTGCCGGGATGGATACAGGTACCTTGAACAGTTGGACGCTGCAACTTGATTATCTGGTAACCAATCCTTGCAGCGTCCCGGGTGATTGCGATCTGCCGAATGTCGGTCAGCATGGTTGCGTGGGTGGTTTCTGCACAATCGTCAGTTGTGACGCTGGCTATCACGACTGCAATATGCAGATTGCCGACGGTTGCGAAATTCACACAGACGTCGATCTGCAAAACTGCGGTAATTGTGGCGCTGTTTGCTCTTTCAGTCATGCGACTGCCAGCTGCGTGGGGGGCAACTGTATAATGGGTGCCTGCGACACAAACTGGGGTGATTGTGACGGATCGGATGCCAACGGTTGCGAAATTTATTTACTGGCCAATATCGATCATTGCGGCGGATGCGAACAGCCCTGTTCTTTTGAGCATGCCAGCCCGGATTGTGTCAGCGGCAGCTGCGCAATTGATTCATGCGACAGCAATTGGGGCGATTGTGACGGGCAGTTGGCCAATGGTTGCGAAGAGGACTTGTTGACAAGTCTGGCCCATTGCGGTGCCTGTGCCAGTCCGTGCGATTTCGATCATGCCGACCAGACTTGCTCGGGTGGAAATTGCAGCATGGGAGATTGCAATGCCGATTGGGGTAACTGCGACGGAAACCCGGCCAGCGGGTGTGAGACCGATCTGCTGACGACCCTGGCCCACTGCGGAGGATGCGATCAGCCCTGTTCCTTAGCGCATGCAGCCGAGACGTGCAGCGCAGGCAGCTGTAGCCTGGGTGCCTGTGATGCCGACTGGGGCAACTGCGACGCTAATGACGTCAACGGGTGCGAGACCGATCTGACAATCAGCCTGGCCCACTGCGGTCAGTGCGATCATGCCTGCTCGTTCGATCACGCCAGCGGGAGCTGTACGGCCGGCAGCTGTGCCTTAGACAGCTGCGACTCCGACTGGGGCAATTGTGACGACAATCCCGATAACGGCTGCGAAACCGACTTGCGCGGTAACATCGCCCATTGCGGCGCATGCGATGTCGTTTGCACATACGATCACGCGGCCGGCTCATGCGGGGCCGGCGGCTGTGAGCTGGGCAACTGTGACAACAACTGGGGCAACTGCGACGCCGATGATCAAAACGGCTGCGAAACCAACCTGCTAAGCGCCGCCGCTCACTGCGCTGGTTGCGATCTGGCTTGTGCTTTTACCAATGCCCAAGCAAGCTGTGTCACGGGCAGCTGTCAAATGGGCGATTGCCTGGCGGGCTGGTCAGACTGTGACAGCGAGCCGGCCAATGGCTGCGAGACTCAGCTGGGCAGCAATACTCAGTGCGGAGCTTGTGACGACGATTGCACAACCAGGTTTGCCAATGCGACTGGTTCATGTAATTCGGCCGACTTCACCTGCCAGATGGGTGCCTGCAACCCGAATTTCGGTGATTGCGATTCTGATCCCGGCAATGGCTGCGAGGCTTCCCTAACCAGCAACACCGACTGCGGCAGTTGCGGCAATCTGTGCACCGATCTTACGCTGTGTATTGATTCCGGCAGCGGTTACATCTGTTCGGACACCTGTCAAGATCAAGATGACGACAGTTATGCCGATGCTACCTGCGGCGGCACCGACTGTGACGACAACGACGATCAGGTCTATCCCGGGGCGCCCGAGTTGTGCGACCAAAAGGACAACAACTGCGATCAGCAAACCGATGAGGACTACCCGACTCTGGGCGATGCTTGTGACGGACCCGACCCCGACCAGTGCGTCGAAGGCGTCTTTGTCTGTGATCCAGGCGGCCAGGCTGCAGTTTGTAGTGAGAGCGGGGCCGGTAATTCAGAAAGTTGCAACGGCTTAGATGACGATTGTGACGGTTTGACCGACGAGAACTGGCCCGAACTGGGCGAGGCCTGTGACGGGCTCGACCCCGACTTTTGTCCCAATGGTGTTCTGATCTGTAACCAGCTCGGCGACGGGGTCAGCTGCCAAGAAGAGGGTTTCGGGATTGTTGAAGAATGCAACGACATCGACGACGACTGCGACAGCCTGACTGACGAAGATGATGTCTGCTCGACTGATGATCCGGACAGCAGCGGCTGCGGCTGCGGCACAACCGGCAACTCTCGGCCGTTGAGTGCCTTGCTGATTCTGCTATTTTTCGGATTGGCCGGCCGGCGCAGACGCTAAAGATGAGTTAATCGGCCCGAACCTATTCGAACGGGCAGACTATTTCACCGGTCGGAAGCTCGAGGAAGTCGTGGTCACCTGAGTAGATGATTTGCGGCTGGCGGACCCCTTCGGTTCCGACGAAGGGACATTCCCGGCTGGCTGAAGTCTCAACCCGCGGTTTCTTGGCCGTCAGATCCACCCAACCCAGACGTTTGTCTTCGATGTATTTTTCGAGATCAAAGCTCCACTCGTCGTTGGAGATGTTCCAGGCCGAGTTGCCGTGTTCGTCTTTGAACCAGTATTCGACCTTCAGCCAGGGGGCGCACAGATCGATCGCCCGGGTTTTGACATCTGAGAAATATACTATCGGGTAGGCGATGTCGCCGGTTTTCATTTCTAGCCGGCCGACTACGGCCCGCATGCCGGGCAGATCGATGATGTCCGGCACGACGAAGGGCACTTCCGGGCCGGGGCGTACGGTCCCGGTCGCCTCACTGGGATCTGTGCGGGTTATTTTGTAGGCCCCCAGGATAAGCCTGAAATGCTCGCAGGCCGGCGGCTCGTTGACTGTTACCAGGCGCTCTTCATGCCACCACAGGCCGTCGAGACCAAATGGATCGAAAGAGTGCAGGTAGGCTTTGCCGCAGTAGGGACAGACGCTCATTTGTACGCGCGGCAGGCGTTCGAAGTAATCCTCGATTGCCTGGTAGTAACTCTTGCTGGTTTCTTTGTATTTTTTGCCGCTGGGGCCGTCACCATTGGAGGGATACAGCTGCTCGTCAAGCTTGGCCACGTTTTTGATCAACTTGTTGCGCTCAGCCTTGAGTAATTTCTTGTTCGCCATGACTGTCTCCTTTCTGAAGGGCTCACTTTGATCAAAGAGCAAAAAAAGTGCCAAGCGCATTTCTCCAGTTATTCCGGGCGGTGGTTCGCTTGGGGTAGCCGAGGACTGATCAGATTTGGTGCTGATTGGCAGCGCCCAGATCCATAGTGGATCGAATAGGGGTCGGAGGGTCTCATATGATTCGACTGCAAAACCCAGCATACGGAAGAACCAGCGGCCTGGATCTGAGCAATGTTCGGTGACCTCGACCTCCAATGGAGGAGAGGGG
>JAFDKH010000007.1 GCA_019307065.1 Deltaproteobacteria bacterium
TATTCATAACTCCCAGTTGCCAGGACTACGGCTTCGAAGAACTGCCCAGCTCGGTTATCAAAGAAAAACGCGGGACCTGGACTATCTCGATCTCGGCACAAGCCGATATCTTGTTTGTCATAGACAACTCCGGTTCCATGTTTGGAGAGCAACAACAGTTGGGGGAATCCATCAGTGCCTTCACTCAAGTACTGGATTCGAGTTTTGGTGACAATTACCAGATCGCCATTATTACCACCGGAATGTTGTCTGCTGGGTGTCCGCGTTGCGACACTATGGCAATTCCTGCCGGCTGTATAAATGATTCAGGTGAAGATGGAAGGTTCCAAAACCGCATCGGCCAGAATGTTGGAACTGTTGATAACCCTGTATACGAATTCACCACGGATCCCGCTTGTGATCTAATCATCGAACCGCAAACAAAGGACTGTTTCTACGACACTATAGAACAAAAGGGTTATGCAATGGTCGGGATTGAAGGCTGCGGTTACGAAAGAGGCCTGGCCGCGATAAAGTCCGCTCTGGGCGATCTGGCCGGCAACCATAATGGAGGCTTCTTGCGGCCAAACGCAACTCTGGCCGTGGTCGTAATTTCCGACGAAGATGATTGCGGCGAAGTCGGCGATGTGAACGAGGGATTGGTAGGAATTCGCGGTGATGCATGTTATTACGCCTCAAAGGGTGTCGATCCCGAGGGTTTGTCCAACGACCCTGAAGGCAAACCATATCGCCTTACGCTTGTAGAAGAGTATTACAGCTTTCTGCTCGGTCTGAAAGACGGCAAGGAAGGCATGGTCAAGTTCGCAGCCATTGTCGGCGTCAAAGACGTCGACGATCTCTCGACAACCACCATCGAATACACCTGGGATGGCAGCCGCTACACGATCGACGATGCCTGCATGGTGGCTAACTGTCCCGGCAATAAGTTCTGTGGGGCCGAACCAGGCACCCGCTACATCAAATTGGCCCAGAAGTTCGTTATCGGAATGAACGGATTCGTGGCCACTATATGCCAGAATGATTTTTCAGAAACCATGGAAAAACTGGGGACCTTCGTGGCTTGCCCTAAGACTTTCTTACTCTCCGAAGAGATTCTAGACCCCGATCTGGCCAACATCCTGATTAACGATGAGGGAGTTCCGCGATTCTCCTGCGACAAACCGGGTGAACTCGAGGAATGCAGCGGGCTCAGCGATACCTCATGCTCGCAGGGTAGCTGCGTCGAGACCTGGTCTTACACTCCGCCCGACACGCCTCCCGACCCAGCCGCTCGAGGCGGCACAATCGCATTCGCGACACACTACGATCCGTGTGTGCTGTTCGGCGAAGGCGACCAGGTGCGTATCGAGTTGATTTACGTTACCAAGTAGGCCCCGATAAGCTCTAAAATCTAAAGCACGCAGGGGATGAGGCATCATTAAGGAGATAAGTGCATTCACTGAGGGAATCGTCTTCTCCATGTCTCAGTTTTGCATCATCTCCACATCCCTTCAGGGGTTGGATGCCCGTGTTTCACATTACTGAACCCACCAATTCTCAGTTCCTCATTCCATATTCCAATGTTCCTTGTTCGTAGTTCCCTATTCCTATGATGCCTTATTCCCTTGGCCTGTTATTTACTAGTTACATTCTCAACTTCAGCAAGTTTGATTTTCAAAGCATGATGAGGAAATCATTGCGTGGGAGTTTGTCATGCGGGGCCGATGACGTAGTCGTATCCGCAGAGCCGGTTTTTGGATTTTGCACGTCGCGATTGCCAGGATAATGGCAACTCCGTTATGATTATATGACTATCATGTCATCGCTGGACAGGCCGGCTCGAAAGAGTGGTGGATGGAAGATGAAATGAGGAATGGCGGGAGAATTACTATTGTAATCCTTCTTCTGTTTGCTTTCTTCGCTTGTAACTCCGGCGGAATAGGAAGCCCCTGCGACGAGGACGAAGAATGCAACGGCAACAAGGACATCAGCAGATGCTGCGGCTGCGGTATCCGATGCTGGCAGGGCACCTGCCAAGACGTTTGCGCCGATTCTGAGTGTTGCTATTATGGGAACTGTACGGAAGGCTGCAGGATATCCTGCAATAAACATGGCGACTGCGGGATGTACGAGCAGTGCATCAACGGCGGCTGTGAGTATTTCCATCCCTCTTGTGGCTGGGAGCCCGAACCCGGCTGCACTCGTGACCTTGAGATAGAAGAGTGCAAGATCTACAAGGGAGTCTACTGGTGCCCCGAGGAAGGTGACTGCTTCTGTTCATGCCCCACGTACGACGGTAACTGCTATTGCAATGAAGCAAACCAGTGTGAAACCATCTGCTACATGGGAGCCTTTGGTATCGATTGTGCCGAGGTGACGAGCGGACGATGCAACCTTTACAATGACTTCTTCTATGGGTGTTATTGCGTGATGGGCGAGGAAGGCACTTTCTCGGAGATATGCGTCGAGTAGGCACCTTGATACACCATCGATAGGGCCATGGCAGAAGGAGTCATTCAAAGAGCTCTTTTCGTCAGCACTTCAAACTGACCTTCCTTTGTTCTTTGTTCCAAATCAAATGCCAGTGTAGGACGTTCGAGAATCGCTAGTCCGGACACCAGTAATTAACACAGACAATCTGTCCCGTCTCCGGGTCAGCCCAAACGTTGCACACGACGTAGCTTCCCGGTGGATCGCCGGTTCCGCACTCGTTGCCGAAACGGTCGTAACCGATGCCGTCGATCATCGGCGCCCTGACGTCGATACAGGTCCAGTCATCTTCAGTCAGCTCGTCGCAGGCCGGTGAGTCGGACCAACTCCTTGCGCTCCCGTAGACGGTGCAGTATTCAGATTTCGGCAGGTCCGAGAGCTGCTGTCCGAACAGCGACTTGTCACATCGCTGGGGATGGTCACAGCATGCAAAGGCAAATATGACAACCAGAACAACAATGACTACAGGATACGTTTTCATCGGAACAACTGACCTTATCCCGGTTCTATATTTTACGTCTGATCAGTATTACGCCGAGGATAAACATCCAAAGCACTAGACCGGAAAATTTGTCAAAACCAAAACCACATCCGCAGCCGCTGGGTGGGCAATCCTTTTTTTGTAAGGTCTGGCAGGTATTATTAATACATACGTAACTCCCGGCACAGCCTTGGTCGTTCACACAGCTCTCATTGCAACGGTTCACGCCGCACGCGTACGGCTCGCAGGAATGGGCTGCTTGCATCCCGCAGTATCCGTTGCCGGCGCAAGTTGCTGGCTCGTAGAGTACCGAGCCAGCGCAGTATGCATCCGCGCAAACCTTCTCATCTCCAGGAAAGATACAGGAATCCCTGATCGATCCGTCGCATTTACTTCTACACACTCCCGCTCCAGGACAATACGTTCTGCCTCCGCGTGGCTCACCCTCAACCGGCGAGCAGGTTCCCTGCAGCCCATCCGCGTCGCAGGCCTCGCACTGACCGTCGCAAGGACCGTCGCAACATACGCCGTCTGCGCAAAAGGTGCTTCTGCACTCTTCGTTGACGGAGCACGAAACACCAGCGGAAAGCGACGAAAAGAAGCGCCCGAAAACACGGTGCCCGGGGTCTTCCGAGGACCAGTCGAATCGGGAGTAGCCAACAAGCCAACGACCCGAACCGTCCGCGGCAATTGCAGGATTGTTGAACTCGTTCACCTCCTCAACCAACAGGATCCCAGGGGCGTCCAGGACCACGCCGTCCTCACTCACCCTGGTAGCCACCAGGTTCCACACGGCCTCGTCTTCCTCTTCCAACCAGGCCACCAGGTATTCCATGCCCCCCCAGGAGATCGCCGGAGACGTTACTGTCCTTCCCTGTCCTGAGATGGGTATCCCGCCGGGATCCAGGACGATCCCTGTCGGATTCACCCTGGCTCCACGGATCTCACCGCCTTCTTTCCACACCACGAAATAGCCGTTTCCACCCCAGGCTAAATCGGATCCGGACTGGTCCGACGGACCACCTGCTACCTCTATACTATCGATGACCTCTCCCGAGAAACTCAACCAAAATCCCACGACGTCATTGTCGGAATTAATCCGCGAGGTACATACCGCCATATACTCGTCTCTACCAGAGACAATCGACGAAATGCCGCAACCTAGTTCGGAGTCCAGGTCAAGGATCTGCGGCTGCAGGGCAAGACCATCGGTCCTCAACAGAGCTCCCCCCGAACCCACCTCGAAAACGACCAGACAGCTCCCCGGGTGGCAAGCGACATCCGAATAATGCGTGAAGCTCTCGGAGTAACCAGATCGTGATAAATCTGTTTGGGTGTCAAAGACCGATCCGTTGGTAGTCACGCGGGCTCCGTAGATGCCGGTTGTATCGTCGCCTGCTAAGTACCCCCAGACAGCCAGATATCTCTCGCCGTCCCATGCAACCGAAGGCCACCAATCGTTCATCGGGGTGCTGGAGACGGGGAAAGAAGGATAGCCCGGTTCGACCACTCCACTTTCTAAATGTGTTCCGAATATATCCGCCCTTCTTCCTTCTCGTTCCTCGGTCCACACAGCGAAAAAATCCTCGCCGTTGGAGGCAACAGACGGCAGCACCTGAGTTGAAAGCCCCATCGAGAGAGGGTTACCGGTGTGGTCCAGAACCTCCCCCGTCGTGCTGACCCTGGTGGAGTAGATGCTCGAGGAATAGTAGAAGTACGCGCCTGAGGGCCTGGTGTCCTCCCAGGCAACCAGGTAGTCATTCCCGGTCCAGGTGACGGATGGAGAAGTCTCCAGACTGTAAGAAAGCCAGGCTATTTCGAAGACAGACGGCTCGAGCACCTGGCCATCATCAGAAACCAAGGCACCGACGACGTCCTTTGAACCCCCCCGATGCCGCTCCCACGCTACCAGGAAATCCGTTCCATCTGATGCCACTTCCGGTCTTCTGTGTTCGAATATTCCCCAACCCAAAGAGACAGGAAATGGTCCCAGCGCCTCATTGGAAGGAGTTACCAAGGCACCCTGAATGACTTCTCCTGTTACCCCGCGATCGTCCTGCCATACGACGAGAAAGTTGGATCCATTCCATGCCAGCGCGGGCAAGACCTGCTCACCGTCGTCGTTAGTAACAACGCTACCGCCCGGATCCAGCACTAACCCTGAAGAGTCTACCCTCGCCGCGAAGACATCGCTTCCCGAAGTTCCCCGGTCCTCGGACCACACGACGAAGTAGTCCGCCCCGTTCCACTCCACTTCAGGCGCAGAGTAATTTGCGCCATCGCTGGAAATGATCAGCGGAGTCTGGTCCAGCACGGTCCCGTCCGGGCTCACTCGGGAGCCGCGGATTCCGTTGCCGCTCTCCAGCCACACCACCAGGTGGCTGGTTCCGTCCCATGCGACTGAAGGAAGGTGTTCGTCTACGAACCCGGGCGAGACCTGAATCGGCAACCCATCCAGAAGCACACCTTCGGGACTCAGCCTGGCAGCTTGGATGTCCCAGTCATAGCCACGGCTATGAGAAGACGACCAGACCACCAGGAAGCTCTCGCCGTTCCACGACGCACATGGAGAAGATTCAAATCCTGCAGGTGATGTGAATATTTCCTTGCTGTACGGATCTTCGATACGACCGTCGCCGCTCAGCATAGATCCGCGTATTCCCATTGAAAGAAGATCCTGGAAGCTCCATACCGCAAGCCCACCCGCTTCACCCCACTCCAGTTCCGGCGAACCGTTGGTTCCACCCAACAGACCGTATGTCGGCTCTACAAGGGGAAACTCGTCGGAGACAACCTGGGCGAAGGTAAGTCGAGGAACCAGCAGCAGCATCAATATGACCGGGAGCGCAACCGCAAGGCACAGCCCGCATCCCCCTCCATGTCTGGATCTATAAGCCATAGGTCGATCCTATTTCATAGGCCATAAATTGTTATTTTCCACCGGAAAGGCCCTCCCATATCCAACCGTATTCCTCGACCTATTTTCCAGCGCCGGTGGGTTTCTGTCAACGCGTACTACCATGAATGGGACGGTGAGCCTTTACAACCACCCAAGCCGGTGGCAGACTAAAATCCATGAGGCGCATAGTTTCCAGAGCGCTTGTCTTTGTATTCGTAGCTGCGGCGCAAAGTTGCGTAGTCGACGACTCTTTTCTCGATGGAAAACCATGTGATGCCGAAAATCAGTGTGCCGGCGGCTACATTTGTGTTGTTGAAGCTTGTCCGGACAACCCGGGATACTTATGTCCGCTCTGTCGTACTCATGCTTCCCCGGACGGCAGCACGGATGGGGGCGATTCGGACGGGGGCCCGGGAGACTCTGCCGATCGAGGATCGGACCAGCCGGTCAGCTGCAATCAGACACCTCCGGCTTGCAAGACCATTCCAGAGTGCCAAGAGACTCAGCCTGAGTGCATCAGCGGGGTCTGGGTCTGCCAGACCGGGTTTGAAGTTGTCGAGCGCAGTTGTGATGGAGTCGACAACGATTGTGACGGCGAAACTGACCGGGGCCTGGTCTGTATTCTGGCCGGAGCCTCGACTCCCGATTTAGTGGACGGCTCGGCCTCAGACGCCCGGTTCAACCGGCCTTACGGGCTGGCCACTCACCCCTCGGGCGGGATTGTCGTAGCCGATCGCGGCAACCACTCGATTAGGCTTGTCCTGGCGGATGGATCGGTATCCACCCTGGCCGGCACCGGCTCTTACGGGAACGCTGAGGGACCGGCCGATCAGGCCAGTTTCAACGATCCAATTGCCGTCGCGATCGGCCTGGATAACTCGATCTTGATTGCCGATCGCCTCAACCATCGTATCCGCCAACTCAGCTTAGACGATCAGGTCAGTACTTATGCCGGCAGCGGGTTTGCCGACTATCTCGATGGACCCGTCGATACGGCCAAGTTCGCTTTGCCGTCCGGGTTGGCGGTGGCTTCCGACGGCTCGATATTCGTAGCCGATACAGGCAACCACTGCATTCGGAAAATATCAGCCGGTCAGGTGACTACCTTTTCGGGCAAGTGCGAATTCCCCGGGACTGAAGACGGCCAGGCCACCCTGGCCCGCTACAACAGCCCGACAAATATTCTGCTGCTGAGTGACGATTATTTGATTGTGACTGAAGAATCCTCTCATAAATTGAGGCATGTATCCATAGATGGCTCGGTTGCTACGTTAGCCGGAACCGGCACTGCCGGATTCAAAGACGGCCAGCCGCTCGAGGCCCAATTTTGGAAACCGGCCGGGTGTGTCTGGGACTCGCAAGAAACCGTCATTCTGATTGCCGACAGCGGCAACCAGCGCATACGCGCTTTTTCGATTGGCACGGCCGTAACGACCCGGCTGGGTTCGGGCAACCTGGGTCTTGATAGCGGCCTCCCCTTAGAGGCTACTTTCAACAATCCAAACTCGCTGGCCATCTTTCCAGATGGTCGCCTGGTTATCGCGGACACTCAAAACCACGTCTTGAGAGTTCTAATGCCATGAAACGGATAATCGCAATTTGTCTAGCCTGGCTGCTACAGGCACCTTTTTCCCAGGCTCAGGAAAAAGATGTCCTGATCGTGTTCAAACTAGCCTGCGACGAATCTACTGTTGAGTTGGCAGAATCAATCAATACCGAGATCAATACGATCTTGAATGAATCGGCAAAATACCTGTTGGTGAGAGACTCCGAACTGGCCGAAAATATGTTGATGCCGCCAGCCGAGTCGCTGGCCTTTTGTAACGATGAGCCCGATTGCATTGCCGATCTCGGCCGCAGCCAGAAAGCCCGCTGGATTCTTTACGGTGACATGAAAAAATCATTTGACGGCAAGAAAATTCTGGTGCACCTGGTCATTCTGGATGTGTCTAAGAAAAAGGTAGACCAGGAGAAATACGGACAATTTGCAAATAAGAGCAACATCGTTATCGACACGACCAACCTGCTTCGGGAACTACTTGGCCTCGAAATTCCCAAGCTCGAGCCCGGGCTGGGCATGGACCTGGCTCCTGAGCCCAAACCAGAGCCGCAAACCTTGCCAAAACCGATAGTCAAGCCAAAACCAATTGTAGCGGACAAACTCAAACTTCAGACTGAAGTAAAACCCAAACCCCAAAAACCAATCGAGGTCAAGACACCCAAGCCGAAGACTTTAAGCCCCTGGACCAATCCCTGGACCCTGACAACCGCTTCAGTCGGAGTGGCCGGCTTAACCATCGGCGCCATCCTGGGCGTACTCAGTAAAAACAAACTCAGCGACGCCAAGACTCCCGGCTTGTCACAGCCAGCCGCCTATGACCTGGTCAGGCAAGCCGAAGATTTCGCTCTGGGTGCCAATATTGCTTATGGGGTCGGCGGCGCGGCACTTACTGCCGCGGTGATAATATTCATCGTCGATATTACCGACGACGAACCAGTTGCTGTTCCATCGGTTGCTTGCAACGATAGTAGCTGTATATTTGGACTATCGGCCCGTTTTTGAAAAAACAGTCCTGGACAATCAATCGGTAGACGCACAACCAGGGTTGTACTCCTGGCTTGCGGAACTCAAGAGGTCCGGGTGTGTTTCGAGACAAGCCCCACGACCCTCGCTCTGGCGTGAGGGCTTAGGAAGCTTACCGATTCCCTGAGAGGCTCAGGAGGCCAGCTCGTTCATCTTCGCCTTGAGCACCGGGCTGGCCTTGAAGGTCACAACACGGCGGGCGGAGATCTCGATGGCTTCACCCGTTTTGGGATTCCGACCGATGCGGGTTTTCTTATCCCTAGGAGTAAAGTTACCAAACCCCGAAATCTTGAGCTTTTCACCTCTTTCGAGAACCTGCTTCATGGTCTCGAAAACAGTCTCGACGATTTCAGCCGCCTGGCTTTTCGAGAAGCCGACCTTCTTGTAAACCTCCTCAACAATGTTCGCCTTGGTCATTGCCATCTTGGGCTCTCCTTAGTCCCATGTTCCCGACATTATTTACCTTGTGCTGAGATAGTAAAGACTAAACTCAGCCCGGTTTCAAGAAAAATTTATAATTATCTACAAGTTATATTTTTTGCTTCTATCTACGGGTTTACCCGCCTGCGTAACTCGGCACCCGGTTTGAAGACTACCCCTACTTTCGGTCCAACCTTAATGGGCTCACCGGTACGCGGGTTACGGCCCTGATATCCTTTGTAGCGCTTGACTTTGAACGAAGCGAAGCCACGCACTTCGATACCTTCCCCGCCAGCAAGAGCGCGTGTCATTGCCTCGAACATCGTGTCCACCGCTCGCTGAGTTACCGTCATCTTGAGCCCTCGCTGTTGCGCCACTTTGGCCACCAGTTCGGCTTTTACCATGACATGTCCTCCCTCATGCTTTTGACGACCGAGAAATTTCGGCCGCAAAAATGCGTAAAAATTTCAACCACACGCCCAATCTGGGTCAGTGATTCCGTCGCAATCATTGTCCTTCCCATCACAAAGCTCCGGGGCACCCGGGAAAATAGTGTCGTCATTATCGTCGCAGTCACCGTCGCAAGTTCTGAAACCGTCGCTGTCGTTATCAAACCCCTCGTCGGTGTCCCCGTCGCAATCGTTGTCTATACCATCACATAATTCATCGGCTCCCGGATAGGTATTCGGGTCGTCGTCGTCGCAGTCTCCGCCGCACTGCGACCAGCCGTCATTGTCGTCGTCGTAGTCTTCGTCAGTCAATCCGTCACAATCGTTATCAAGACCGTCGCATTCTTCGAACATCGGAACGCAGTCAATGTAATATCGATATGATGCCACCACATCCAGGTCGTCCAGCATGGGCCGGAAACTGCCGTAGAAAATTACTGCGTTGGCAACACTGTCATAATCAAACCCATCCGAACGGCTGCGCGGAGTTTGTCGGGGCACCTGGCCCGGCTCCAACACGGCGGCAACTTTGATAGTCGAAGATATAGCCGGTTTGCTCAGTCGATAAGTGCTCGAGACTCCTGAGGCGGCTCTGATAATATTCTCGACATTATTTGCCTGATCGGCATCACAAATAGACCCGACCGAACCACCGCCAACCGTGTTGACTACCAAGTTAATGCCCTTGGATGCGTTTAAAGCCGTGGGGCAACGCGGGTTTCCGCCGACGATCGCGAAGAGAACAACGTCTCGATCCTGGTAAGCACGCACGAACTGTTCGACTATGGTCGGGTTGGGATCGCCGGGATAGTTCTCGCCGCCGGACTCTTCTTCGATTGTCTCGTCGTCCTCGTCAGATAAGAGAATCACGATCCGGGTTGCATTGCAGCGCAGCTTGTACTGATCTTCTGGTTGTCCCTCGGCAGTGCAGCCCGCGCCCTCGAGCGAATGATCGATTGCTTTGATACCCATCTCCAAGGTGCGCTCGAGCGGGGAGCCGTTGATTCCCTGGCGGATATCGGATTTAAAACGATTCATATCACGGATAAACCCACTGTAGAGCAGGCCGTCCCAAACTGCGTCGGTGTTGACGACTGCAGCTCTCCAATCCAGGGTTGTGTTGGACAACAGGGCCGCCATTGCATCTCCGGCGGCCGATACCGCATTCTGCTCATCTTCCATCGAAGCCGAATTATCGACGACCCAAATGAAATCAACAGGACTTACCCCGGCTGACAAGAAAGAATCACAAGCATAATCCGTTTGATCGGTGTGGCCGGCCAGGGCTGTGGAATTAGTAATATCATTGAGACGAATGATCTGGTCGTCATTTAACCCGCCGCTCGCGGTCAGCGCTCCGACTACGATAACCTGTGACGAGTTGCGATAAACAGTCTCGGTCGAAAGACGGAAGCCACCCGAGCTCGTGCCGGCCGAAGCCAAAAGGCCGCTAAGCCCGCCGGATGAAAGGGCGCCTGCCAGTTCATTGGCTAAGTCTGTCGGAGTTTTCGAGTTGACCGATAAATCATATTCGGCAATCACGGCCTCGAACCCGTCAAAAGTCGACAAGGCCCGTGAACTGGCCGTCAGCAAAGTAGCTTGGAAACCAATCGTGGCTCGGTCGGCGGCTTCTTGCAAAGCTGCCGATGAAACCGAGGGGTTTCTCGAAAGTAAAAAGCCGGCAATTTCATGAAGATCGTCGTAGTACATCAGGCCAACCTCAACACCGGCCAGTTCGAGGAATGAAGTTGTCGTAAAAACCGTCTCGAGCGCAATCCGAAAATCGGCCATCTGTGAGGAATGGAAATCTACCACTTTGAGTTTATCGGCCGAGCAAACCAGAGTACTGGCTTCCTCTCCATCAGGCACACCGTCACCGTCAGTATCTTCAGAGAAAGGATCGGTTTCTCCCTTGGAACAAGCCGAAGAATAGCAGACCTTTGCGTTGGCGGCACAAACTTCATCGGCCGCACATTGGCTGTCGTTGGTACAGGTAGTCGTACATTCTCCTAAGACGCCGTCGCCGTTACGATCTTCATCTCCGTCGGCAACCCCGTCGCCGTCCATGTCGGGGTTGGTCGGGTCGGTCTCGCCGGAGTCGACTATCCCGTTTCCATTACGATCTTCGACAGAATCCGATAGTCCGTCTCCATCGGTATCCGCTTTTGTCGGGTCGGTCTCACCGGCATCGACGATTCCGTTGCGATTCTTGTCTTCGGTGCCATCGGCAATGCCGTCACGGTCTGTATCTTCTTTGAGAGGGTCTGTCTCACCGGGATCTACTTGACCGTTTTTATTCCCATCTTCGATACCATCGCTCAAACCATCGCCATCCGAATCGGGGTCGAGCGGGTCGGTTTCGCCCCAATCAACCTGCCCGTTATGGTTACCGTCTTCGGTGCCATCAAAGATTCCGTCGCCATCAGTATCCGGATTATTGGGATCCGTTTCACCGTCATCTACAATGCCGTTATCGTTTTTATCCTCAACATCATTGGGGATTCCGTCACCGTCAGTGTCTTCTTCGGTTGGATTCAAATCAGGCCCGCTAGATTGATCGCCATCCGCATGACCAGCATCGGCATCTTCGTAGCCGCCATCATCATTGGTGTTTGATGGACTTGAGCTACAGGCAAAGAAGCTCAGGGCCACGAGTAACCCGATTGCCAAAATTGATGAAATTGGCAAAATTGTACGCTTCCCAACCTTGAAAACCATCCTGCTGCTCCCGGGGCTATCAAGAATTCACCAGACATTATCACAGGTTGAGAACCTGCGTCAACCCTGATTCGCTATGCGCTACTGAATTGTTCCTGCCTGGCAGGCACCACATTGATCACACCGATCGGGAGAACAAATCGGCGTTGTTTCCCCCAGGAGCGCTTTTTCATGCTCGGATTTCTCTGTTGCCGGACTGAATCCAACATCAATCATGTCCCAGCTCGAGGGCCGGTCCA
Source organism: Deltaproteobacteria bacterium (assembly GCA_019307065.1). Classification (GTDB taxonomy): domain Bacteria; phylum Myxococcota; class B64-G9; order B64-G9; family B64-G9; genus JAFDKH01. The sequence continues at coordinate 12,260 of JAFDKH010000007.1, forward strand.
TTGGCCAGTCAGCATGAACTATTTCATTGAGATTGGGAACCTGCTCTTTAATAAGTGCGCCAGGCGGCGGCCATTCTCCTTGGGCAAGCTCTAACAATTGGGCAACTTCTTCGCCTGAGCGATCGAGCAGACACTGTAGAACCGCCAGACGCGGCGAGAAACCCGAAAATGCCACGCCGCCGATCTTGCTGATGTTTCGCTCTAAAAAGTTACGCATCTTTTTCAATTTTGAAACGGTCGGCATTGCTTCGCGTCCCAGAGGCGTGTGCGGCTTGGGTACAAATGGATTGGCCGAAATAGTCAATCGCCCGGCCCGGCCGTACTGCTTTTGGGCTGAAAGCAGCCATTTCTGTACTCGGGTGACTAACTCGACTGTTTGTTCGAGATCTTGATCGGTTTCGGTCGGCATTCCGTACATTAAATAGAGTTTCAGGTTGAGAATGCCGGCCTGGCCAAGGCGGGTAACTGCACATTCCAGCATATCCAACGTGAGCGGTTTATTAATCATCCGGCGTATTCTCTGCGACCCGGATTCAACAGCCAGAGTGATCGTACGTTGACCCGAGCGACTTAGCTGCCTGAGGAGAGTCTCTCCACTCGAACTCGAAAGGACATTGGCGTCCAGTGAAGCTGGCGACAAATCCGCCCCTTCGCGGGCAAAACGCTCAACCAGCTCAACCAAATCAGGGTGCCGGGCCAGGCTGGCACCGACCAGCCCGATCCGCAGTCCACAATTGATGCCCTCCTCGGCCGCCGCGACGATCTCGTCAACCCCGAAAAAAACCGGAGGCCGGCGCGAATATCCAACTGCACAAAATCGGCAGCCCACCGGACAACCCCGGCCGGTCTCGACAAGAAACATATTCGAAAAAACCGAGTCATCCGAAACGCCCACTTGGGCAACCGGGGTTGTGCCTGTAAATAGGCAAGCCGGTATTCTGGCAGTCGAGTCGGGGTGGACCGCGACCCCTTCAATTGCTCCCAATGCTTGATAAAGCTCCTGGCGTTGTTGTCCATGCCCCTGACTGAGTGTCTCCAGGATCGACGGCAGGACAGTTTCGGCCTCTGAGGGTACGACCAGGTCGGCAAACGGAAGGACCGGGCCTGGATTAAGCCTGACAGCGAACCCTCCCACGGCCACAATCGGATGAGCCGCATGCCGTTGCCTCCAGCGAGGAGGAATTCCGCTTCGCGAAAGAAGATATGGCAGTAAGACCCACTGTTCTTCAAAAGAGGCAGTCACGGCCAGAAAATCAAAAGCCGCCGCCGGACGACCGGATTCAATCGAAACCGGCCTGCTTTGGCCGCCTTCAATGAAAATCCTCTCACAGTTGACGCTCGGCTGATTGGAGATCTGCCTATATAATGAGTGGACTGCCAAAGAGGCCAAACCCTGATTACGGGGTCCGGGGTAGATAACCGCCACTTCGAGTCGTCCACCCGCTTTCCTTTTTCCACCTTCATTCATGGCCACACGCTACAACATCGGGGCCGACTGAGCAACGCAGGAGCCGTCGTGTAGGGAAAACTAATACATCAAATTCACAATTCCTGGCTTTTTTTCTTGACTTGACCGGACCGGCTATAAGATGTTTAGCTGCATAAGATAGATAAATCAATCATTCAGGAGCGACCTGTTCTCTCAAGGAAAAGGAGTTGACCTATGGATGCCATCGCTGATGCCTTTAAAGAAGGTGGTTGGGGCATGTACCCCATCGCTTTTATTGCCGTGTTCATCATCGCTATTGCAGCCGAGCGAATCGCCTACTTGTTTTTCAAGGCTCGTATCAACAAGAACGACTTCGTCAACACCATGCACAAGTACCTGTTCCAGGGAAATCTGCAACGTGCCATCACTTACTGTTCGAGCATTCGAGCCCCGCTGGCTAACATCATTAAAGCCGGCTTGCTCAGGATTGACGGCACCGAAAAAGAGATACAATCGGCCATGGATGAAATGGCCTTGGTAGAGCTGCCGCGAATCGAAAAGCGCACCGGTTACCTGGCCATGCTCGGTAATGTCGCCGTTCTGGCCGGCTTGTTGGGAACCATCTCCGGTTTGATCAAGTCTTTCGCGGCCGTCTCCTACGCCGATGCCGCTGAAAAAGCGGTGTTGCTGGCCAAGGGAATTTCCGAGGCGATGAACTGCACGGCCTTCGGGCTGGGCGCCGCCATCCCGGGTCTGATTCTGTTTTCGATCTTGTCGGGCACAACCCAGCACCTGATCGACGACATCAACGAGAGTACCGTCCGGATGCTCAACCTGATTCTAGCGAACCGGGACAAGCTCAACACCTCTGACGTACAGGGCGCAGAGTAAGGCACGGTAAACGGACCGGGGAACTTTCCCCGTTGTCTGGCCTCCAATAATAGAAGAGGAGGACAAGCATGGGAAGTGTAAGCGCTCCAGGTGGGCGAAGTGGCGGTGGCAAAAAGTCGCTGAACGTCGAACTCAATTTGGTTCCGTTCATCGATTTGCTGACATGCCTGATTTGCTTTCTGCTGATGGCAGCCGTCTGGATTCAAATTGGCAAAATTTCCGTCACCCAATCTGGACAGGGTGCCCCAACCGAACAGACCCCCGAGCAGCGTGAACAACTCAATCTGGTTGTGGCCATCACGCCCCAGGGTTTTCTGCTGACCGGCAACGGCCAGACATTAGAAGGCGGAGACATCCTCAAGAAGGACGATCAGTACGACTTCGAGCGCCTGGGCGGTAAGCTCAAGGAAGTCCGCGGACTTTTCCCCGACAAAAACGACATCGTGGTCATGAGCGAAGACACCATCCAATATCAAGATTTGATAAACACGATGGATGTCTGCCTGGCCAACGAATTCCCGAACATATCCGTTTCGGGAACCATCTAGGAGGCCGGTCATGCCTATCAAGAAACCCGGATCTCAGTTGATGTCGTCAATCGGCCTCAAGTTCGCTTCCCAGCACCAGCAAAAGAAAGCCGGTCGCTCGGTCGACGTAGCTTTGAACTTGACCCCGATGATCGACATGTTTGTGGTGCTGACTATCTTCTTGTTGATGACCTTCTCGACAACCGGCGAGATTCTGTTCATCCAAAAAGATATCGAGTTGCCCTCGGCCACCATGACAGAAGAGCTGGAGCAGGCCCCGATTATCACCATCGGCGCCGGCCAGGTAGTCATCGAGGGAGTCGCCGTCGGTCGCATGGATGACATTGCCGAAGACGAAAATTTCGAAATTCCCGATTTGTCAGAAAAGATGACAAACCTGAAAAAGAACTTCCAGCAACTACATCCCAATATGGAATTTGCCGGCAAGATTATCATCCAGGGCGACAAGGAAGTTCCTTTCCGCGTATTGAAAAAGGTCATGTTCACCTGCACCTCAGTCGGCTACACCAATATCAACTTCGCCGTACTACCGGTCGGCGGTGCCAATGCCCCTGAAGGTGAAGGTGAAGGCGAGCACGAGTAGGACTATCTTTTCCTGAATTGATTTATTAGGGCGCGAGCAATCGCGCCCTTTTTTTGTCCGCAATTTGCATGGGGACGGAGGGTCTCATTGATCCCTGAGAAGTAACTCAACACTCGTCGTTCCCGGATGATTCTGCCGGGAATCCATACTGCGTAACCCTTTGGATCACCGACAGAACCATTCGGTGATGACGTTTCTGTTCAGAGTGGTTTTTGTAAATGATGACTTTCTTCTCAGGGATCCTCATTTAAAGTTATCTCGACTCAGGCAATGCTTTACCCATGGCCCAATCTCTCTTGGGGGAATCCATTGGATGTTTGTGTTTGCGATCATTTCCCTGTCGTGCAGACCCGGATGCACAAGGCCGAATGACTCGGGTTCGTATGCATCGATGAATGAATGCATGGAACGAGTGATCTGTTTTTTTGGAGAACGGGACGACTTGACCTCTATAGCGATGAGCTTCTCACCATAGCGAACTACGAAATCTACCTCGGCCCCCGATGTGCTGCGCCAAAAAAAGATCTGCGCTAAGGACGGAAGGTGTTTCACGACTTCGCCAAATACCCAGTTTTCAAGAAGTGAACCCATGTCCTGTCTTAGTTCGGGCGGACGGAAATCCGCGAGTAGGCGGTTGCGCAAGCCATTGTCGAGCCAGAATACCTTGGGACTTCTGATGAGTTCGGAGCGTTTTCCCCCGGCGAAGGGTCGGATGAGCTCAATGATATGCATGGATTGGAGGATCTCCAAATAGGCGTATACGGAGTCCCGGCTGAGGCCGAGTATCTGTGCCCATTCGGACACGTTTACCAAGCTGCCTGCCTGTTGGGCGGATAGGGACAATAAGGTGCGGAAGGCATCCGGGCGCTTTATACGGTGCAGATCTGATGCGTCGCGGATCAAGAAGGATTCGAGCAAGTCGGTAAGGATTATCTGCGGTTGCTCGGATAACCATACGTCTGGATAGCCGCCGTATAACAGGTGTCGAGTAAAGAGCTCCTCTTGTTTTTGTGTGCGGGCAAGAGGAGCGGTCGATTCCAACTCGCAGGCGATTTCGCCGTAGGAAAAGGGCAGCAAGCGCGCTCGTGTGGCCCGGCCGGCTAGAGACTCGCGGGTTTGTGATTGCAGGGAATAAGAGCTACTGCCGGAAACCAGTATGGGTGTCCCCGGCTTTCGATCAACAATTCCCTTGAAGAAGAGAGAGGCCTCCTTGAGGTGCTGTACCTCTTCGAAAAACAAAATCGGTGCCGTCGGGAAGTTCTCTTTTATGTCGGAAATAAACAGGGGTGCACTGCTGCACCAATCCTGTATGAGGGTCTGCTCGCAATCGATGAAAAGAACCTCTTTTTCCCGGGTACACAGCCATTGCCAAATAGCGGTGGACTTTCCAGCCTGCCGGGGGCCGATCAGCAGGTGGGCCTTGTTCTGCTCTCCCCACCTCTTTTGCGCCTCGGCAAGTTGATGTCTTTTGAGGTGATTGGAAGGTATGTGGTCTTGCAACCAGGGAAGCAAGGCATCCCGCTTGCCGATCCAGGGGTTGTCCTTTTGCAGCAAATCGCTTGTTTGTCGATCCATGTTCTACAAATAACCCTTATGTTTGTCGATGTCAAGTCGACAAATCCCGGGCTTGAGTGCGAGCAGCCGCTAGACAACCCTCATGGCATGTCCGGCTTCGATAAGCTCCTGATTGAGGAAATTGCCCTTTTCGAAAACCCGCGCCTTTTTCTTGAGTAATTTATCATAGAACACGTCGGCCACGTAGCGGGCATAGCGGTCGGTCTTATAGGTGCGTAAAACCAAAAATGGGATTTCCGACAAAACCTGCTCGACGAAAAGTTTGGCCTGACGGCCCGCCGACGTTTTCAGCTCGGGAGTGTCGATCCCGCGCAAGCGAATCCGCTCGACCCGCCAAACGTCGAAGCCCAGGTCGACTCGGGCCAGCAAAGTGTCTCCGTCGATCACCCGCTCGAGCACGGCCACATAAGTATGCAACCCGGAAACCGGTCGCGAAAGCGGTTCGCCTTTTATTTCTTTTTGGGTCTCTCGGGTAGCAAATAGGTCTTCGCGAATAGCGCGGCGCAGGTCGGTTCGCGACCAGTTCTCTTCAACAACTTTTTTCATATAGAAGGCGCGCGCCTGGGGATCTTTGAGCGGCATAAGAACCATGTGGGTGCCCCAGCCGAGGCTCTTTACCTCCGGGTCGTCGGGCAGGCCGTCGGGCCAGGTGCGGTAGAACTGAAGGGCGCGGTAGATAGCCGACTGGTCGACATTGATATCACGCGCCAGGCGGCGCACAAAAGCAGCCGAACTAGAGCGATCCTGGATCTCATCGACTCGCCCAAGGCGCTTACCCATTTGCCAGTTAGTCTCGACAAACACCTCGTTGACAGCCAAGATGGCCAGCTTTCGCCCTTTTTCGATCAGGCTCTGTAGGTCTTCACAGAGCCGGGCATATTCCGTCTTTTTCTTCATTGCAGTAGTCATAACGGCAGATTACACAATCAGCCCGCCCGAATCAATCAAATTCGAACAATTCGAACAAGGTTCGAATTTGGTAAACCTAAGTTCCGATTCCGATTCCTGAGACCGTCCCCTATCTGGTCCTGCTACCGGTTCTTTGTGTATTTTACTTGTCTAAGTTAGCAGTTTGTGCTAGTTTATGAAAGTGCATTGCAACTATATGCTTACGGGAGGATGATCTACATGCAGTTGAAGCCTGCAATATCACATTGGATAGAACACCTCCAGTCACTGGGCCTCTACACCTTCACCCGGGCTCAGGCGGAATCAGAAACTGGACGTTCCTTCGTGGCTACTCAGACTGCTCTGCGTAGGCTGAAGGAACAAGGTCGGATCGTCTCTCCCAGGCGTGGGTTCTACGTTGTGGTTCCTTTCGAATATCGGGCGGCCAACTCGCCGCCTGCGAACTGGTTCATTGACGATATGATGCTCTACCTCGACCAGCCCTACTACGTTGGGCTCCTCAGCGCGGCGGCAATTCACGGTGCTGCCCATCAGCAACCCATGGTGTTTCAGGTGATGACCAACAAGCCGACCCGCGAGATACGCTCCGGAAAAGTCGCCATCCAGTTCTCGATGAGCTGCAAGATCGAGCATATGCCGGTGACGGAAAAACAGACCGAGACCGGGACTATGCGCGTCGCCACCCCCGAGACAACTGCATTTGATATGGTTCGCTACCAAGCCGCTGCCGGACATCTGAGCAACGCAGCAACGGTTCTCGCCGAACTGGCTGAGTGTATAGACGCTCAGGCACTCGTTAGCATTGCGCAACTTGTGCGGCTCCCGGACGTCCAGCGCCTTGGATATCTGCTCGATGCGGTTGGCGAAAGCGACCTCGCTGGCCCATTGGCCAAGTGGCTCGATACGCAGAAGCCACGCGCTATCTTTTTACATCCCGGAGAATCTGCGGACGTCAAAGTCGACATGCGCTGGCATGTCCTGCCAAATATTGAACTGGAGGTCGACCTTCAGGCGTCGAGTACGACCCAATAACTGCCGCTGATATCGTGCAAGACAAACTGATCGCCAAGCTGCCTGGTGAACCGTGGAAGGGGACGGGAACATGACCAAAAAATGGGGGTCAGCGGTTTTTGCCTACCTGTCCGGCTTTCTCAAGAAGGTCGGAACGTCGTACTCTTCTTCTTCGGTCAACGAGACTGCCTGTTCCAGGTTGCCGAACCCGGTCTGCGGGGTCTCGCGGACCGGCTTGGGGACTACCGGGCGCGGAAGCGGAGCGCGCTCTACGGCCGGGGCCGATGCAAGTTCGTTGTAAAGCGGAGTCGACTTGCGGATGTGGGTCGGGATGTCTAAGTCCTCGGGCAGGGCGATGCCGGCCGCGCGGGGCTGATCGGTGACCAACTCGGCGCATCTTTCGAATCCGGTGGCAATCACGGTAACTTTGAGTTCGTCGGTCAGGTTCGGATCTATCACGGCCCCAAAAATGATATTGGCATCCTCGTGAGCCTGAGCCTGAATGAAGCAAGCGGCTTCATTGACCTCGAACAGCTTCATGTCGCTCCCGCCGGTGACGTTGAGCAGGATCCCGGTCGCTCCCTCGATTGCAACTTCGGCCAGGAGTGGAGAGTGAATTGCCTCGTGACAAGCCTCGAGAGCCCGCTTGGAGCCGGAAGAATGACCAGTCCCCATCAGGGCCAGCCCCTGACTCTGCATTACCGTGCGCACGTCGGCAAAATCGACATTGATCATCCCGCGCACAACCACCAGATCGCTTATTCCCTGAACTGCGTTATTGAGAACATGATCAACCTTTTTAAAAGCATCCAGCATGGAAGTGTTCTCTCCGGCAAGTTCAAGAAGCTTCTCGTTGGGAATCGTGATCAGAGTATCGACCATTTCCTTGAGTTCTTCGATGCCCTGATCGGCCTGGTTCCAGCGGCGTTTGCCCTCGAACCTAAATGGCCTGGTCACAACCCCAACAGTCAAGCAGCCCAGCGAACGGGCAACTTCAGCGATAATCGGTGCGCCGCCGGTTCCGGTCCCACCACCCATTCCTCCGGTGATGAACACCATATCGGCCCCCTCGAGCAATTCGGCAAATTGCCCTTTGGACTCTAACGCTGCGTTGCGGCCGATCTCGGGGTTGGCACCGGCTCCCAATCCGCGAGTCAGGTTCTCGCCCATTTGAATCTTGATATGCGCCAGCGACCCGGACAGGGCCTGGGCATCGGTATTGGCGGCTATGAAATCTACTCCATCCATGCCGCTTTCAATCATCGTATTCAGGGCATTATTACCCCCGCCCCCTACACCGACGACCTTTATCTTGGCGCCGGTTTGCTGCACCTCTAAAAATTCTATCATGGCCTTCCCTCCTTGAAATATTCTGCCCCTGCGCAAGGGCTATTTAAAAAAAGTCGTGCATCCAACCCTTCATTCTTTGTTTGATCCGGTGGTAAAGGTTCTTGTCCGGGCGAATCGGGAAGAACCGGCTGTCTAAGTGTTCGCGGCCATAGAGCACCAGGCCTACCCCGGTGGCATAGATCGGCGAACTAACCACGTCCGTCAGACCACCGATTCCTACAGGGATTCCTCGTCGAACCGGCATACCGAGAACGTCTTCGGCCAACTCCGGCATGCCTTCCATGATTGTCGAACCTCCGGTAATAACCGCCCCCGAGGCCAACAAATCTTCAAAACCGGATCGCTGAATCTCGCGCTGGACGAGGCTGAAAATCTCTTCGACCCGTGGTTCGATTATCTCGCATAAGATTTGGCGCGAAAGAGTCCGGGTGTTGCGCCCGCCAACCGAGGGCACCTCGATAATCTCTTCCTTGTCCACCAGCGAAGCCATGGAGCAACCATGTTTGATTTTGAGTTTTTCCGCTTTTGGGGCCGGAGTGCGTAGACCAACAGCAATGTCGTTGGTTACCTGATTGCCACCCAAAGAAAGAACGGCTGTGTGGACAATGCTTCCTCCCGAGAAGATTGCAATGTCGGTTGTACCACCGCCGATATCTATCAAGGCGACTCCCAAGTCCTTTTCGTCCTCATTCAGCACGGCCATTGACGAGGCCAACTGCTGAAGCACGATGTCGGCCACATCCAGGCCGGTCTTGTTAGCGCACTTGATTAGATTCTGGGCTGAAGAGCAGGCCCCGGTAACCAGGTGCACCTTGGCCTCCAGGCGTACCCCGCTCATTCCAAGCGGTTCTTTGATCCCGTCCTGGTTGTCGATCACGTACTCTTGCGGCAAAATGTGAATCACTTCGCGATCAAGCGGGATCACCACTGCTCGGGCGGCATCGATCACTCGGCGGATATCCGAGGCCTTGACCTCTTTATCCTTGACAGCCACGATCCCGTGGGAATTGATCCCCTTGATGTGGCCACCGGCGATGCCGATGTAATTGCTTTTGATCTCGCATCCAGCCATCATTTCTGCTTCTTCGATGGCTCGCTTGATCGAGTTGACGGTGCTCTCGATATTGATCACGACCCCCTTGCGCAAACCTCGCGAAGGGGAAGTACCGATTCCCACAATATCGACACCGTCTGGCCGAATCTCACCGACAATGGCACAAATTTTCGTTGTACCAATATCGAGACCAACTACTAGTTCGTTATTTTTTCCCATGGCTCTCCTCGCTTCTTTATCATTTACCGGCTAAAGGATTATTTGCATTCGATGTCGCCAATGTGTTTTCTTTTTCAATCCTGACTGTTGCCTTGACTCCCCGGGCCGAACGATCGAGCAAGATGGTGTGCGGCCTGAGGTTGCGACTTTCCAGTTCACTGAAGGTTCGACACAGGTCGTTCAATCCCTTCAGTTCGTCACTATTATTCAAGCGCACGGTCAAGGCGCCCGGATCCAGAATCAAAGTAGAACCCATCAACTCGTCAATGTTGACTTCGGCCACTTTACGCCCGCGCAGACAGGGAATTGTTTTGAGTTTTTCGACAAGTTTCAAAGAATCGTAAATGTATTTGCGAGATCGGAGTGGTTGGGAATGAAAACTCTTGCGCGAGATACCGGTCAGGACCGGAAAATCAACATCCTCCCCGGGCTGAACCCGCTTGAATACTTCACCGCGCTCACTGACGTAGTACAACCCGGTCAGCGCAATCAAAGCCGCCGGAATATGCTCCTGAGCTTCAACGATGACCGTATCAGGAATTATCCGCTGCACCTGAGCCGAGCGTATCCAGGGGAGCTTTTCAACTTTGCGGCGAATCTCTTCGACATCAACAGAAAAAATATTGATTCCTTCACTGAGCTCGGCGGCCCTTAAAAGATCTCCCGTGGCCGTCTTGACTGTTCCTTTTATTTCTATGCTGCGAACCGCCAAAGCAGGAGATGTGCGAAGAAAGCTCATCACTTGATATGCGCCAAAACCAATTCCAGCCCCCAAGACCGCCAGGCCAAACAGCCGCAGCGGGCCAAATACCCAGGCATGGATCCGGTTAGATCTTCTTTCGCGTTTCTTTTGCGGCGTTATCCGCCTGCGGTTTCTTCGTGCCATGTGACCACCTGCTATGTTTTCAATGAGGCCCCTAACAAGAGCCTCTCAGCCAAATCCTCGAAAGAAATCCCGACTCCCTGCGCAATCTTGGGAATCAGGCTCGCCTCAGTCATGCCCGGAATGGTATTGACCTCCAGGAGATAGAAGCGCCCATCCCCAGATAAAATGGTGTCGACGCGACTTACCCCGCTACAACCCAGGGCCTGATGGGCTGCCAGGCCCAACCGGAGTACTTCTTGGGTCTGCTGATCTTCGAGCGCCGCCGGGAAAAAATACTGGGTAGTACCGTCGCTGAAGTACTTGGCCTTGTAGTCATAGAACTCTTCGGCCGGTACTATCTCTATGGCACCCAGGGCCCGGTCGTCGAGCACGCCGACCTGGATCTCGCGTCCGGCGACGTAGCGTTCGATCAGTACATCGCCCGCAAAACCTCTCGCTTGTTCAATGGCTGCCATCAGTTGGGCTTGCTCATGGACGATACTGATTCCGACACTCGAGCCTTCTCGGGAAGGCTTTACAACTGCCGGTAGCTCGAATGGCAAGTCTTGTGGGTCAAAAGTCCCCAGTTCAGCCCGGGAGACTACGAAATCATCGACAACTTCGAGTTTATTTTGCCTGAATAGTTTTTTTGCATAAACCTTATCCATCGACAGGGCCGAAGCCAAAACTCCGCTGCCGGTGTAGGGAATACGCATTGCCTCCAAGAGACCCTGGATACAGCCATCCTCACCCCAGCGCCCGTGCAGGGCGATAAATGCCACCTCAATTTTCTTATCTCGCAGGGCTGTCGCCAGGTTGGTATCAACAACGATCTCGGTCACTCGGTAACCTCGGGCTTGCAGCGCTCTTGTCAGGGCAGCCCCGCTCTGAAGCGACACCTCATGCTCTGCATTGTGGCCACCCAACAACATGCCGATGAGTTTGTCTTTCATTTGGACCTCCTCACGGCGGCGGCTGGGCGGAACCTGCCCCATAGCTCAACTTCGCGCTCGAGGCGGACTCCCATTTTCAGCTTAACTGTCCGGGCTACATGTTGAGACAATCGCAGGATGTCTTTGGCCGAAGCTCCGCCATTATTGATGATGTAGTTGGCATGGACTGTTGACACCATGGCGCTGCCCCGGCGGGCTCCCTTACAACCGGCTTGATCAATCAAACGTCCGGCCGAACCTGACTGCGGGTTTTTAAAGAAACAACCGGCACTTCGAACTCTTTTTGGTTGGCCGATACGCTTTTGCCGGGCAGCCTGGTAAGCTCGCTCGATTTTTGTAGGCCTCGTTAGCGGCAGACGAAATCTTGCCGCGACTATGATCTGGCGCAGCCCGAAGGGCGAGCAACGGTATCCAAAAGCCAGAGAATCAACCGGCACCCAGTGCATGCTTTTGCGTCTCAGGATGCGAACCTCGACCAGCCGATCGGTTATTGTCCCAAGCGAAGTGCCGGCGTTTGTTTTTATTGCTCCGCCGATTGTCCCGGGAATACCAACCAGCGGATGCAAACCCCCGCCTCCGTACTTTAAAGCCCAGGCGATCAGGCGTCCCATCGCCAGACCCGCTCCAACCTGAACATCCAAAAATCTACGACTGCGATCGAGTGGCTTCAGCGAAGCCAGCTGTCCGGATAGTCTGAAGGCAGCCCCGGACAGACCCGAGTCGGAAACCAAAATGTTGCTTCCCAGCCCAAGCACACGCCAGTCGATTGCCCGGCTATCCAAGAATCGAAGGGCTTCTGAGAGTGACTCTTCGTTTTTCAAGAAGACCAACAACTTAGCAGCCCCGCCGACACCAAGAGTCGTGTGTTTGGCCAACGGCTCGTCAAGGCATACCCGGCAGTCTATTCTGTCGATGAAGCCTTGCCGCCAATCTGTTTTTACCCTACTCATTCAACGCTCTTTTCGCCCTGCTTGCGTTTCATACGAGTCAGAAACTCATCACCCACTCGCCAGACATCTCCGGCACCCATAGTTATCAAGATGTCTTCTTCTTGAACGTTTTGAATCAACCAGTCGACAACCGCCTGACGGTCGGATATGTAGTGGGCGTTGCGATGACCATAACTGCGAATTCCTTCGTAAAGCGCGCGGGCGCTGACACCCTCGATCGGTTCTTCGCCGGCAGCATAGATATCCATGACCACGACTACATCGGCCTGGTTGAAAGCTGCGTGGAACTGCTTTTCGAGATCACGTGTGCGCGTATAGCGATGCGGCTGAAAAACGACAACCGTCCGGCAATTAAATGCTTTGCGGGCACCATCTAAGGTAGTCTTGATTTCTTCAGGGTGATGACCATAATCATCGACTACCGTAATATTATTTACTTCGCCCTGAATCGTGAAGCGTCGATGAATGCCCTCAAACTTCTCCAGGGCCTCTTGAACTGCCTCGAAAGGAACATGCAGCTCATCGGCCATGGCTATTGTCGCCAGGCCATTCATGATATTGTGCTGTCCGATCATTCTGAGACACACCCGGCCCAAATTTTCACCGCGCTTGATGACATCAAAAGCCACTTTGTGTTTTTCAAAACTCGGCTTCTCAGCGCGGAAATCCGCTTGGGGAGATATGCCGTAGGTCACAACCCGCTTAGTCATGCGCGGGATAATCTCCTGGACATGCGGATGATCCAGGCACATCACAACCAATCCGTAGAAAGGGACCTTGTTGGCAAAATCTACAAAGGCGTTCTTGATGGCATCCAGGCTTCCGTAATGATCAAGATGTTCAGGATCGATATTGGTGATAATCGCATAGGTTGGACTGAGCTTGAGAAATGAGCCATCGCTCTCGTCCGCCTCGGCCACCAGCAAATCGCCCTGACCCAGGCGGGCATTGGAGCCCAAGCTGTTCAAGCGACCGCCGATGACCATGGTCGGATCCAATCCGGCCTGGGCCAGGACCGATGCCAGAATCGAGGTAGTCGTCGTCTTGCCATGCGAACCGGCCACGGCGATACCGTCTTTCATGCGCATTAGCTCGGCCAGCATTTCGGCCCGGGGAATGACTGGAATGCCCCGATCTCTAGCTGCAATTACCTCCGGGTTATCCTGGCGCACGGCGCTCGAAATAACCACCACGTCGGCATCCTGCAGATTGTCGGCCTGGTGACCTTGAAATACTATGCCGCCCAGGTTTTCGAGCCGCAAGGTTACTTCACTCTCAACCAGATCGGAGCCGGTCACTGTATAGCCGAGATTGAGCAGCACTTCAGCAATTCCACTCATGCCGATACCGCCAATGCCGACGAAATGCACTCGGTATGTCCTGCGTAAGGGCATCAGGCGTCTGCCTTTCTTAGCCAACGCGATTTTTGAGCCAGTTCAAGACAAACCTCGCAAATATCCTGAGCAGCCCCGGGCTTGCTCACTCCGGCGGCCGCTTCTTCCATGCTGGCCCTACGTTCCGAATCGCCCAGAATGGCGGCAACTTCATCGGCCAACCGATCCGGATTCAGATCAGATTGTCGAATCATCACGGCTGCCTCGGCCTTGACCAACGATTGCGCATTAACTTCCTGATGGTTGTCGGCCGCATGCGGATATGGCACGAGAATCGACGGCTTTCTGCAAAGTGACAGCTCGGCAACGCTGGTGGCACCCGAGCGGCAGACCACAACATCTGCCTGACGATAAGCCGCCGCCATATCGTCGATGAAGGGCAAGACTTGTGCAGTCGCTACGAGATCTTGGTAGCGCTTTTTTACTTCCTGGCATTGTTGTTCACCTGTCTGATGAACGACATGCAGGTCATTAAAACGAGTGCCTAGCTTTTCGACGGCCTCGGGCACAACCTGATTTAATATTTGGGCCCCCTGGGAACCGCCAAAAACCAGTAGATGCTGGCCGGCCTGGTCTTCGCGGCTGCGCAGGAAGTTGTCCACCAATGATTTTCGAACGGGGTTGCCCAAGAGCTGCACTTTCTTTTGCTTGAAAAACTTTTTTGCTTCGGGGAATGCCACTATGACTGAGCGGACGAGCTTGCCCAGGATGCGGTTAGTGAACCCGGGATAGGCGTTTTGTTCCAGGATCGCGGTTGGCAAACGCATCAACCAGGCGGCCAGCAAGACCGGCCCGGATGCATAGCCACCGACACCGACAACCACATCAGGCCGAAACTTCTTGAGAATGCGTCGGGACTGCCAGATTGCCCGCGGCAGACGCAGCAAACCTCGAATCCAACCCCACAAACCACGCCCCTTGAGGCCGCCGACCTTGATCAATTCGAGATCGAAACCCGCCCGAGGAACGTGCCGAACTTCGATACCGCGCCCGGTACCGACAAAGAGGACCTGATGCCCTTGATTGCGCGTGACTAGTTCCTCAGCCAGTGCAATGCCCGGAAATAAGTGCCCGCCTGTTCCTCCGCCTGCGATCATCATCTTCAATCTGTTCTCCCGAACAAAATTCTAAGGCCGCTTGGGCAGCCTTAGGGCCAGGTCACCTTTGCAGCGGGTGGCCGGCTATTCGTATTTCCGGCCGCCGAGATATGTAAAAGAATCCCGACAGCCAGCATTGTGCAAATCAACGAACTGCCTCCGTAACTGAAAAACGGCAGGGTTAGTCCTTTAGTGGGCAATAGTCCGGTGACCACGCCCATGTTGATCAGGGTCTGTAGGCCAATAAGCATGGTCAATCCGAAGGCCACGTAGGTGCCAAAGAGATCCGGAGCACGTAAAGCTACCCGGATTCCGCGCCAGACCACGACCCCGAACAAGGCCAGTACGGCAACTGCACCGAGCATGCCCAACTCCTCCCCGACGATCGAGTAGATGAAATCGGTATGCGCCGCCGGCAAGAAGAAAAGCTTGTGCTTACCTTCCCCGAGGCCCATCCCGTACAAGCCTCCCGAACCGAAACTCATCAGACTCTCAGAAATCTGATAACCAATATCGTATAGATGAGCCCAGGGATCCATAAAGGCCAACAAGCGCCGCATCCGATATTCAGAACCGGCAATCAATCCGTAGGCCATTGGAATTGCCGCCAGGGCGGCGACCGTTATGTAGGTCAAACGCGTCCCAGCCACAAACAACATGAAGAAAAGCAGGATGGTCAATACGGCTGCAGTTCCAAAATCGGGTTGTCCCAGCAGCAGCACAATAAGTACTCCGCTGACTACCAGATGAGGAAGAAAGCCGGCACTAAACGCCCTGATTTTTTCGCGCTTTTTCGTCAGTGAACAAGCCAGATAGATTACAAAAGCCACTTTGGCCAGCTCTGCGGGCTGAAAACCAAAACCGGCCACCTTGAGCCAGCGCGAGGAGCCGCCGGCCCTGGAACCAATACCTGGAATCAAAACGACTGCCAGCAGAACAACCGTCGCCAACAAAAGTGGATAGGCGTAGCGAACCAACCGCTGATAACCAAATCTATAGCCTAAGATCAATGCCAATAATCCTATGGACAGATTGAGAATTTGGCGTTTCAAAAAATAAAGGGAATCACCGGTTTTCGCCTGAGCAAAAACTGCGCTGGAGCTGTAAACCATGACTAATCCGAAAGCCACCAGGGTTAGTATGGTAAACAACAGGATCGGATCCATGCTTCCGGTTTGTTCCGGTGCAGCCTGCAAGATCGCAGCTTTTTCCCGGGGCTTGTTCACTTAGGCTCCTCGAGATTTTGAACCAGCTCGGTAAACACTCGCCCGCGATGGGCATAGTCTGAGAACATGTCAAAGCTGGCGCAGGCCGGGCTAAGCAGCACAACCTCGCCAGCACCGGCTAAATCGTTTGCGCGCTCGACAGCCTCGGCCATTGAAGCGACCATGTGTATTTCTGCACAGCCGGACAAGTCACGAGCCAAATTCTGAGCTTCTTCGCCGAACAAGATTAGATAACTGACTCGCTGGCTGACTATCGGACATAGCTTGGAAAAATTGGTCCCTTTGCCGCGCCCGCCCGCCAACAAGAGGACTGGTTCGCTAAAACTAGTCAGCGACTTGGCGGTCGCGTCGATGTTGGTACCTTTGGAGTCGTTGATATAGCGCACGCCGGCAATTTCCCGAACTGGTTCAAGTCGATGAGGCAGACCGGCGTAGCTGTCCAGGCCGGCCTGGATCGAGGCCTGGCTGATCCCCATGGCAATTGTTGCGACGATCGCCGCGGCTGCGTTTTCAGCGTTGTGATCACCGGCCAGGCGGCTGGAATTCAAACGCCAGCTCAAATCAGACCCGAGCAACGCAAGATCGTTGCCCGATATCAGGACACAACCATCTGTCAAGCGCTCGGGCTTACGGCCAAAGCCCTTGACCTGGCAGGCCAGTTTATCGATCTGACCGGGTAACCTGGGATCATCCATAAAGAATACACCGGTCTGGTGGGCGCTTTGTCCTTCGAACATGCGTCTTTTGATGGCCGCGTAGGCCGACAAGCTACCGTGCCGGTCGAGGTGGTCGGGAGTCAAGTTGAGCCAGATTCCCGCCTGGGGAACGAAATACTCCGGGCCGCTCAAATGTTCGAGCTGAAAACTCGACACTTCCACCACGGCCAGGTCGACCCGATCTTCTTGAAGCAAGAGATCCGCCAGGGGACGACCAATATTGCCGCCCAAGAATACTTTGCGTCCACTTAGCTCGAGCAGGTGGGCGGACAAGGCTGCCGTCGTAGACTTACCGTTGGTTCCGGTAACTGCCAGAATCGGCAGTTTCTGATTTAGCTGAATGAGACGTGAGGCTAACTCCAGGGCACCCAGGATCGGCACTCGTTCTTGCCTGGCCGCTTCGGGAATGGCTGCAGTCAAAGGAACCCCGGGACTGAGCACAATCAAGTCGGAATCCCGAACCAACTCAACCCGGTCACCGCCCAAGGCAAGTCTGACACCAATCTGTTCGAGCTGATCTTGTTCATCAAAAGATTCTTTGCGGTCTGTACCGGTTACATCGGCTCCCAGGCCAGCCAGCACCTTGGCCACAGCCAATCCACTGCGGGCCAGGCCGACTACCAAAACCTTTCGGCCTTCTAAGCTGCTGAGTATTTCCTTGACCCGCTCCACGTAAATTCCCCTAGCGCAATTTCAAACTGGCCAGCCCAACCATGGCCAGCATGATCGATATAATCCAGAATCTGACGATAATCTTTGGCTCCGCCCAACCCTTGAGCTCGTAATGATGATGTAGCGGTGCCATTCGAAACACTCGTTTACCGGTCAACTTGAAGGAAATCACCTGGATGATCACCGACATGATCTCCATCAAGAAAACTCCGTGAATAATTGCTGAAACGATTTCGTTTTTGGTCAGGACCGCCAGGGTGCCCAAACCGGCCCCCATAGACAGCGAGCCGACGTCCCCCATGAACACAGAAGCCGGGTAGGAGTTGTACCAGAGAAAACTTATTCCGGCCCCCATTAGGGCCGCGCAGAACACAGTCAGCTCTTCGGCACCTTCTATGTGGGGGATGCGCAGATAATCCGCGACAACGAAACTTTTGAGCAAGACCGCCCCGGCGGCATAGGCCAGAACCAAAAAAGTAAATGATGAGGTAATCACCGGGCCGATGGCCAATCCGTCGAGCCCGTCGGTCATATTAACGGCATTGGCAGTTCCGACAATCACTACCGTAGCAAAGACGATGTAGACCCAGCCGATATCCGGGTTATATAGATCGAAATTGACAACCGGGAACGATACCCGCGAATCGAAATCCGAGAAAAAATACAGTATTGAAATCATTCCGGCTGTGGCCACGAATTGGGCCAGCAGGCGCACTTTGCCGGAAAGACCCTTGGAGTCGTGCTGGCGAAGTTTACGATAATCATCGATAAAACCAACCAGGCCAAACTGGGTGGTGATGCCCATCAATACCCACATCTTTATGTCGGTCAGGTCTCCCCAAAGCAGGCAACTGAACATTATGGCCACCAACAAAAGGGCGCCCCCCATAGTTGGCGTTCCGGCCTTCACTTGGTGAGTCTCGGGAGTGTCTTCGCGAACATTCGAAGACCCCCGCTGAACTGACTTCAACCATCTGATAAAAGAGGGATAAAGTAACAATCCGGCAATCAAAGCGGTTGCCCCGGCGGCAATCGCCCTGAAAGACGGGTAGCGAACTACGTTTATCCACTGATTATGCTGATAGAGAAGGTAATACAGCACTTTTATTCCCCCTCTTTATTGGGCCACTCAACACCGAAGGCCTGGCCGAGTTTGACTGCAATTCTTTCCATGCGCATAGCCCTTGAACCTTTGATTAAAACCCAGCCGGCTTGCTCGACTCTTTTCTTGGCCCAATCAGTTGCTTGATCCTGCGACTCGGTCCAATCCACTTCGGCCAGCCCGCCGGCCCTGGCCCCATCTGCAATTTCTTCGGCTAGCGGTCCGAGGGCACACAGGCCGGTCAAACCCGTAGAAGCCGCGGCATGACCCACCTGATGATGCAGCTCGGAAGACGAGTCGCCGAGCTCACGCATATCACCCAGGATTGCGTAGCGCTGCCCCTGGGGAGCCAGCTGCCCGAGGGTTGCCAGGGCAGCCTGCATTGAGCGTGGATTGGCGTTGTAGCAGTCGATCAGCAGGTGTCCTGATCCTAATTTCAACCTCTCCGTTCGCAAGGCCGGCATCGGCGAACTAATCAGGCGGTCCTTGATCACTTCCGGTTCGACACCTTCGATCATTGCAACTGCTGCTGCTGCGGCAGCGTTCATGGCATTGTGTACGCCGGGCCGCGAAAGCCCCAGCGAGATAGAACTCCCTTGAAGATCTAAGCTGAGCTCCAAAAGATCTGGCTTCTGCTCGACCGAGACAATGCGTACATCGGCATTCGGAACCCGTCCGAAGGTCACTCGATTGGCTCGAGTACGCCCGGCCATTCTCAAAACATGCGGGTCCTCTGCGTTTAGAACGGCAGTACCATCACCAGGCAAAGCTTCGAGTAACTCCGCTTTTGCTCGGGCGACTGCTTCGATGTTTCCCATACCTTCAAGGTGCACCGGGTGTACGTTAGTTATTACTCCGACTTGAGGCTCGGCAATTTGAGCAAGCCTGGCAATCTCGCCGGAAGCATTCATGCCCATTTCCATGACCGCGTGCAGGTGAGAATCGTCAAGAGAAAGCAAGTCCCGCGGCATGCCAATCAGATTGTTGAAATTGCCCCGGTTAAATAGAACTGTCGGCCGGCCACCGAGCACAGCGGCGGTCATTTCTTTAGTCGAGGTCTTGCCATTCGACCCGGTAATCGCAACTACCCGGGCGGCAAACCGTCTGCGGTGCCAAGCTGCCAGATCGCCCAGGGCCTTGAGAGAATCTTTGACCACAACGACCGCTGCCTGGCCAAGGTCTTGATCCGCAAGCCCGGATGTGTAAGCAGACCGTTCGACCAAAACAATACTGGCCCCGGTTTTGACCGCTGCGCTTACAAATTTGGCTCCATCAAAATTTTCGCCCTTGAGCGCGACAAAGACAGAAGCTTGCGCCGGTGTGCGACTGTCGGTGCAGACACAAGTGCAAGTTGCCGCCGGCTCACCAGCCACCAGCGACCCTTTGGTGGCATCGGCTATCTGGGCGGCAGTCGCCAATGATTCGGTGCCCTGATAAGTCCGGCTCATTGAGTTCCTCCGGCAACCCATGTCAACAAGGCTCGCTCGGCTACGTCACAATCGTCGAAATGTGTCCGCCTAGTTCCGATAATCTGATAGTTCTCGTGACCTTTGCCGGCTATCAGAACCACGTCCTGCTCGGTTGCCAGGCCAACCGCCAGGTTGATTGCTTCGCGCCGATCCGACACGACTGCATATTTTTTTGACTCCTGTCGGGTTAGCTTACCCGCGGGAATCTTGGCCAAACCTTCCTGATCGAGCCCGGGCAAAATCTGTTCGATAATCGCGTCAGGTTCCTCAGTGCGCGGATTATCCGAGGTAACTACAGCCAGGTCGGCTCCTTTGGCCACCGCTTGTCCCATCAAGGGCCGCTTGCCGCGATCTCGATCACCGCCGCATCCGAAAACGACCAGCAGCCGGCCGCGGGTCAACGGCCGCAAGGCTGCCAGTACATTGGTCAAGGCATGGTCGGTATGAGCGTAGTCGACAAATACCTTAGGCCCCCGTTTTTTCGTGACACGCTGGAGACGCCCCGGAACTACCTGACAGGCGGCTATACCCGCGGCTGCAAATTTGACGTCGATTTCCAAGGCTATTGAAACCGCCACGGCGGCCAGGGCGTTTTGCAGGTTATGTCGACCGGGCATTCGACCGATCACTTCCAGCTGACCTCCCGGATAAACTACGTTTGATCTAAATCCGTCGAGGTCGTTGTGCAGCTCGCCCCGCGGATGCACATCGGCCGTAGAGTCGAAACCGAAACTGAGAGTCTGGCCGTGCCAGCCTTCAATGATTTGAGTACAGCGCGGGTCGTCCGAATTGACTACGGCGACTTTTTTTTCTGCCTGGCTGTCATTCAACTCACGCGAGAAAAGCAGAGATTTAGCCTGAGCGTACTTATCCAGATCACCATGGTAGTCTAGATGGTCACGACTAAGGTTGATAAAAACAGCCAGTCGGAAGTGGCATCCGCGAGTCCTTTCTAGATCGAGAGCATGCGACGAAACTTCCATTGCGCTAATATTGACTCCGGCCTTGACCATCTGACAAAACAACTGCTGAAGGTCGGGAGCCTCGGGAGTTGTATGTCCCATCGTGAATTCGAACCCGGGATAGCGCGCACCTACGGTCCCGATAATTCCAGGAACCCGTCCGGCTGCTATGAAAATCTGCTCGAGCAGATAGGTCAGGGTCGTTTTTCCATTAGTGCCGGTTATCCCGATCAGAGACAAATCCTTAGAAGGATGATCAAAGTAGTTGGCGGCCAGGAATGCCAGTGCCCGGCGAGTGGAATCCACCTCAACGATCGCCTTGAGCCGCGTTTCCTCAACAGGCTGGGAGACAACAGCTGCCACGGCACCCTGAGCGGCTGCCTGTTCGATGAACTGATGGCCATCCGCTTCCAGGCCCGGGATTGCCACAAACAGGTCTCCCGGGTTCACTTGCCGCGAGTCGTAAGCTATGCCCGAAACAGGCACGCAGACATCACCAGCGATGCGTCGAACATCGATTCCCTGTAGTAACGTCTGAAGTTGTCTTAGGCTATGTGTCATCTTTTCCACAACTCCATGAGTATCGGGCGACCGGTCCCGCTATTCATGGGGTTTTTCTTGTTTTTTCCTCCGGTCGATCTTTCTTTGGTCAATAACTGCAAGTTCGGTTCCATTTTGGATACCTGGGCAAGGAACTCCCCGGCACTTTTCCATTGTGATAAATACAGTGGATACTTTGTTCAGCAGACTGCCCGGTCCTGGCTGGTGATGGACTACTCGACCGGTTCCGGTTAGTTCGACTTCCAACCCCAGAGCCGAAAGTTGACCAACCGCCTGACGCACCGACAACCCACGCAAATCGGGGAGTCGGCCGTCGGCTGCATCTGAGGCTGAACCATCAATTTGATCGGCATTGCTTTCAACAAATGCTTCAGCCGCTGCCAGATCGGCAGACTTTAAAGACTTGCTGGGCAACTCGGAAGCCGGCGTCTTCGACTGCGCAACTACACCTTCCGGAAAAACGCCCAGATATCTCAGACAGGCATCGGCGATTCGGGCAAAAGCCGGGGCAGCCACAACCCCGCCGTAGGGACTTTGGGTGGGTTCGTCGATTACTACCAGGACTGCGATCCGGGGCTGCTCGGCCGGGACGAATCCCATGAAAGAGGCTACTCGCTTGTCGGCCGAGTAGCCACCCGCGATCGGATCAACTTTCTGGGCGGTGCCTGTCTTTCCGGCCACCTTGAATCCAGGGATGGAAGCAGCCGTTCCCGTGCCACCCGGTTCGGTAACTCTGACCAACATACGAGTTATTTCACGAGCGACTTCGGGTTCGATTACACGCCCGGCCGGCTCTGGATTGAACTGCTGGATTTGTTCGTTGGTCGGTCCCCTGATTTCTTTTACGATCAGAGGTCGCATCCAGACCCCGCCGTTGGCGATCGAACACAAGCCGGTGATAATTTGTAGTGGGGTTACGCTAATACCTTGACCGAAAGAGATCGTTGCCAGACCTACTTCCGACCATGATTGGGCCGGGCGCAATTTACAACGCGTCTCGCCGGGGAGATCCACACCTGTTTTACGTCCAAAACCAAAACGGCTCAGAGAACTGTGGAGTTTTTGACGACCAAGCCGGGCGCCAATGATGGCTATGCCGATATTGCTGGAGTTCATCAGGATTTCGCCGGGAGTAAGCAGTGCAAAGCCGCCCCGGTGGGAATCGTGAATTGTATTTGTGCCGATCCTGAGACTTCCCCGCTGACAATCTATTTTTTCGCTAAGCTCAATCACCTTTGCCTGCAGGGCAGCCGCCATGGTGAACATTTTCAGGGTCGAGCCCGGTTCATAACAATCGGTCACCGCCCGATTACGAAAACTGGAGGCCTTGAATTTCCAGAAAGTGTTGGGGTTGAAATTGGGAGAGTTGGCAATCGCCAAGATCTCGCCAGTAGCCGGCTCCATGACAATAACAGTGCCCGATTTGGCGCTCATGCTAATCACGGTTCGTTCCAACTCGGTTTCAGCAATCTCCTGGATTGTTCCGTCGATAGTCAGAACAACACCGCCCCCGTAACCCGACTCCTGGTGGCCGACTCCATCGGCGTAGAGCAGGTTGTTGTGTGCATCGCGGAGTCCCTGAGCCATAATAGTCGAGCCCTTGAGCTGCCCATCGAACAATAGTTCGATACCTTCCAGTCCGCGACCGTCTCCGGCAAACCCGATTACTGATCCGGCCAACTCTCGAGCCGGATAGAAACGCCGGCTCTCGCGAGTGAAATGAACACCGTCCAGATTCAAGGCGCGTACTCGTTGGGCTTCTTTTTGAGGCAGTCTGCGCTTGATCCAGGTAAAGTGCTTGCGATTGGTCAACTTGGCAACTAGCCGATCTGCTCGCTTGCGATCGAGCCCCAGGACTTCAGCCAGCTTCTTGGCGGTCGAACGGTGATCATTTATCTCAGTCGGCATTGCAAAAATCGAATCGGTCATCAAGGATACGGCCAGAGGTGCCCCGTTACGATCGACTATAGGTCCGCGCATAGGTTCAAGAGTGATGTCTTTGAGATACTGCGCGCGGGAAAGCTCGCGCAACCAGTCGGACTGTTTGACTTGCAGCGTCCAGATCCTGTATAGCACGAACCCCGAACAGATCACCAAGACAGTCACCGCCGCAAGCAATCTTATTTTCATCCAGCGCGTATGTTTCCAGTCCGGCATATTAATTAACCTTCTTCAATGAACCCAAAGCTGTCGCAGCTACTTTTCCAACACTATTTTTGGTTCGCAAAATCTGGGATGGACTGGGTTCGATCAAACCCAACTCTTCTATAGCCAGTTTGCGCAGCCGTCGCGGGTTTCGCAATGTGGCAACTTCCAGCTTCAGTTTTCTCGATTCGGTCAACAGCTCTTGATGTTTGCTGGCTGCTCTGGACAGCTGGTAGCCGAGTTCAACAACAACCAGTTTCGAACGTACGTGTACAACTGCCGCAAATGTAAAGGCCAGGATGACGATCACGCCGGCAGTCCATCCGGCGTTCCAGGATGATCGGCGCCGTCTTGATGGCGACTTGATCGGTTTCTTCTTTTTAGCTTTGCGCGGCATTCTTCTCTCAGGCCGCTAAACGTTCGGCCATTCTCAAGCGTGCACTCCGGGCACGCGGATTTCTGTCGAGTTCGGCTTGCTCGGGTATTACCGGCCGGCGAGTGATCACACGCATCAACGGACGCACACCACAGCAACACTTGGGCAACCCGGGCGGACAAGTGCAAATTCCTTCGAGATCTCTCAAGCGTTGTTTGACCAGCCGATCCTCGAGGCTATGGAACGAGATGAAAACTACCCGTCCACCGGGTTTTAGTGGATCGGGTAATGAATCCAGTAAAGCGCGAAGTTCTTCTTGTTCGCGATTAACCATCATGCGTAACGCCATAAACACTCGAGTGGCGGGGTGAATCCTGCCTTTACGTCTTCCTTCCGATGCAATCCTGGCCAGCTCCACGGTATCCATCAGTGGATCTTCCTTGATCGATCTAAGTATTCTGCGGGCAATGACTCGGGCCCGACGTACTTCCCCGAAGCGCTTGAGAACATCAGCCAGAGCAACTTCGTCCATTCGAGCAAGGCGAGTCATGAGCGATTCATCAAGACCAGGATCCATACGCATGTCCAGGGGACCGGCATTTTGAAAACTGAATCCGCGTTGGGCGTCTTGAAGCTGCAACGAAGAAACTCCCAGATCGGCCAACATGCCATCGACTTGAGACCAGCCAATATTGTTGAGATGAACATCAAGTTCGGAAAACCTGCCGTGAATTATCTTCAAGCGTTTACGAAATGGCTCGAGAGTTTTTTTTGCTCGTCGGATTGCCTCGGGATCGCGGTCAACTCCGAGCAATACGCCATCCGGGGCGGAACACTCGAGAATGCGTCGCGCGTGGCCGCCTAGACCTAGCGTCAGATCGACATACTTGCCGCCAGTTTGGGGGTTGAGAAACTTTATGACCTGTTCAGGCATCACCGGCTGGTGAAGTTGATCGGGCACCTGGTTTTCCCTCCTGGCATCCTTGGGCTTGCAAAGCCCGGGGGCGGCCGGACGCGCATCCGGCCTTGCTTGCATCTCTAACGGCTAGAGTCCCAGGTCGCCCAGAGCTCCACCCAGGTCGGCAATGTTACCCCTGGCCTTTTCAAACATCCGCTCCCAGTTGTCTTTGGACCAAATCTCAATCGTGTCGACCATTCCGGCCCAAATCACTTCCCGCTTGAGTCCGGCAAACTCACGTAAAACGGGAGGAATCAACACTCTCCCGTTCTTATCGATCGGGACCTCGGTCGCACCGGAAATAAGTACCCGTTTGACTTGCATAACTCTGGGATCAAACCGGGGCAGACTGCGTATTTTTTGCTCGAAAGCCCGCCACTCGGTTATTGGGTAGGCAATCAAACAAGGATCAACAAATGAAGTAATTATTAGTCGCTCGTCAGAGTAGCTGGAGGAAAGTATTTCCCTGAATCTGGAGGGAATACTGACCCGACCTTTTGCATCAATTGTATGTCCGAAGCGACCCGTGAACATTTTACCACCCGGTTCCGAGACTTAACACGCAGTGCCTTAAAAAGGCACGGCTTACCACTTTTTCCCACTTTTTGGATAGTCCTCCAACTACCCTGATGTGTCAAGAAATTCACCGATTTTATTCCGGAAAATCGTCCAGATAGTGGCCATACCCCAGAATATGGTATACAAATTATGTACACCCCATGATGTAGTGACCGCACAAACTCAAGAGACCCTCTTGTTTTATATCTATTTGATTTTTAGTTGTTATTTGGCAAAGAAGCAGGATTGAAGTACTTGTCTTATCTAGCGGTGTATAAAAAACAGACACTATTTTGTAAACAACGAGCAGAAACTGGATGTATTACTTAATGTATGCTATGTAACATGTTGTTATTATGGATATATATCATGTGCGGGTTTATTTTTTCAGGTGTGCCTCACAGACCCATACTTTTTTCTCCTTCGAGTGTGTCATCTGTCGGGCGCTAGCCTGACCAACTTGTTGTTTACACACGAAACAATTTACCATCTTGGGTTTTGCTGCCTTTTCGTCCGAATTGGTAGTCGGTTCTGTTGAAACCGGTTCGAGCATGACTAACCCTCCTGTGAACGATTTACTTCAATCCGTGCAAACAAGATGCCAAGCCCGAAAATGAAATGAATGGGTTCAATCCCGAGAAAGTTGCATGGTTTATAGCTTTTGGGGATCTAACCAAAGAACAAAACGAGCCAGAAAAGGTCTTTCAATTCTGCGCGCCCTATGCCATTTACGTCAGGGTTTCAAACCAGCTTGGATTTTGGGAGTATTGACCTGCAGAGCTTTTAGGTCGTATTCTCACGGCCATGGAAGAAACCACCGACAATCCGGTCAATCAGGCCAATAGCGAAGCCGAGGCAGACTCGCTGCAACAACTTGATCCGATTACCCAGGCCAGGTTGCAAATCGTAAAAACCATGAAAACCGGGGATTTCAGACTGGCTGGCGATGAAATTGAAGAACTGTCGAAGGACCTGGAAGGTAAAGATCTGGAATCCGTCAGGCTGCTTAGCCAACGTCTCGAGCCCGACCCGGTTGCCATAATAATTGGCATAGTATGTTTAATTGGTTTACTCGTCGTTGCAGCATTATACGTTTTTCACTGAACTCTAACCTCAACAGGAGCAGTGAGTATGCAATCAGGAATTACTCCTCGGGATAAAGATTACAACCAATGGTACCTCGACGTTATCCAGGCGGCTAAGCTTGCCGATCATTCTCCGGTCAAGGGCTGCATGGTCATCAGGCCAAACGGATACGCGCTATGGGAGAATATCCAGCAAATTCTGGACTCGATGTTCAAGGACACTGGTCATGTCAACGCCTATTTCCCATTGCTGATACCCGAATCCTTTATGAAGAAAGAAGCCGAGCATGTTGAAGGCTTTGCACCCGAATGCGCCGTGGTAACGCACGGGGGCGGCAGCCGCTTAGAAGAGCCGTTATATATTCGCCCGACTTCAGAAACCATCATCTGGAGTATGTACAAGAAGTGGATTTCTTCGCACCGAGATCTGCCAATCTTGATCAATCAATGGGCCAATGTTGTTCGCTGGGAAATGCGCACTCGTTTGTTTCTGCGGACAACGGAGTTCTTGTGGCAAGAAGGGCACACCGCGCATGCCACCGAAGAAGAGGCCGAGGCCGAGACCAGACAGATGCTGCAGGTTTATCGGCGCCTGGCCGAAGATTACCTGGCGATTCCGGTTATCGAGGGACTAAAATCCGAAAAAGAGAAGTTCGCCGGGGCTGTGCGCACATACTGCATTGAAGCCATGATGCAGGATCATCGGGCCCTACAAGCAGGAACCTCGCATAACCTGGGCCAAAACTTTGCCAAAGCCTTTGATGTCACTTTCCAAGACGAATCCGGTCAGCGTCAACTGGTTTGGGCCACCAGTTGGGGCGTCAGTACCCGTTTGATCGGTGCGGTGATCATGACTCATTCCGACGACCGCGGGTTGGTCTTACCGCCCCGGATCGCGGCAACCAAGGTCGTGGTAGTTCCAATTCCCGGCAAGAAAACAGATCCATCAGCAATCAACTCAGAAGCCCAAAAACTGAGCCAGGAGTTGGAACTTGGCCGATCTGTTATCGTCGACGACCGGCCGAATCTCAGCCCGGGCCGAAAATATCACCACTGGGAGAACCGGGGTATCCCGATCAGAATCGAACTGGGACCGCGTGATCTGGAAAACAACCAGGCCGTGATTGTAAGAAGAGACACCGGAGAAAAGTCATTCGTGCCTCGAGCCGAACTCAAAGCCAAGGTCATTGATGTTCTCGAAGATATCCAGAAGAACCTCTTCGAACGGGCCAAAGCTATGCGTGAAGAATTCACCTTCAACGTGGACGACCAAGCTTCATTTATCGAAAAACTCAACCAGCCCGGCGGATTTTTGAATGCCCACTGGTGTGGTGAAACTGAATGTGAGCTGCGCATTCAAAACGAAACCAAGGCAACCATTCGCTGCATCCCGCTTGACGCAAAAGAAGAAAAAGGCAAGTGCCCTTTCTGCGGTAAAGACTCACGCCAACGAGTTGTTTTTTCCAAGGCTTATTAGTTTCATGAGGGTTAGTCTAGTCAGCACCGGTGACGAGATATTACTTGGCGAAGTGCTGGACACAAACGCCTCCTACGCAGCTTCGCTTCTTGCCGATCACGGCTTCTCGATCGGCCGGCACTACACAGTCGGCGACAATCTCGATGAATTGATATCTGTTTTTAAGTCAGCCTTATCTGAGGCCGATGCCGTGATTTGTTGCGGCGGGCTTGGCCCCACTCGCGACGACATCACCGCCGAAGCTGCAGCGGCAACTTCGGCTGTCGACCTGGTTGTCAACCAGGATGTATTAGAAGATCTCAAGAATAAGTTTTCTATGCTGGGCTTGAAATGGACCGACAACCAGGAGCGCCAGGCCCGAATCCCCGAAGGGGCCCAGGTCCTGTCTAATCCACTGGGAACTGCTCCGGGTATAATCGTTCAAATGCAGCCGGCTTGGTTGTTCTGCCTGCCCGGACCGCCCAGGGAGTATAAACCCATGCTGGCGGGCCCGGTTCTGGCCAAGTTAATCGAGATCAGGAACTCACGCTCCGATTCCAAAAATACGGGTGTGCGTATGCTCAGGCTATTCGGCAAAGGAGAGGGTTTAGTCGAGAATGCCCTGGGCGACATGGCCGCTTCAATTCCTGGATTATCGGTTGGGTTCCGGGCAGCTTTCCCTGAAATCCAGATCAAGCTGCGCGCTCAAGGAGCAACCAGCCAAGATGTTGAGACGATTCTCGACCAGGCCGAGCTGGCTGCCAGAGAGAAACTGGGAGATCTGATTTTTGCCAGTGGAGACACCTCCTTGCCGGCAGCCTTGCTTGATCTTTTACAGGCTAAGAACATGACCCTGGCCGTGGCCGAGAGCTGCACCGGAGGGTTGGTTGGCAAGCTTCTAACCGATGTCCCGGGTTCGTCGGCTACGTTTCTTCTCTCAATGGTAACTTACATCAACGAGATGAAAGCTAAGCTACTCGGCGTAACAGCCGAAACTCTCGAACACGACGGGGCAGTCAGCGCGGCTTGCTCCAAAGAGATGGCCGAGGGAGTTCGACGACTGTCCGGGGCCGATATCAGTCTGGCCATAACCGGAATTGCCGGGCCGGACGGGGGCACCGACGACAAGCCGGTCGGAACAGTGCATTTTGCTATTAGTGATAAGACTGGTACCGAAACCAAACTTCGTTCTTTTGGTTTTAGAAATAGAGAATATGTGCGCAGGCTTTCAGCTTATACCGCCCTGGCCCTGGTTAGACGACGGCTGCTCGAGCCGCCGGCCGGCGCCGAATAGAGGGGAATATGATGGCTAATGGATACAACGGAACTGTACTCAGGATTGACTTAACCAACGAAAAAACCGAAAAGGTCCCTGTCGAAGCCGAGTTTTTGCGGGCCTATCTTGGGGGCGGGGCGATCGGCACGTTTTATTTGCACAAGGAAACAACCGCCCAGACAGATCCGCTCGATCCCGAAAACGTTCTGTGTATCGCGCCGGGTGTTACAACCGGGGCCGCGGTCAGCGGAGTCAGCCGCTGCAGCGTTACGGCACTTTCCCCTCTGACCGGCATGGTTGGCGACAGTCAGGCAGGTGGAGCCATCGGGCCGATGATTAAACGGGCCGGTTATGATGCGCTGGTGATCACCGGCCGGGCTGACAGATTGGTATACTTGTGGATCGACGGCGGTCAAGTCCAGATTAGAAATGCCGGTCATCTAAGCGGCTCTAAAACAAGTGCGCTGCTCGATAGTTTTGATTCAGAGCTCGAAGGCAAGGGTTGGAGCATCATTCAGTGCGGCCCGGCTGGTGAAAAACTCGTACGCTTCGCCTGCTTGATGGTCGACCGCAACGATGTTGCCGGACGCACCGGGCTGGGTGCAGTCTTCGGGTCCAAAAACCTCAGAGCCGTGGCAGTCCGCGGCCAAAACGACTTGAACTTCGCCGATCCCGAGGGCCTCAAGCGCCTCGCTCAAAAAGCCGCCAAGGCAATTCCCGACGCGGCCTTTCCGGCCACCTTGCAAAAGTACGGGACTCCCGGCGTGGTTGGTTTTCAGGCCGAGAGCGGCAATTTCGCGACCCACAATTATTCCAAGGGGTTCACTACCGAGTACATGCAACTTAGCGGGGAGACTTACGCTGCCGATCTCGGGGCAGGCGGCACGACTTGTTTCGGTTGTGCGGTACGTTGTCGAAAAAGAGTCAAAGCCGACAAACCCTATCCGCTTTCGGAAGATCTCGGCGGTCCCGAGTTTGAAACCCTGGGCCTTTTGGGATCTAACTTGGACATTACCGATCCGGCCGCGGTTGCCCGGGCCAACCAGCTATGTGGTGAGTATGGAATAGACACCATTAGCATGGGCGGTCTGGCCGGTTATGTCTTCGAATGCCTGGAAAAAGGACTCATCTCGGATAATGAAATTGATGGAGTTGCCCTCGGTTTTTCCAAACCCGAAGGCCTCTTTAAACTGATAGAAAAAACAGGCCAGCGGGAAGGCATCGGCGACATTCTGGCTGAAGGGTTTAATGCAGCCGTTGAAAAATTCGGCAAGGCGACTAAAGACTTGGCGATCCACGTTAAAAACCAGGGGCTGGCTGTGCACATGCCGCAGGTCAAACCGTCGCAGGCTCTCATGTACGCGGTCTGTCCGATCGGCCCCGACCACCAATCTTGTGAACACGATTGGCTGCTGGATGCCGGCGGGGATGATTGCCTGGGCCTGGGTATTGTCGGCCAGGGAGATCGCGACTCGACTAACCTGGCAAAAGTGCGCATGACGATCAATTCCCAATTTTACTACAGCCTGCTCGATTCGCTATGCCTGTGTATGTTTTGCTGGGGTCCGGGCAACTTGTTTACTTATCGTGAACTTGAAGACTTGCTTAGATTCACCACCGGCTGGGATTGTACTTTCTTTGAATTGATGAAAGCCGGCGAGCGCCGGGTCAACCTGATGCGGCAGCTGAATGCCAAGCGCGGCTTCACAAGAGAGCATGATTGCTTGCCGGCCAGAGTCTTCGAGCCCCTGCCCGACGGACCGAGCAAGGGCAAACATGTAGATCGTGACAGCTTCGCTGAAATGCTGGATAACTATTTCAACATGATCGGCTGGGACCCCCAAACCGGCAACCCATCCTCCGGCAAGCTCAAAGAACTCGGCCTGGAGTGGTCAATATAATTTTCTTGTTGAAAACCTGCACCCGGAACGCCATTTGAAAACACAACTTTGCCTACTAAGCCTGATGCTGTCCCTGCCCGCGATGGCCACACCGGCCAGTCGACCCGATCCCTGGCGGAGCTGGCCGGCCTGGAGCCTGGTAGCCCCCGTCGATCCTGACAGGTGCCGGTTGGTCAATCCGGAAGTTGAAGTCTTTTGCGACAACGCTAACCATTGCCGGGTTTCCCAAACCTTTGAAATTGGTCAGGCCGGCTGCCCGGGCGGATTGGTTTTCTTCCCGCGCGATATATCTCCAAATTCAGACAACCATGAAATTGTAATCCGTCTCGCACCGGACGGAGCAGAGCTGAAACCAATCAACTGCCCGAAAGACAGTAAACTCTCCCAGGGAGCGGTTTGTTTTCCGAGCCCTCCCGGCTCAGTTAAAGTCAGCACGAGTTTCTTTGCCTGGATTTCAACCTGGAACGGTGATGGTCCTTTTGTGATCCAGGGCCTGAGCGCCAAACACCTGCTACTGGGTAAGATCGGGGCGGGTGGTTTCGGCGGATTCAACCTGAGAATCCCGAAGGCGGGCAGGCAACCTGCAGCGATTCCGACAATTAATACGCGCGGCTCTTTCCGGCATGACTACCGTTTGACCGTCTGGAACGATCGAGATCTGCCTGGCCAGAATGAAACACCAGTTGCCGTTGAGAATGATCCCGACTTCCAGCCAAGTCCCGGCCTGCGGGCGGCTATTGCTACTGAACACGGCAATCCGGTCAGCTGGAAACCGCCCCGCGGGTATCAATATGCCGGAGTTTTTTTCGAGAAAAGCTCCTTCGGGTTCGCCGGGCTGACAACCGAATTCGGTGGTTCCCAGGTCGGCACAACCTGGGCGGGATTGGGCCGGATTGGGGCCGACTTCTTTTTTCAGCGCTATCTTTATGGGTCTTTAGTTGTCGAGGGTTCTACTATCGGCGACCTGGCCTTTTGCGCTGAGGTCGCCGCGGCTACTCCCAATTTTGTTTTTATCATACCTTCTTTGGGATTCGGCTTGGGAATCGGCGGAGACTTTCTTCCCGAGCGGACTGCCTTTGTTCGAACCCGGGTGAATATACAATGGCCCGTATTCGGCATCTCGATTGGCTTTGACTGGCGAATAACACCGTCTTTTTCACGCCGTTTTCATATCACTTTGGTTTTCGGAATATAGTTCATGATTCCACACATGAGATAGGATTTTTCCTGTTTCTTGACCGAGTAACCTGATATGTTTGAGATGGTAAGTCAGTTTACAGAGGAGGTGGTTGTCCCGTAAACAATTGCCACAACGATGCTGATGAGCCTATGATTACACTATCGATCGTATCTTCGCAGAAAAGCTTGTTTGTCGAAGAAGATTCATTTTGAAATAGGGGATATTTTCCTGAATCTATGATTAGTGGTGTTTCAATTCTAATAATGAGAAACCGTGTCGAAATTGGAGCTGTTTTTATTCTATTTTTCCAAAAGGCAACATTATAGTGAGCTTGTCTGCCATCAAGCTCCATTTGAAATGTCAGACATCATGAGTATATGTAATAAGGTCGGCATTGAGAGCCCCAGCGCAGTAAACCGATATCAGGGAATTGTGCGTAGTGCCGGCTATTGGAGTTGCTCATGAACATTGTCAATTCTGCGAAAAAATTTGGCTGCTACGATGTTGTCCCCTTGAATGACAAGCCAACACCAAGGCATTTAGATTACCTCGACCTGCTGAAAATCTCCCCTGATAAAAAACTGAAGGTTGATGCTGTTGCAGAATTCCAATCCAGGCCTTTACTGTACATTGTAGATGGCACTAAGAAAAGAAATGCAGACGACAAGACAGTCTTAAAGCTTCAGCAGTTGTTGGCAAATCGCGGAGAGAGCGCTTACTTGGGTTTTTTGTCTCCCGGTGAATTAAATGTGTATCCTGTGAATCTGGATCGTTCTGTTTTAAAAAGAGGAGAGACTCGCAGGATCAAAAAAGATGCGCCGGAAGCTCGCCAGTTCTTTCAAAGCATTGTGAATGGCGGCTTTTCCCTTAAAGGCCATCCCGAGGCCTCAGATTACGTATTTAATACAATTCGTAAATTGATGACAGAGTCATCGCAACGCCTAATCGGAAAATATGGGCTAAATCCTCTGGACGTTCTTTCCTTCCTTGGTCGGGCATTATTTTTTAGATTTTTATTGGATCGCAAAATCATCTTTCAACGTGAACTTTCAAGTATTTGCCCTGACGCAAATCGATCCAGTGACTGCTTTAGCAACAAGAAGAATTGTCTGGCAACCTGCCGGTGGCTGGATGATACCTTCAACGGCGATCTACTGCCTCTCTCAGGTTCATACCATAAAGTACTCAAGCAGGCTGACGCGCAAACTGATGGAGAATTATTCCGGCACCTCCAAGCGATCATTGAAGGGTGGGAACACATTGGTCAAGGCAACTTCCAGCTCCAACTACAGATTGACTGGCGGGATCTCGACTTTTCCCATATTCCTATTGGGGTTCTTAGTCAGGTATACGAGAACTTCAGTCGCGAGTGGGATGGACAACAGGCCACAGCAACCAGCGTCTATTACACCCCGAAGAATATTGCCCGTTACTTGGTCGACGATGCTTTTGAGAATATTGCAGACAAACGGTCCGCAAGGATTCTGGATCCTAGCTGCGGTGCAGGCATATTCCTCATTTTGGCATTCAGAAAGCTCTTTGCAGCGCGATGGAAATCCGACAAGAAAAGACCCAATACCAAGACAATCCAGTCTATTCTATACAATCAGCTTTGTGGTTTTGATGTCAGCGAGTCAGCGTTGCGATTGACCGCCCTATCCCTGTATATTACAGCTATCGAGTTAAACGATTCCCCTCGGCCACCAAAAAGCCTGAAGTTTCCTAAGCCATTGAAAGATAAAGTACTGTTTAATCACAGGCGAAAGAACGAAAGGGACATAAAAGCGTTTGTGCTCGGAAGTCTGCGCCCCGACCTGTCTTCGGATTTCACCGGTCAATTTGACCTTGTTATTGGCAACCCGCCATGGAGTCGCCTTAGAGGTGATAGGGCCACTAACAGAACTCACAATGCTGTGTTCACAGAGTTGTGCAAACGGGCAATGAGAGATCGCGGGCTTGTAGATATTGCCAAAGATTACAACAACCCGGATAATGACCCCGACCTTCCGTTTTTATGGGCAGCGGCACAGTGGGCAAAGCCTGACGCAATTATCGCGATGGCATTGCCTAGTCGTATCTTCCTGAAACAAACCGAACCGGGAGTTCGGGCTTTTAATGCCATTTTACACGGCATAACAATTACCGGGATTCTAAATGGCTCCAATCTCTCTGACACAGAGGTCTGGCCAGGGATGAATCAACCCTTTATGCTTTTTTTCGCCCGCAATTCCGTTCCCGCCCAAAACCATTGCTTTCATTTTGTTACTCCTCATTTTGAGCAGCATTTAAATGAGGAGGGACGTGTTCGAATTGACTACCAATCTGCTCAGCCTGTAGCGATTCAACAAATTTTAGAATGTTCTTGGTTTTTGAAGACTATCGCTATGGGGACAACTCTGGATTTGGAGGTTGTCAACAAACTGGACAAACTGAATTATTCCACTGTTAATTCGTATTGGGATGAAAAGGGCTTATATTCTGGGCTTGGATATAATCGCTCTCCGGGGTTGCCACAGAAGACTGCTGATTTTATGCACGGGCTTCCCGATTTTACACCACCTGCGAAAAAATGCTTTCATGTGAATACAGAAAAATTATCAAAGTTTGTTAGCACTGAAGCACACATGCCCAGAAGCCCCGAGTTGTACAAACCCCCAATGTTGATAATTCCTCAATCTCCTGGGGAATCGAAAGATTATCCAAAATCTTGGGTAATTCACAGCCCTGTTGTTTTTCGACAAAGCTACTACGGATTTTCTGCATATGGATTAGATTCCCCAAATCCGCTTATTTCTCTATTACATCTTATAACCCATTCAAGGCTTTACGCGTATCATGTGTTGATGACCAGCTCAAGAATGGGAGCTGAAAGGAGAACTTTCTTAAAAGACAATATCGCAAACTTTCCGTTTCCGAATATTGAAAAATTATCGGAGCAACAACTGAAGCTTGCTGAAGATCTATCCATACAGCTTGAAACATCGAAAAAGAAACCGTGGGAGAAAATCAATAATTTCATCTTTAATCTCTACGCCATGGACAAATATGACCGACAGGTTATTGAGGATACACTTAACGTTTCCGCACCATTTAAAAAGTCGCGTTCTCGTGCTAATGCGGTCCCCTCGCGAGACGAGCGAGATACTTTCTATTCTGAGCTGCGGCAACTTCTCGCTCCTTCGTTCGAAGTGACCGGCGAGGCGGTAACAATTAAAGAAACCAACAATAGTGAACCTGAATCGCATTGCCCATGGAAATTCTTTTTTGTGTCAACAAAACCGCCAGCCCAGAAGATTATACGCGATAGTGACAAGCTGATTTCTCAAGTCATCAAAGAAGCGAATAAATCAGGTTGCAGCCGCGCAATTATACACGGGAAAGATTATCTAGTAATTGGAGTTCTGGGGCAGTATCGCTATTGGACTCTCAGTCGTGCCCGCCTCTGTGCTCTGGACATTGTGCGGAGTCATCTTGACGCATTTCCGATAAAGAGAAGCTAATGTCTATTGGGTTCTTTACCGAAGGCATTAAATTCGATCTGCCACACCCTCCCATAAACGACCGGACAATTATACTTGTTTGCAAGGTGTTCAGAAATGCATGGCAACTACTCATCAACCATCCTCCATCCGGATTCAATCTAAAGAAAGCAAAAGAAGACACCATTACCGAAAATCTCGTTGAAATCATCGAAAGTCGTCTGCGCAAAAACGGTGAAATTGAGGGATTTAATAAAATATTCTTTGGCAAGGTTATACGAGAACCTAAAATCACCAATTTCAATAAAAAACACCCCGATAAAATGCCGGATATTTTCTTCGATCTTAAGCGAGAGGATTTGCCTGTTCTATCTGAGCAGGATGGTTTATTCGTAGAATGCAAACCGGTTGACACAAAACATGCTGTCTATTCATGCTATTGCAAAAAAGGCCTGATCCGTTTTGTCAGGGGAGATTATGCATGGGCAATGCAGCAAGCACTTATGGTCGGGTATGTAGAAAAGTCATATTCATTTGGTAAACTTGCCTCTGTTCTTGGTAATGTGAAGTATGACTCATATTTTAATACAAAGAGCCATTACCAGGTTGGAGTACATACCCTTTATCAATCCGTCCACAAAAGAATATTTAAGTACCTTGGAAGCCATGGCACTGCTTGTCCAATTACCGTATCTCATCTTTGGCTGGCTGTATAAGAGTTCCGCTATATCAGACTTTGACCTTTGTACCCCATAGAATAACCCAGCATCGATGGCCCGATCGTCATCATAATTCAACAGTTCTAGCCCGGCTGGGCCTGCCCTACTTGTCCAGCTTCACCCGCAGGGTGGTTGTCTTGCCGGGTCGAATAGTGATCTTGATCTTTTTTTCCAATCCGCGGCTTTTATTGGTTGCCTTCAGTGTGTGCTTTCCGACCGGTAGCTTTACACCCAGAAGCGGGGTCATCCCCAGCTTGCGTTTGCCCAAATAGACCTCACTCCAGGGCACCGTATTGAGCCGTAAAGTACCCATCGTTGGTTTGGGACGAGCGATTTTTTTGAGCTTGAACTCAACCGCAACCTTTTCACCCGGTCGACCGGCCACGTATTTGACATCCTGCTTGTACTTTTTACAGCGAACACTGATCAGGTGCTTGGTTGTTGGTTCAACGGCCACCTCGCTAAGCGGTGTCAGACCGGGAACATCGACCCCATCAATTTCAACCTGGCAGCCAGCCGGGATCGAGGCGACCGACAGCAGGGTTGGATTGACACCACTCGGCCCGGCTATTTCCGGGTCGCCACCTTCGTCTAGCTTGCCGTCGGGGTCGGTCAACGGCACCTGGGCATCTTTATCGGGCTTTTCAAACGCTTGCGGCGTGTGCAGCGGATGGTTAGTCGGCGGGGTAATATCTTGGTGTCTCTTACCGCTCATCCACCAAAGCACCACAATGCAAACCACAATAAAGATCGGCAGTCCAATCTTGAGTGCATTTTGCCAACTCGGACTGCCACCCGGCTTATCCCGGCCTTTAATTGGGCGTTTATGTTTTTGGGTCGGCCGTTCCAATTCGGCAACGGCATCTGAGATTTCCTCGCCGGTTTGCGAGCTAGACGGCAATGACTCATCAGTCTCGGGCTTGAGAACCTGCAGAGACATCTTCTTGGACCCGCTGGCTTTTATATCTTCTAAAAGCCGCCGCTTGGTTCTGGCCCGCTCAGCAAAAACCTGGCCGGAAAACTCAGCGATTTCTGCGATGCCGGCAGCTGCCCCCTGATGTCTCAGGCATTCGCGAATGGCCGCTCCCATTTCGCCGGCAGTTTGAAATCTTTCGGTTCTGTCTCTTTGCAAAGACCGGTAAACGATGGCCTCGAGATCTATCGAGATGTCCGGTCGAATATCACGCACAAGCGGAATGGGCGCGTTCAAGACAGCCTGGATCATGACCGCTTCATTTTGGCGCTTGAACAATCGCCGTCGGGTCAGCAATTCACAAAAAACAATTCCCAAAGAAAAAACATCCGAGCGAGCATCGACATCCTCACCCAGGCACTGTTCGGGAGACATGTAGGTCAGCTTGCCCTTCATGGTGCCGACTCTGGTCTGGTGCATCTTGGAGGCTGCCTTGGCAATCCCGAAGTCAACCAGTTTCACGCCCCCGGAAAACAGGACAATAATATTGTGCGGGCTGACATCGCGGTGAACAATTCTCATCGGCCGGCCGACTTCGTCTAGAAACTTGTGAGCGTAGTCGAGGCCGTCACAAACCTGGGCGACTATACCGGCCGACAAATGAGCCGGTATGTACCGCTGGCCACGGCGAGCTTCGCGTACCAGATAACCGAGGCTCTCTCCCTCGAGATACTCCATTGAAATG
The DNA here is from genome assembly GCA_019307065.1 of Deltaproteobacteria bacterium. Lineage (GTDB taxonomy): Bacteria > Myxococcota > B64-G9 > B64-G9 > B64-G9 > JAFDKH01. Next base: position 50,587 of record JAFDKH010000007.1, read on the forward strand.
AAAAATTCGTCTTCTTCCTGACCAAGGTCGTAGATCTGAACAATATTGGGATGATTGAGCTGGGCCGCGATACGCGCCTCATCAAAAAACATCTCGACGAAACGTTCGGTTCGGGCCAAGTGTGGCAGAATTCTCTTGATGACCACAAGTCGCTCGAACCCTTTTATGCCGGTCTGGCGAGCCAGATAGATCTCGGCCATGCCGCCAGTGGCTAACAAGGCCAGCAGCTGATACCTGCCCAGTTGCTCGAGTTCGTCTCTCGCCATGATCCTATGATAGTATTCCGGCCCAAACTGATTGACAACGTTTCAAAGCCATCCGAGTACTTAATCCTGCCGCCGGCGGTTATTGATCCAGGTCGACCTGCTCGTACAATGGTTTAGGCCTGGGAACGCAACGAACTGGATGGCGGCCAATGAAGTCAACGATTTGGTCGACATCATCGAGTAAAGTAACCATATCACCATAGGTCTCGCTCATTCCCTTGGCCTTGATAAAGTCATCGATCAAACGATATTCGGCCTGATAGCGCTGGCTCCCGAAGAGCACCATTGGGCTGCGGCTGGCGTAGGTGGCGTAGTGATTTTGGGTCAAGTCCTGGAAAATCTCCTGCATGGTGCCGGCACTTCCGGGAGCATATATAACACCGGCCCTGGCAATGGCCAAAAGACCTTCTTCGCGAATACTGTTGTCAAAATATTTTGCGACGGCACTGCTGAACAAATTGCTCGGCTCGTGCCCATAGAACCAGGTAGGTACCGCCATGCTGACAGCGGGCTGACGGCCTGCTGCGCTGTATTTCTCGATTACTTTGCCGGCACTGTCGATATATTCCCGCACGGCTCCCAAGAAAGCCGGGCTGCCTTCGGCATGCCCGCCATTGAAAGTATCGGCCACGGATAACTCGCTTATCGCGCTGGCAAGTGTCGCCCGATCGTCATGGCCGGCAAACCAGGCACCCATATTTGCGGCCTCCATGACGCCCGGACCGCCGCCGGTGATCACCAGATAGCCTGCCCGAGTCAATTTCCAGGCCAGACTGGCAACTTTTTCGAAGACCGGATCGGAGCGCAGTGTTCCATGCCCGCCCATGATCCCGATCACCCCTTTGGACTCGTTATCTTCGAGGAACTCTGCCAGGGCGTCATCGATAGCATGATCATGAATTCTCTGAGCTAGAGCTTCTCTAATGGAGATCCCGCCCGGATGATGACGGGCCCGGTGGGAATGAGCATAGATGGCAAAATCGCGCGTGCCGGTATAGCCGGCTCCACTTACGTTTTTCATCAACTCAGCCACACTGTAGAGACTCTTGCGGTAGGGTTCATAGGGTAAGTCATCGAAATGAGGAAAGATACTCGCCCCTTGCTTGCCGAGTATTTGCTCCTGGTCGATATCCTTGAAGCGGCAACCAATCAGAATACAACCTCGAAAATTGGCCTGTTCCAAACCGCTGACGCCCGTCAGATCGACTCCTTGAACAACGAACTTGCCTAAATCAGTCCGACTGTCGAGTTGTTTCTGCAAATCGGCAACATTTTCAATTTCATTTCGGCGTTGTCTGTTCATCGAAACTCCTTGACCCGTTGAAACCTGATGAATCTAATGATAACCTATTTAATTGGGTATCCATCAAGAACTGTTTTCGAGAAACAATGATAATGCGCCGCATAATATTTCTCGTGCTTCTTTTGCCGGGCCTGGCTCTGGCCGGCACCGATCTGGACAAAGCCACTCAGCTCTTTACCGACATGGAATATACCAAAGCCAAGAGAATGGCTCAGCGGGTTCTCAGGTCACCCGCTAGTGGGCCAAAAGAGCTGGTAAGCGCTTATCGCATCAGAGGTCTCTGCCTGAGTGCCATGGGAAAAACCGCAGCGGCTGTTCAGGATTTTAGCAGGCTTTTGGTAATCAACCCCGGTTACAGACTGTCGGACGACATCTCACCCAAAATAGCAGCACCCTTCTATCAGGCCGTGGCGATGTATAAAAACCAGGCAATTTCATTGTCTCATCGCTCACCCAAAGCGACAGAAGTGCTGGCCGGCCTCAAGTTGAGAGCCAAGCTCGAGTCGGACCCATTTAAGATGGTCAAGTCAGTCCGGCTGTATTTCTGGACTGACCGAGACCCCAAGACCAAGCGCATGGCCGTCAAGCTCAAAAAAAAGACTGCGATTAGTTTCAAGCTGCCGGCCAAAATCAAAGCCAGGCAAGTACATTATTATTTCGAAGCCGCAAATAAACATGGCGGCGCACTCAAACGGACCGGCAACAAAATTAAACCCTTCAGCATTCGTGTAAAACTCAGCGTCCCGACCCCAATTGCCAAAGTAGAAAAAAAGGACGGGCAACTTGAAAGCGCAACCGATAAGAGATCCCGGAACAGTCAGCGGCGGCTCACTGAATTCCTATGAGGCCCAAGAGGATCAAGCCCCAGCCTGGTATAAAACCTGGTGGTTCTGGACGACCGTCGGCGTTGTAGTAACCGGTGCAACGGTTGGGACAGTCCTGGCCCTTCAGCCGGGCGAGTCAAGCGGTCCGGTTGATTATGGAATCCGCTTCAAGTGAGGTGTGAATAAATGGGTTGGTTGCGATTATGGATTTTTGTTGGCCTTTTTTTGGTGCCGGCCTGCAGCGGGGGCGGTAGTTTCTGGATTACAATCATCTTCCCGTCCGACGACAATCCCAAGGAGCAAACCAGCCAAATTAAGATTTTTGCAATCGAACCCGGAACAGGTGCCAGTTGTCAGGCGCTTATCGACGGGTCCGAACAGCCGGGTAGTCAGGCCTACGTCATTGAAGATCAGCTTACGGTCTCGTATCCCGCCGGTGAAGGAAGCCGCCCGCTTCAACAAATCGGTCCGGGCTTGCGTCTGTTTTTCGCTCAGGCCTTGGACCAGAACTCGAATATCATCTTACGCGGCTGTACTTCTGCTACGGCCGGAGGTCAGGGGCCGCAAGAGGTCTCGATTTCGCTGCACTGGATCTGCCGGCCGACCAACGGCGGCGTAGAGACCTGCGACAATCTCGACAACGACTGCGACGGCAGCACCGACGACGGCGATCCTGCGGGGCTGTGCCCAACTGTCTCGCAGGCAACTGCGACGAGCTGCACAAACGGGCTGTGTGATTACACTTGCCTGGCCGGCTGGAGCGATGCGAACAACGACTGGTCGGATGGTTGTGAATGTCACCCGACCCGCCAGGGCCAAGAGTGGTGCGACGGATTGGATAATGACTGTGACGGGCTGACTGACGGTGCCGGTTGCATCAGCTGTCAGACAGATGAAGACTGCGTGGATCTCAACTCGTGCCTGGAAGGCACTTGCTTAGCAGGCATCTGCTCGACAGAGACCAGCCCCGACAATTCCGTTTGTGACGATGGTCTGTTCTGCACTGAAAATGATCGGTGCGCCCAGGGACTCTGCCTGGGCAGCCTCAGAGATTGCAGCGCTGAAGATGACGACTGCAACCAAGGAATCTGCGATGAAGTGTCCGGCGCCTGCGTA
>JAFDKH010000259.1 GCA_019307065.1 Deltaproteobacteria bacterium
ATGCTAACGTTTCTCATTGGGCCCACTCCTTTTTGTGGAAAAATGTTTTTACATTTTTGGCTCATTACGAAGCCGAATGTAAAGGAGCGGGTCCATTTCATTATCCCCGAATGCTTTAATCGGGGATCCAGTCTTCGCTACCTGGATTCCCGCCTTCGCGGGAATGACAAGGTTCTTATGTTAAGAACCGCTTTACATCCCCACTGACTTGATCCAGATCAACCGGGGTCGGCAGCCACTTGAGATCGGCAATTCCCTTGAACCAGACGACTTGCCGGCGCGAATAGCGACGGTGTTCGGTCTTTATTTTCTCAACAGCCTCTTCATAAGTCAGCTTCTTGGCCAGATGGTCTTTCAATTCGCGGTAGCCGACTGTCTTGAATGCGCGACACTCCCCCAATCCGCGCGCCAGTAAACTCTTAACCTCCTCGAGCAAACCGGCTTTTAGCATATGCTCTACTCGCGAATTAATCCGTTGGTATAGTTTCTTGCGCTCCCAATTCGGTGAAAGCAAAAGGGCCGGGTAACGCCGTTGGTTAAATCCGTGATCAGCCTGGAACTCAGACAAGGGCCGCCCGCAAAGCTTATAAACTTCGAGCGCCCTGACTATTCGGATCATATCAGAAGGCTTAAGTTGCTTAGCCAAGACGGGATCAACCAGGGCAAGCTGTTGATACAACGCCCCGGGATTATCGACTTCGATGTCCAGCAGGTCGGCCCGCAGTTTTTCATCACGACTGGGAGTATCGACGATACCGTGTAAAAGGGCGCGGATATACAAGCCGGTTCCACCGACCAAAAAAACATTGTGGTTTCTATTTTTTATTTCAGCGATGATTTTGTCGGCTGCATCTACAAACTTCGCCGCTGAAAACAGCTGCTCGGGGTCGCAACAGTCAATTAAGTGATGCTCGACTAAAGCGCGTTGGGTGTGCGTAGGCTTGGCTGTCCCGATATCGAATCCGCGATAAATTTTTCGCGAGTCAGCCGAGATGATTTCACCATCGCATCGTCGGGCCAACTCACGCGCCAGGCTGCCTTTACCCGAACCGGTCGGGCCGCAAACGACCACTATCGAGACTTGTGGCTCTATGTCCGGTGAAACCAATGGGCGACCTCTGATTTTTCGAATCTGACCAGAACCGGCCGCCCGTGTGGACAGGTGCCGGCGAAATCGACTTGCTCGAGTTGCCTAAGCAACTCTCTGATTTCGGCTTCAGGCAAGGCCTTGCCGGCCCGGACCGAGGCGTGACAAGCCATGCGGCCAATTACTTCCAGACGAGCGCTATGGCCTGAGGTATCCCGGCCTGTTTCAGTGAATTCGTCGAGTACATCGAGCAGCAGGGCGGTTGGCTGGACATGCGCTAAAAGCGCCGGCACCGCGGTTATATTGACTGTGGTCGGACCGAATGGCTCCACCTCGAAGCCCATATCGGCGATTTCAGAGGCATACCGCTCCAGACCAGCCAGGGCGGCCCCATCCAGGTTGAGCTGAACCGGCACCAGCATGCGCTGGGAGGCAACTTTTCGGTTGTCGAACTGCTGCCGCAATCTTTCGAAGGTAATCCGCTCGGCCGCCGCATGCTGGTCGACGACCAGCAACCCATCCGGCGCGGCCAGGAAAATATATGTGTTCCACAGCGTCCCCAAAAGCTTCAATTCACTCAGCGGCAGGTCCTCGCCGGCCGGCCGGGCGGCTTCCGTAGCCTTTTGCGCCGGCTTGGCTCTCAGGCCGAACGACGAGGTTTGCTTTCCAATCGAGGTGTGATAGCGCGCCAATGCATCGCGTACCCGGTCGGCCGACTGGCTTTTGGACGTGCTGTCTGTCGTCGACTGAGACTTGATCAGGTAAGTTCGAGTGGATTTCATCCAGGGGGCCCGGGCCAAGACGTCAGCAACGGCCGAACTCAGGGCTCGATGAACGCGGTTGGTATCGGAAAAGCGCACCTCGGTCTTTTGAGGATGGACATTCACATCGACGGACCCGTGGTCGATATGCAGATCGAGGACGACTAGCGGATAGCGCCCGTGCGGAATGACTGTCAGGTAGGCGCTGAGGAGCGCATGCTGCAACAGACGATCACGAACGAAACGTCCGTTGACAAACAGGTAGATGTTACGCGGATTCGAGCGGGTATGCTCGGGATCGGAGAGCAGGCCGCTGATTCTAATGCCGCTCTCGGTGTAATCGACCGGATAAAGGTGCTCGAATACCTGACGCCCCAAGATAGCCGCCGTTCTCTGGGCCGGATCGTCAGTGGCCTGCGCGTCGAGTAAAGTCCTTTTTGCGTGTTGCAGAATCAAGTGCACATTAGAACGGGCCAGGCCCAGGCGGGATATCCAGGTTTGAATATGAGTCATTTCAGTCGGGGTCGTTCGCAAGAATTTGCGTCTGGCCGGTGTGTTGAAGAAAAGATCTTCTACTTTTACATCTGTTCCGACCGGCGCTCCGACGTCGACCAGCTCTGCCCGGGACCCGCCGGCAATAGTCAGGCGAGTGCCCGCCTTGTCTTCTTTGCGACGAGTCGTAATTGTCATGCGACTGACTGCCGCTATACTCGACAATGCTTCACCTCGAAACCCGAGGGTAACGATTCGCTCGAGATCAGAGCTTTTAATAATCTTCGAGGTCGCATGCCGCGTGCAGGCCAGGACAAGATCGTCTCGATCCATCCCCAAACCATTGTCAATCACGTTTACCAGTTTTCGGCCGCCCTCCTCCACCCGGCATGTTACCCGGGAAGATCCGGCATCGAGACTGTTTTCAACCAGCTCTTTAACCACCGAAGCCGGCCGCTCAACCACCTCTCCGGCCGCAATCTGATCGACCAGTTCAGACGGTAAAATCTTTATCTTGGGCGACATTGCCGGAAAATAGCACAGGCCAGGGGCGAATGGTAGGGCTGGCAGGGACATAGTTGACTATGTTTTTTTTTTGCTCTAAAGATGTCTGCATGGCTAAAAAGAAAGCAAAATCAAAAAGGGACGGCGCCGGACGCGTGATTGCGGTCACCGGGGCATCTGAACATCTGGGCAAGCTCTTTGTCGAACATTTACAGGCGCATCCCGGGGTTCGGAAGATACTGGTTATCGACGTGCGCGAACCAGCCTGCGCCTCGGGCCGCAAGACTGTCTTTTGCCCGATCGACTTGACAATGCCGGAGGCCGGCCACGATCTGGCGAGTTTATTCAAAACCCATCAAGTAGATGTTCTGGTTCACCTGGCGTTTCTTTCCCATCCCCTGCACGACACGACTTATGCTCACGAATTGCAGGTCATCGGCACCATGCATCTCTTGAACGCCGCAGCGGCGGCTAAAACACCCAAGCTGGTCATGCTGGGCAGCACCATGTCGTACGGGGCACGTCCCGATAACCCCAATTTCTTGCGCGAAACCGATCCGCTCAGGGGCGTTCGAGCCTGTCCCCTGGTTAGCGATCTTGTGGAGGTCGAGAAACAGTTCAATGTGTTCTCCCAAAAGCATCCAAAAGTTGTAGCCAGCGTACTGCGCATGGGCTGCATTCTCGACCTGAAGGTCGATGGATTCATTCCACGCATGCTCTCGCAAAGCGCCGTGCCGACCCTGATGGGTTACGATCCTCTGATGCAATTTCTGCACACCTCTGACGCGCTCGAAGCTATTAAGACCGCCGTAGACAAGGACTTTCCCGGAGCTTACAACATCGTGGCCGAAGGCGTTTTACCACTCTCTACGATTCTGCGTCTAGGCGGGCGGCTGTGCATCCCGATTCCGCATTGTGTCTGGGAAAAAGTCGGCGGGTTCCTGTGGGCCTTCCAGGCTTCGAGCACCCCGACCTCGCTCCTCGACTACATCAGGTATCTTTGGGTCGCCGATGGCGATAAAGCCAAGAAGAAAATGGGGTTTTCACCGCGCTACTCTACTCACCAGACCTTAGTAGAGTTCATCCGTCTCGGACGGCTGAACCCAGTCTTCGGTAACCTGGATCAATAAAGGATCGCTAAAATGACCAAGTCCGTTCTGGGACGAGACCCCTTCAGGCGACCATCCAAGGGCGCCGCACAAGAAAGAAAGAAAAAGACACGTAAGCGAGTAACTAACACACGCAAACGTCAAGCGGCCGCAAAAAACAAGCAAGCTATTGCTCGCAAATCGTCCGCCCGGCCCAAGAAAAAGCCGCCCAACTTGCCGCCCGAGGCGTTCTACGACCCTATGGAACTGAGCCAGGAAGAGTTCGACGACAAAGAGATTGATCGAATCGAGTTGCTCGGCAGCGCCGAAACTACCGAAGACCCTTCTGAAAACATTTTACAGTCATCCACCCGTTTTGTGCGGCCTTCTTTTTACGGCGAGAAACTGGGGCGTGTATATATGCGCTATCACGCCGAAGAAGTCGATCCTTTCGGATTCGATCCGGTCTATTGGGACAAGGTCGAGCCCTTTTTCGAGTTTCTTTTCGATAGCTACTGGCGAGTCGATATCTCCGGAATAGAGAACATTCCCGATCAAAATCGGGTTTTGATTGTCGGTAACCACTCCGGCACGGTGCCCTACGACGGGGCCATGCTCAAAGTGGCTATCGAAAATCACCATGCCTCATCCCGGCCGGTCCGTTTCCTGGTGGAAGATTTCGTGTTTCACTTTCCATTTTTAGGCGCCTTCATGAACCGGATCGGCGGTGTGCGGGCTTGTCAGGATAATGCTCGCCGGCTGCTGGAGAACGAGCAACTGGTGGTCGTATTTCCGGAAGGCGTCAAAGGAATCGGCAAGCTGTTTCGCAAGCGCTACAAATTGCAGCGTTTCGGCCGGGGCGGATTCATCAAGCTGGCTTTGCGCACCGGCTCTCCGATTGTCCCGGTCGCGATTGTCGGGGCCGAGGAGATTCACCCGATGCTGGCCAAACTCGGCTGGCTGGCCCGTCCGCTGGGGCTGCCATACCTGCCGGTTACCCCGACCTTCCCCCTGCTGGGTCCCCTGGGGGCGATTCCCCTGCCGAGTAAATGGATGATCAAGTTCGGCACACCGATCAGCTACGAGCAGTACTCAGCCAAAGATGCCGAAGATCCCCTGACGGTTATGCAACTGTCCGAAGAAGTCCGCTCGACAATTCAGCTAATGACCGATGAGTTATTGAAACAAAGAGAACATCCGTTCGGATGAAGTTTAGCCAAAATCCCTATTTACCACTGACTTTGTCAGCATAAGTTGCTGTAACAAGACAAACTGCGTCTTGAACAGCAACTAACCGCAGACCTTGTTACGCCCGGACTTTTTTGCCTTGTATAAATTTTTGTCGGCCAGCTTGATCAACTCGATACCTTCGTTGATCTCTTCATTCAGGGTGGCGACTCCAATCGAGATGGTCGTCGGAATCTGAGTGTCTTCGAAAACGAACTCCTGTTGTTCGACCAGGCTGCGGATCTTCTCTCCCATCACCATCGCGCTGGCATGAGTGATTTCCGGCAGGATGATGGCAAACTCTTCGCCTCCGTAACGGGCCAGGAAGTCTTCGCGGCGAATCTTCTGGCTGACGGCCGCCGCCATTACTTTGAGGACATAGTCGCCGGCCAGATGGCCATACGTATCGTTGATGTTCTTGAAATGATCGATGTCGTAAATCAACAACGACAACTCGCGACCATAGCGCTGCGAACGGGACAGTTCACGCTCGAGGTTCTCCATAAAATAACGCTTGTTGTAAATCTGAGTGAGGCCGTCGACTGTGGTCAGCCGGTAGATCTCTTCGTGGTAGGCGTTTTCGATATTGCCGCCGGAGAGGAACTTGAAAATCGTCCTGCCAATCTTGATCAGATCGCCGTCGCGTAAGGCCAGTTCCTCGACCAGAGTGTCGTTGACATAAGTACCGTTAGTACTGCCCAGGTCGCGGACTTTTACCGACTGGCCGTCATTGATTAATTTGGCATGCGAACGGGAAATCGACTCTTGATCAACCTGGATATCGCATTTCGAGGAGCGGCCGATGATAATGGTTGGTTGTTCGAGATTGTATTTCTTGCCCAGGTCGGGACCATAGATAACAACCAGGCAAGCCGCCTGGCCTGCGGGTCGTTCAGTGATTTTTGAAATCACCGTAACTACGGTCTTTCTCCTGATGCTCAGCCGTTCCTCCTTTGGGTAAATTCGATCGTATCAAGGCCCTCGTAGGTTTTCAAGAAAAGGCTACAACCCGGGAAAGGTAAAAAAAGGCCGCGCACAAGAGTGTGCGCGGCCTTTGCAATTTAGCTGGTTATGAAGATTTACTCGTCGGTGGGCACCTCGTGGAAGCAGAAGGATTCGACCAGTTCAACCAGTTTGCCCATGTTGTCTTCGTCGAAGTTGAGCAAATCCTGGTAGGTCAGGCCGGCCTTGAGCTGGATGCTGATGAAGGAGGCATCGCCGGCTCGATCACCCTGGGCCGGAGCCGTAGGCAAGCTGTAAGTCTCGTCGCCAAACA
>JAFDKH010000093.1 GCA_019307065.1 Deltaproteobacteria bacterium
ATCCGTTACTTTGGATCAGATTTAACCACGGTGACCGGTTTCAAGGTGACCGCCCAGGGCGCCTCGGGGCTAGGCCTGAATATAGGCATCTCGGCCAACGGCGAAGAGTTCGAGATTTACGGAAATGTAGTTGAGGGCTTCGGTTCGGGCATTGGAGCCGACGGTGAAAACATGGGCAAGATATACAACAACATAACCCGCCTAAACGAGTTCGGAATCGAACTCAGCGAGGTCGGCCCCTGGGTGTACGTGTACAACAACCTGGTTCTGAACAACTCCAAGGCCGGTGTGATCCTGTTCTCGACTTATGGCCCGGCTGTCATGCATAACACGATCATCGGCAACGGCTTTGGCGACTCGCTGGCCAACGGCGCAGCAGGAGTAGTCTCCGGCCCCTTCAACAACGACAAGATTTTGAACAATATTATCGTCTCCAATAATGGCGGTATCAACAGATATGAATCCAGTTCGAGCGACCACCACAACCTGGTCTGGGGCAATGTCGAAAACTATGCCGGTGATGCGCAAGTCGGTGAGGGCGATCTGACGGTTGATCCGATCTTCGTCGATCCAGTCAACAAAGATTACCGGCTCAAATCTAACTCTCCGGCTGTCGATGCGGCCGTCGGTCAGGCAGGCATGACAAGTGACTTCGACGGCAACCTGCGGCCGGTCGGCAATGCGCCCGACCTGGGGGCCTACGAGCTGCAAGCGATCAGCGAGGGAGACGATCTGCTAATCAACGAAGTATTGGCCAACCCGCTCGACGAATATAAGGGCGAATTCGTCGAACTGTACAACCCGACCGGCGCAGAAATCGATGCGGCCGGCTTGGTGCTCGACGACGGTGATTCGACGGACGTCTTGCAGGCTTTCTCCAACGGAACGACCCTGGTGCCGGCCGGCGGTTACGCGGTCGTGCTGGACCCCGACTACGTCAATCTGGCCGAGCGTTATGATATCCCGGCCGAAGCGATTCTACTCAGCGTCCCGAATGCCACTCTGGGCTCGGGCCTGTCGACCAGCGACCCAATCAGCCTGTCTCGGGCTGGTTCGATTGTCAGCACCTATCAGCACCCTTTCGACCCGGGCAACGGAATCTCGGCCGAGCGAATCGATTCTTTTGGCGACGATCAGGCCGACAACTGGGCGGCCTCACCCTGCGGGCTGTCGCCGGGTAAAGCCAACTGCATTTCGTCAGGCGGCTCCCCGGCCGGAACACCCAGCCTGGTGATAACAGAAGTAATGGCCAATCCCGAATCGCAAACCATCGGCGAGTTTGTCGAAGTATTCAACTACGGCGACGATCCGGTCGAACTCAGCGGCCTGATTCTTTCCGACGGCGATTCGACCGATGCATTGATCTCAGTTGCCGGTAAGAGCACTCAACTCGGCGCCGGTCAATACGGCCTAATCATCGACCCCGACCTTATCCCGCAGATGGAAGGCGCCCCTTACAACCTGGATGCCAGCGTGCCGGTCGTAGTAAGCGTGGCCAATGCCAGCTTAGGCAACGGGCTGGCCTCGACCGATCCGGTCAGCTTACTGGCAAGCGATGCCAGCACAATCATATCGACCTTTTCCCACCCGATGAGCACCAGCGCCCAGTCAATCGAGAAAGTCGATCCACTCGAAGCCGATCTTCCGGGCAATTGGATTCCCAGCCCTTGCGCGGACAAGCACTCGGCCGGACGTCCCAACTGTGCTTCGTCGGGTGGCAATCCGATCGATATTCCCCAATTGATTGTCAACGAAGTGATGAGTAACCCTCTGGACGAAGACCTGGGCGAGTTCATCGAAATCTTCAACCAGGGCAATCAGCCGGTCGACGTGGCCGGGCTGATATTTTCAGACGGAGATGCCACCGATGTAATCGCAGCCTTCCCGGGCCAGAGCAACACTGTAATTCCGGCCGGCGGCTACGGCCTGATCCTCGATCCTGAATACCTGGGCAGTTATTCAATTCCAGGCGCGGCCGTCTGGCTGGCCCCTGAAAACACCACGCTCGGCAATGGTTTGACAACCACCGACCCGATTACATTATTGGCCTCCGACGGTGTCACCGTTATTTCGTCCTGTTCATTTCCAGCCAATCCGGGCAACGGAATCTCGCTAGAACGCCTGGGTGACTCGGGCGATATAGCCTCCAACTGGGGCGCCTCGACTTGTGCTTCGGGCTCGTCTCCGGGAGGACCGAATTGCGCAGGCAGCGACCCCGATCCCGACCCTGTTGATGCCGATCTGGTTATCTCCGAGGTGATGGCCAACCCACTAGACGAATACAAGGGCGAGTTCGTCGAGATCGTCAACACCGGCAGCACTGCGATTGACCTGGCCGGTTACGTACTGACCGACGGCGACGCCAACGACACTATCGAGGGTTACTTAGGAGGCTCAACCGTCTTAGCGGCCGGGGCGATTGGCGTTGTCCTGGATCAAAGCTATGTTGATCTGGCTGAACCATACACTATTCCGGCCGAGGCGGTTTTGCTGACCACCGACGACGCAACCATCGGAAGCGGATTATCGACTGATGATCCGATCACACTCCTGGCAGCCGACGGAAGCACTGTCTTGTCGACCTACTCGAACCCGTTCAATCCCGGTGACGGATTTTCGGCCGAGCGGGTGGATCTGGCGGCGGCCGATACCCCTGACAACTGGGTAGTTTCGCCGTGTGCCTCGGGTTCGTCACCTGGAGCGGTCAACTGCGCCGATCAATCGCCCAACGCGCAAGTGGTCGATGTGAACACGGCCAGCCAGGCCGAACTCGAGCAAGTCGGCGGGATCGGTCCTGCGACCGCTTCGGCCATCGTCGCCTATCGTACCAGCAACGGTACCTATGAATCGCTGCAGCAGCTTACCGTAATCGACTCGATAACCAGCGCCAAGCTTCAAGAATGGATGGTCTCAGAAGAAGGCGAGCCCGAATATGTGATCGGGCTGGCGGCGGCCAGAGAAGTCGTGCACTTCGATTCAATTACTGATCTTTTGACAACTCTACCCGACCCGGCCAGTCCGGGAACTTGGGAAGGCCAGCCGGTACGTATCCGCCGGGCGGCCTGCCTCGAACAGTCGGATTCAGACATCAGCCAGGATCTTATTTTCGCCGATTGGGGCGAGGCAGGACAATTCGAACCGAATGGCACCGGGCTACCTGTCTATCTGGATAAAGATCCGGCCGCCGGCAACTACCTGCGTGATCAGACCGATCATGCCAATGCCATGGCCGACTGGATCAAAGAGGATGGCGACCCCTTCAACACTCCGCTGTTCTATCGCTGGGCCACTCCGCTGTGGAGCTTCGGGGAAATCGCCTACGCGCATGTCTATACATTAGAAGGTGTAGTCGAAGTCGACCAGGGCGCCTGGCGCCTGCGCATCCGGGCCAAAGTCGATAGCGGTATCGATCGGCTGGTGATGATCGAACGCTGGCTGGCAGCCCTCGATTGGCAGGAGTTGCAAGTGGTCTGGACCTACAATTACAAACCGGTAGTAATCGAGTCCGTCAGCGGCTACAGCTACTCACTGCCCTACCGTTTAGCGCTAGCGCACCCTTGCCGCCAATGGTGGTACGACCAACATGGCCAATGGATCGATGTGCCTCGCTGCCCGAGTTTCGGTGAATGCTACCCGATGACCACCGATTGGAACCTGTTCAACCAGGCCCTGGCCGCCTGGCGTCAAGATCCCGGACCTGTCGGTGACTACTGTTTCACTTACGACTATACCGATTACTGTTTCACGGCCGAAGAAGAAGTCAGCGGAGTTGAGATCCTCAATAACGCGTCATTCAGCCAGCTGAGCGAGCATTGCTATTCAACTACGTTGGCCAACACCGTCTTAGCCAATCGGCCTTTCGCATCTATCGACGAGTATGATGCCACCTACGGCGTGGGTACCCGTTCATTATGGAACTTGCTGGTCTGTTATGTACGCTCGGGTGACTGGCCCGAGGCGGCCGAGGGTACTGTGGCCAAGGTGCTCCAGGACATTCCCGAAAACGAGTGGAGTATTGTAACCGTCAACCAGGCCGAAGTTACTTCGCTCAACGGCGATCTGTTCGAGATCTGTGACCCCGGCACCAGCGATTGCATCGCGGTATTTTCATATGCCAGTTTACCGGCCGGGCTGGAGGTCGGTGCCATGGTGAGTGTCATCGGCCAGGTCAAGTATTACACCAACGGAGAGTACTGGGAACTGACCGTCGGCCAGGTCGACACCTGGGTAAGCGTGCTCAGCTTGGAAGATGCGCGGGCCCCCCTGCCCGGTGATCTTTTAATTAACGAGTTTTTGGCCGACCCCGGCAATGCTCTATGCGATGCAAACTGTGATGGTGTACGCGATGCCGGCGACGATGAGTTCGTCGAACTGGTCAACATCTCCAGCGCCCCGCTTATCCTCGACGGTGTTACTCTGTCCGACGGCCTGCAAGTACGGCATACTTTCGCAGACGGCACTACGCTCGATCCGGGTCAGCCAATCGTAATCTTCGGCGGCGGCCCGCTGGCCTGCCCCGGCTTCGCCGGTCTTGAAGTCTATGAGGCTTCCAGTGGGCGTCTCAGTCTCAACAACACCGGCGACACTATCACCTTGGCCGACTCTCAAGGTGGAACCATCAACACCTATACCTATGGGGCTGAAGCCGACAACTTCCAGGCACTGGCTCTGAGCCCGGATCTGAACGATCAAGACCCATCCGCCGCCGGCGTGTCCGGTTTTATACTGCATCAGTCAGCCGATGATGCCGGCGACAGATCGCGTTTCTCTCCCGGCACCCGAGTAGACGGCTCAGCTTTTTAATCTCTGTCAGGAACTCAGCCTAAACGGGGCATGCTCCGCCAGCGAGTTGGTTATTACGGTATTCGACGTAGATGCAGCACGAGCCGCCGCATTCGGTATCGCTGCCGGTGAATTTGTCGCAGACCCGTTCGGGCGACCAGTCCTCGAGGTAGTCGTCAATGTTGAACTGGTAGTTCTCGGCCTCCCAGGCGGTCCAGTCAGATCCGCCGCAGGCGGTGTGCCGGGATTCATAGCTACAGCAATAAATCGTTTCGGCCTCCCCGCAGCCGCTGATTAGCAAGCCGGCGACTAAGAGGTAAGTCAGAGTCGCAACTGCAATAATAATTTTCATGGTCGGCGCACCTCATGTAATTTTTCGTAAAAGCTACTATCTATCTAGATCTATACCACAGCCTGACAGCTTGACAACAGACGGCAACACACGTATCTCAAAGAAATGGACAGCGATAAACCCAGCCGACCCCCAAAGCGGATCAAGGACTACGCCGTGGTCGGCGAATTGGGCCGCGGCGGTATGGGCGAGGTCTTCTTAGCCACCCACGATCTTCTCGAACGGCCGGTAGCCATCAAGCGCTTCACCCCGGCCACGGGCAGCGGGGCCGACAAAAAAAACCGCGAGCGGTTCCTGCGCGAGGGCAAGGCCCTGGCCAAACTACGCCACCAGGGCATTGTCGACATCTACGACCTGTTCGAACACCGCGGCCAATTGTGCATGGTGCTCGAATATGTCGAGGGCTTCGACGTAGCCAAGCTGCTGAAGGCTGGTCCCTTGCCGATAGACGTGGCCTGCATCGTCGCTCTCAAGCTGGCCGAGGCGCTGGTGCACGCCCATTTTCACCGGATTATCCACCGCGACGTCAAGACAACCAACGTCATGGTTTCCTGGGGTGGACAGGTCAAACTGATGGACTTCGGGATTGCCCGGGGAGAGGTCCTCGATCGAATAACCCAAACCGGTCTGCTGGTGGGAACGCCTCAATACTTCGCGCCGGAGGTCGTCTCGGGGCACCCGGCCGACGAACTGAGCGATTTGTACGGAATCGGGGCCGTTTTGTACCACTGCCTGTCCGGCCGAAAGCTGTTCTTTCAGGCCAGCGACAAGAATCTTTACAAGAGCATCCTGGCCGGAAAATACGTTCCGCTTGGGAAAGTTACTAAGGGCTTACCCCGGGCGCTGCTTTCGATTGTGCAGCGTTGCCTGGCGCGCAAACCCGACAAGCGCTTCGAATCGGTCGCGGATTTTCGCCAAACCCTGGACTTGTTCATGGCCAACCAGGGCTTCTGGGTCAACCACGCAGAACGCCTGGCTGGATTCATGCGCGCCCTTGATCATCTAAAAAATGAGCCGCCGCAAACCTCGGTTGAGATAAGCGTCAGTGACTTTCTGATAAGATCCACTCCGGTCGCTGAACCTCCCCAAGGTATTTCACGCAGGCTAATAATAGGAATTGTCTTGGCCGCAGTGGCCGGGATCCTCGTTTGGGGGGCCTACGCGATTGGTTGGCTGACGCCCGTTTTACGGGCCCTGGGTATCGACTCAGATTGACTTAGATTTCCGCTATTATACCGGCCCGGCCGGCTATTCTATGTAGCTTGCGTCCCACTGGCTGGGATCATTTACAATCGAGCAATCGATAAACTCTACTCCGGCGGGGTTCTTGAAAGGTGACCAGCAATATTCAAACACCAAAGTCATATCCTCGATGCGTGTCCAGTGCTCCTCCGCGCTGGCATGCCCCGGTCGAGTCGGGTACTGGCCATCGGCCAGGCCGGCTGCCCACAAGTTATAGTGTTCCCAGTTCTTGAACTCGTCCACACCCATGCCCCACTTTTCATGAATCAGGCGCGCCTCGCGCGAAGTCAACGGCAGACCGAAGGCCGAACTTCTAAGGGCCAACAGGGCGATATCGTTCTCCCACTCGGATCGCGAGCGCGGCAGGTCGATCTCGGCCGTGTCTATATAACCTTCGATGCGCTCGGCCATGCCCTCGAGCAGAACCTGGGCGGCGGCGTTATCTTGGTTGACCAGTGCGTTGGCGATATGGGCCAGGTGGAAGAAACGGACAATCGCATGATTATAATAGTGGGCGCTGGTCGCCATGGCTTCGTAGTTGTTGCTGCTGGCCTTGCCGCAGTCCAACTCGTCTTGGGCCTGGCCATAGCCAATCAAGGCCGAAGTCCGCTTGGCATTGCATTCGCCGTTGGGAACCAGCTCATCCCACATTACGAAACTGGCCAGGTCACCGGCGGCGTCGTCTTTTTCCTTATCGCCGGTATAGCCCGGAATGAAAGGTTCGCCGTTTTCATCCTTGCTACGGATGCGGTACCCATTGTCGACGATATCTTTGGAAAAAGCCTGTAACAAAGCAAGTGTTTCGCCACAGGCCTGGCGAACTTCATCGGCCTCGGCATTTTGGGCGGCATAGGCCAGGTGGGGCACGACCATGAAAATATGCGGCACGTCATCTTTGGAGCGCATGTTGGTCACCCAGACCGAGCCCCAGTAAGGATTGTTCTCATAATGGAAGCGGCAAGTGTTCCAGTGCTCGTAACTTGCGTGCCAACCGTCGTAGTCAACGACTTTCTGGTAGCCCTCAGCTGTCGTGTAAGTATGGCTTAATGTCGCTACGTTGCGGGCCATCAGGTGCTCGAGCGGATCGTCGTCGTCAAAGACCATGCCCAGCATGGTTGCGCTCATACCTTTGCAAAACTGCTCGGCCACTTCAGCCATCTGCGGGTCTTTGGTCAACAAGTAACCGGCGATTGCCGAAGACAATATGCGCGGGGTGGGAATCATGATGTTGTGGCCGCCCCCGTCCGGATCGTAGTGATAAAAACGGACACTCTCGCCTTCCCTGAAGGCATTTACCCCACTCCACCAAACCATATAGTCACGCTTGCCGGTCGACTCGTGCACTCCATGACTGATGCGCAAGACCCAGTTGTAGAACCCAACCTTCTTCCAGAAGCCGGTCAGCTTGCGCGTGAAAGTCTCTATCTCGGCAGAGCTGGGAGGATTGCCGACGTCGCTGCGCGAATATTCAAAAGCCAGGCTGGTCGGCAGGCTCTTGCTTCCATCACCACCGTCGCCACCGTCGGTTTGCCCGTTGTTGGATCCGCCACAGGCTGTCAGACCCAGGCCCAGCATCAGCACGAGTGCCATTCGTTTCATTAGTAAAACCCCTTTCGATATCAGAAGTATCTTTACTCTAGCGAGCGAACGCTTGATCTGTCAACGCTGCTGCATCCTTTGCGTCAGACACTCAACTGTGCGAGCATGCTGAAAGAAATGAGTGAAATAACCAACAAACGCGGCCAAGAGAATCCGGTAATCCTGATCACCGGCGGGGCGGGTTTTTTAGGACGCGCCCTGGTACGCGAGCTGCAAAAACAAAGCGGGCCCGAAGCGCTCATCCCGAAAGAGATCCGCGTTTTCGACACGCAGTCCGGTAACTTCGAAAGTCTTGACCGGGTATGCCAGATCATCGGCGACGTGCGCTCACCCGATTCCCTGCGGCAGGCTTGCCAGGGTGTCGATCTGGTTATCCACAGCGCGGCAGTCATCGACTGGGGGCCCCATTCGGCAGATCTGGTTGAATCGGTCAATCTCAAAGGAACCGAGAATGTCATCCAGGCCGCCAGCCGGGCCGGAGTAAGATCGCTGGTGTTCACCAGTACCGAGGACGTGGTCTACGATGGTCGACCGGTCGTCGACGGAGACGAGTCACTGCCGTATCCTGCGAAATTCATCAATGCTTACGGCCGCACAAAGGCGACCGCCGAGCAGAAAGTCTTGCAGTCCAACGGCCGCCATTTGAAGACGGTCGCCTTGCGGTCCTGCGGCATGTATGGAGAGGGCGATCCTTTTCATGTCGGCTCGCTGCTCAAGATGGCCAGGCGCAACATGTGTTTTCGGGTCGGCAACGGCCGGGCACATTGCCAGCAAGTCTATGTCGGCAACGTAGCCCATGCACACGTCCTGGCGGCTCGGGCCTTGCTTACCGGGCAGAACCAGATTGCCGGGCAAGCCTACTTCGTGACCGACGATCCGGCCCAAAATTTCTTCGATTTCTTAGAGCCGATCATTGAAGGCATCGGTTATAATATCCATCCCTGGAAGCTGAGCATCCCCAAACCAGCCATGTACAGTTTAGGGTGCCTGGCTGAACTCCTGGCATACCTATTGGGACCAATCTATCGTTTTACTCCGACGATTAGCCGATTCGGGGTCGGCTACGTAACTCACGACTTCACTTTTAGCAGCGCCAAAGCCACTCGAGATTTCGGCTATCAGCCGGTCTATTCAAAAGACCAGGCCTTTGCCCGAACGATTGCCTACTTCAAAGAACATCCTCACGCCAAAGAGCGCTAGCGCTGAATTCAACTAACTCGGGTTTGGTTGTAATTATTTGCCAAATTCAATATCCTTGGGCATTCACAGATTCATATCCGCTTTAGTGGGAGGTAGTTATGCGAAGGATTCTTACATCTGTTATCGTCGCTGCGTTTGGGTTGTTAATCATTAATGCGCCAGCGTCCCTAGCCGGAAAGAAAAAAGCCAAAGATGACGCAAAATGGGCCCCGGCCGTAGACCCGAAGCCGTTGAGTGAAAATGCAAAGAAAGGTATCGCCTGGCTCTTAGAGCATCAGCAGAAAGACGGCGGCTGGGCCCAGGGCGAAGAATCCAGAAACATGGGCGGCAGCATGGCCCAGGTCAAGGACAAACCCAATGTTGGCGACACCTGTATCGCCAGCCTGGCATTAATCCGCTCGGGCAGCACGCCTGCCAAAGGTGCCTACGCCAAGAACATCCTTTCGGCGGTTGGTTATGTTTGTAAAGAGATCGAAGAGTCCGACAAGAAATCTCTCTTTATCACCAAGACCAAAGGCACCCGGCTGCAGTCCAAGCTGGGCACTTATATCGATACTTTCCTGGCCTCGATGCTGCTGGCAGAGGTCAGGGGCAAAATGCCGAATAAAAAGAGCGAGAAGATGGTCTTCGACGCGCTCCACAAAGTCATGGACAAGATCGAACGCAACCAGCGCGAAGATGGGACCTTCGGCGGCTCGGGCTGGGCCAACGCCCTGTCACAGTCGATGGCCAGCAAGGGAATCAATCGGATGGCCCAGGCCGGCGGCCCGGTCAACGAACAAGTTCGCGAGCGTTTAGAGAAACAAGCCCGCTCACAGTTCGATACCAAATCGGGCAAGTTTTCAGGCAAAGGCTCGGCCGGGGTCGATCTTTACTCCAGCGCCGGCAGCGTGGGCGCCATGCAAGACTCGGCTAACACCAACGTCGAACAGGAAGACGACCTGAGAAAACAAGTCAAAAACGCCAAGAGCGCCCCCGAAAAGAAAAAGGCCCAAGATAAGTTGAATCGCTTCAAAGACAACAAGAAAGATCTTCAGGCGGCTCAGACGGCAGTCGTGGCCAAGCTGGATAACAAGCAATTTATCTCCGGCTTCGGCTCAAACGGAGGTGAGGAGTTTTTGAGCTATATGAACATCGGAGAAAGTCTGGTCGTCGAAGGCGGCGACAACTGGAAGAAATGGGACAAGCAGATCACCGACAACTTGAACCGCATTCAAAATAAAGACGGCAGCTGGACCGGTCATCATTGCATCACCGGCCGGACTTTCTGTACCTCGGCGGCGCTATTGGTCTTGATGACCGACCGAGCACCGGTTCCGCTAGCCGCTAAAGTGAAAAAGAAGTAGCGAGACAGCCCTTGGCAAATAACTTCTCGCAACCAGTTACCCTGGTTTTCGCCCTGGCGATCTGCCTGTGCGGGTGTTCTGCTTCGCAGACTGTCAGCCCGACAGAAAAAAAAGAAAAACCAAAGCCGTCAGTCTCGCAAGCAACAAGACTCAAACATATCGACATGGCCTTATCCAAAGCCGCCAGGTTCATGCTCGCCAGGCAATCCCCCGACGGCGCCTGGCGCTCGGAAACCTACGGCTGCTTCAAGAGCGGCAGCGAACTGACCCCGTTGGTTCTGAATGCTCTTTTCTTCACACCCCAGGCCGGCGAGGGGGCCCTGGACTCATTCAGAAAAGGTATTAACTTTATGGTCGCCATGGTTGACCCGGACGGCAAGATCTTACCCGGGGACCATGGGTTGAATTTTCCGGTCTATACCTCAGCTACCGCCAGCTGGTTGATTCTGAAAGAAAACAAGAGCAAGGAGCATCTGCATGCCCAAGATGCCTGGCTGGCATTTTTGCGCGACCGCCAGCTGAATGAATCGCTGGGCTGGGGGCCTAACGACCCGGAGTTCGGCGGCTGGGGCTATTCACAAGATCTACCCAAGAAGCCCGGGCCCGGGCAAGCCAAAGGGGCTTTTTTCGAAAGCAATCTGTCAGCGACTATTTTCGGAATCGGAGCGCTCAGTTCGGCTGGAATCGAACGGGACGATCCCGCCTGGCCGGCTGCGCTCACCTTTGTAAAGAAGTGCCAGAACTTCAGCAACGATCCGGACAAAGCCGACCCGCAGTTCGATGACGGCGGGTTCTTTTTCATGCCGGCCGATGCCCTGCAGAACAAAGCCGGCCTGGCCGGAAAAGATCGCTTCGGCCGCGTGAGATACAACTCCTACGGAACCATGACCGGCGACGGCCTGCGCGCGCTTTTGCAGTGTGGCTTGAAACCAGATCATCCCAGGGTGGTAGCCGCAAAAAAATGGCTGCAGAAAAACTTCAGCCTCAAGACCAATCCCGGCACTTTCGAAAAAAATCGCGAAGAATTACGCGAGGCGACCTACTATTACTACATCTGGTCGATCGCCCACGCGCTGACCCGCTTGGGCATAGTCGAACTCGAGACCCGCCAGGGCAAGATCAAATGGGCTGAGCTAATGGCTGACGAGTTAGTCAAGCGCCAGAAAAGCAACGGCTCATGGGTAAACCGTTTCACCGACGCCAAAGAAGACGATCCGCTGGTTTCGACTCCCTGGGCCGTAACCGCCCTGGTTATCTGCCGCCAGGTCATCAAGAACCCGGGCAGCGATGACTATCCAAAACTGACAGGCAACCACGAGGATTAGAATATGCACAGATTGCCTGGCTGGTTGCTGACGCTTAGTATTTTTCTTGTGATTGGCTGTACGGGTAACGTCAATAACGCAACAGATGGCGGTCAGGACAGTTCAGATGCCGGCGGCGACGCGGGGGGCGACGGCGACCAATCCAGCGCTCCCGACGGCAATGCCGACCAATCTCAGACATGCAACTTGGACAGCGCCGTGTCACCCTGGCCGGACTGGGTTCCGGCCTGGCCGGGTTCGGGCCGCAACGCTACCGGCAATACTACCTTTCAAGTGCTGTCCGACGGGTCGACCATCAGCAACCTGCACAGCGAGCGTTTGAGTGCTACGAGTGTTGTGGTTGTCTGGAACACGCCCGGTGACTGCGACTCTACGATCGCCTGGGGAACCTCGGCCAGCAGCTGTCCGACCGGATACCATCGCAGCGGGGCGCGTCGCGAACATCGCCTGCTGGTCGCCCCGCTTCAGCCGTCGAGCGAGTATCACATTACTGTCCGCTCGCGAGACAACTCATCCGAAGACCTGAGCACCCTGACAATAACTACTACGGCGTTAGAACAGGCCAACCAGCTCAGTGCTTGCGGCGAAATCACCTCGCCGGGCAACTACCGACTGGTCGCCGACGTCTCGGCCGATTGCACCTGTTTCAACATACAGGCCGATTCGGTGCACCTCGACCTGGGTTGGCATACGGTAACTTATGCCCAAACAACAACTTCCCAACAGTGCCACGGAGTTTACGCCAACGCGGACAACCTGCGGGTCTCGTCCGGGATTGTAGTACAGGGCAGCGCCGGCGGAGATCTGTACAGCCATGCGTTGGCCGGCCGGGGTGCCGTCGGGTTGGAATTCGATCAGATCTGGCTGCGAGTGCACACCTCCGATGCATTCGGGCTGCGTACGATGTATTCCCAGGACGTTTCCGTTCATGACCTGGTCGTAGTCTCCGAAGTCCGCAATGTTACCGACCGTCATTATCCCGGCAATCGTGGAATCGGACTGGATCTCTCGCCCGAAGACGCCCTTGGAGAAGTCTACGACTGCATTCTCTTCGGTGTCCCGCATTGGGGAATCGTGATGACTGCCGATGACCGCTTACAGGCCCGACCAGCCGGCGGCCAGACCCGGCGAATCTCCAACAATCACATTTTTGCCGATATGCACGCTACCAACGGCTACGCAATCGGGATTGCCGCTAACCACATTGAAGTCAACCACAACGAGATCCGGCCGCTGCACAACGGCCGGGCGATCCACTACACCCGCAGTAACGGCTTGATCCACCATAACATCGTCGAAGCTCTCGAGCTGATCGAGGGCGATCCCCTGCAGGGCTATGCCTATTATTCCGACAGCAGCGACGAACATTCACCCCATGATCCCAGTGTGTGCAGCTGGGTGGTAGCGCACGGCATCCGGGTCGAAGGCGGCAACTATGGCGAAATCGCCAACAACGAAGTCTACGTCTTCAGCCTGGCCCAGGTGAGTTTCGGCAGCACCGCCTTGAATATCAACACCGACAGCGGTGCTCGCGGCGGCAATGAGGTTCATCACAACCAGTTCAGTGCCTACCGCGCCGACAATTCGATCCAGTGTTCCGGGGGCCCGATCCACACTGTAGCCGGCTGGGTCCGAGGTGAACCACCCGTCGAACCGGCCGACCTGCATCATAATCGGTTTGCCTCCAACGGCGACATCCTGGATATCGAAGATCCTGCTTTAGCCACTAGCACTGACAATGAAGAAGTGGGCCTCTAGCAACTCATCTAAAAATCGAGACAGATCTTTCAAGCGCCAGATGATTGGTCTGTACGGCAGGCAGGCCGCGCAGTTTAGAACTTAGTCAGATATTCTTTGAGACGGGCCTGGTCGTCATCTTTAAAAGAGGTAAACTGTCCGCCGTACCGACGTCCTTTTTCGAGTTCTTCACCCCAGACAATTTTGCAACTACATTGAATCAGATCATTGGGCTGCTTGTTTCGCAAACTGATATTTATTTCAACCGACTTGCCTTCTTCGATTTGCCCGGGAATTACGAAACAAACCCCTTCGAAAGACAGGTTTTCAGTCCAGGTGTCGTAATCTTCTAAGGCGCTGACCCTAATCCGCAACCGAACCGGATACCGGGCATAGCGCCGATGATAGGGAAAGCTATTTTTCTTGTCGTCGGTCATGTCTGTCATTATGTTCCTTTTCAACTCTCCGGCCAGTTATTAAGGAGACATTAGTATCATCGCACTAATCCGCAAATACTCCTATACCAGAAGCTTGACCACCTGGTCGTCGGGCGGCGACATCCTTCCTAAACCAGCTGCCTGGCCACTCTTCAATTGCTTGACCTGCCGTGGTTTGATCTGCCTGCCATACAAGGGCGCCAATTGAACTCCGGCCGAGTCGACTGCCACCGGGTCAAGTCCGGCAATCAGGCTGTTGCAGGTCACCAGCTCTCCAGGACCAACCGGGCCGTCGGTCGTCATGACCTGCAAGCCGTCTAAGATAATCAGCTCGGCTTTCAAGACGGTATTCAAGTCGACAATTGCCTGATTCATATCGTAAATCGAATGAAAACTGCGCCGATCCCAGATCAAACCCATCATACCCTTCATGACCCCGGAGAACTTTGCGGCCATGTGAGATTTGGCCACCGGTAAAGCTATCTGCACGTCTGCATCCTGCACGATGCGCATGACCTTGGTCTTGGTCAGAGTTTTCCCTTTGGGAATCGGAATCTCGACGTAGTCGTTGATTTTATGCGGCATGAGCACCTTGACCCCCAGATCTTTCAGAGCCGCTTGAATTCCATTTTCTTTCAGGCAGGCTTTTGGGCTGCGAACTGGGAAGTCGACCACCAGAACTTTTTTGGCGCCGCACTCGAGAACCTGCCGGGCCACCGCGGCAACTAACTCGGGTGAGGTTGTGGCCCGCTGACCAGGCGGAGCCGGTACGCACATGTTGGGTTTCAAAACAACGCTCTGGCCTTCTTTGACAAAAGCCTTCATTCCGCCGAGAGGTTTAAGGACTTTTTTTACTGCCAAATCCAGATCGGCCGGCACACTGGAGCCGGATATCTTGGTCAACAGGATCTTCTTGGCGGCTGCCCGGGATACTTTCAACTGGCTGCCAAAAGTACACAGCGCGGCAGCCAGGGCGGACTTTTTTATGAAGTTTCTTCTATTAAGCTTGTCGATAGACATGATAACCTGCCTCCCTGACTCACTATCTCCCACCACACAAGCTGATATATTACCAACCCCGACTGCCTAGCTCAACACATTTATTGAATAGTTCTCTTCTCACTATAAAAATCACACCATTATGGTCTGTTTGACGATCAGGATCGAACAACTATTCGCCATAGGGCCCGAACCAGGCGCAGGTCGCTGCAGGCAATCGACTGAGATTGACAACCACCTGGAATATCTTTACAATTTCTTCACTTTGAAATTTCAAAGGAGAACTTGATTGGACTGGTGGATTTTTATTCCTATTGGACTGGTTTTAGTCGGCCTGGTAATTTTTATCGCCACCCGCAAGAAACCTGAAGATTTCAACAACGCCATCCGGCGTCTGGGATTGTCCAATCAAGGCGGCGTACTGCGCGGGCAGATTCAGGGCTTCAGCATCGCCATTGAAACTCAAGCCATCGGCGAAGATAAGCAGCGCTGGCGGACTATCTTTTATGTCGAGTTTCCAAGCCGTCTCGGCCTGGGCTTTATGACGACCAGTGTGCGTGGAGGCCGGCGCAGCCTGAAAGCAATCGATACCGGTGACGCCGAATTCGACAACCTGGTAAGTATCGAGACCCAGAATGCGCAAAAAGTCCAAGACTACCTGACAACCGAACGCCGCGAATGTCTGGTTGAGTTATTCAAGGTCGACCCGAATGCCTGGCTGGATGACGGCGGGATACACATGAACGTTGACGGTGCGATCGACGACTACGCGATACTCAAACCTTACTTCGACGGTCTGTTAGACATGGCCATCGATCTTTTCCCCGGCCGAGCGGCCAGAAAAGCAGTCAGAAGAGCCTCAAAACTAGCCGACTGAAATTTTATAATTCAATTCTTGAAAGCAAGTAGCCAGGCCTCAAGGAGCAGTAAAGACCAAGCTTACGGTTACGTCTTGCCGGGTGGTCACACTGAAAGTCAGAATCAAGACTTGTCCAACCTGCTCAGTCGTGGTCGTGCCGCTGGCGGCCCCGTCGACTGCCGCGCTATCTAATGACCATCCGGTTGGAACCCTGAAATCAAGTTGATGCTCGAAAGCGGCTTTGAGACTGCCCGGCGCTGCGTCATAAGTCAGCGACAGGGTTTTCGTAGCGCTGTTCCAATCGACGGCCAGGACTTCGACGGCACCTTGCAAGAAATGCCGGTTGTTGCCGATGAATTGCGGCCGGTCCTCGATTTCGCGCAGGGCAAACATTTGTACAGTGTGAGGTGCCAGACTACGTGTGAGCGTCTGGCTCAGAGATTCGATCACTTCACCCGTCCAGAATTCCCGGGCGACATAGTCTTTATTCGGGTTCATTTTGACGCTACCCAAATCGAGTGACAGGCTGCGTTCTTGATCGGGCATCTCGCTGTAAGGGTTCGTGGTCAGATCGAAATTCTGGCCCCAGTTGAACAAGGCCACCACGTCATAGGCCGGGCCGCTGCCGCGCGTGTTGAGCCCCTGGGACGGGTCGACGCGCATGTGCCAAACCTCACTGAACTCTCGCTCGAAAAGATCGAGTGGTCGAGCGGCATGACCGTATACCGGAATTATCCGGCGATAGTCGTTAATCCAGTCGGGCTCCATCTCGATGATCCTCTCGCCCAGCTTGGCGACTCCCCCGGATAATCCAATCGCCGTCAGCAGACAGCGCGATTCGTCGGCAGTCAGCGGGGTGACCTCCGGGTCGGCATGCGCCCGGAAAAAAATCAAATCGTGGTTGAAGATGTTAACCCGGTTGTGCTGGTAGTAGCGCCGGCCGATGATTCGCACGGCCGGCTTGACTCCCTGGGCCGACTTGCGGCCATCGCTCGGTTTTTCCTTTTCCCAGGTCGGCATAGTATCGAGGTTGGGCCGGACTGAATCAACGTGGCCCATGTGCGGGCCCACCATAGCGACCGTCAACCAGAAGGTGTCCCCGGGAGTGCCGCCTGCGTCGGCGGCACCAAGGTCGAGGCCTTCGCGAATAGCCGTAAGGCCGCGCCGGAAAGCTTCTTCGCGGGTTACGCTGGGATCATAGTAATTGGTACCCCCCAGCGCCCAGTAGCCGAAATCGGTTTTGATCCAGCGGTAGCCGTCGGCCCGGATTTTTCTGAAGCGTGATCTGAGCATGTCCAAAACTTGCGGGTGGCTCAGGTCGAGCACCGCGGCCCCACCACCTGCCAGCGGAATCTGATCGGGGAACCAGCCATCGGCAAGGTGATCTTGATAGAGCTGGGAATTTTCAGAAACCTGGAAAATGGCGATCCAGACTCCGGGAATCAAACCGTGCTGCTGAATCTGATCGCTCAGCCAGTCCGCGCCGTCGGGAAAGCGATCTTCGCGCCAGTCCCAGTCGCCATAATCATACTCGTAGCCGTCGTCGAGTTGGAACCACTCCCCGCCGAAGTCCTTGAACTCGGTCGCCATGGCGACCAGGTTCTCGACCATCAACTGCTGGTCGATGTTCGTCCCGTAACCGCCCGAAGAGCCTGAGCCCGTCCAGGAATTCCAGCCGGTCGGAACCCGGTTCTCTGGCCCGCGTTCCGGCCAAAGCTCTATTTCATTCCAGGCCTTGACGGCCTCGGCATAAGCTTCGAGTCCGTCGAAGGTTTGCATGGTGCCGGGAATGACAAAGACCGGCCCGGCGATCAGTTCCTGATCGGGTTCGAGCGGCTTGCCGTTGTACATGTACGGAAACTCGGCCGACCAGTAACTGAAGGAGGTGCGCTCGCTCGACGTCCTGGCCTGGTCGGCTAAGAAAGCCGTGTTCAGCATCGGCGATGAATACTCGAAATCCAGTGTGCCGGCCACGAACGTCCGGCCACTGTCGAGATCCTTGATGGCATGGTTGCAATTGCTGATCGAGTGACCCTTCTGGTAGCCGTGGATTATGCCGAGCACGCTCGTCTCGCCGGTTTCGGCAACATCACCGGGGACCAGGTCGACGAAGAAGTCGAACAGAAAGAACGAACCGGCTTCGAGGATGCGATGATTGGACGGGTGTTGGCCGAGCCATAATCCCCCGCGCCGATCGGCGTCAACCTTGGCCGGGACCAGGCGCGCCAGAATGATTTGATCGGCGCTCGTGTTCTTGGCCGTCAGCATTGCCGTAAAGAACGGTTTTTCGGTATAGGCCGCCAGAGAAAGGGTCAAGTCGGGGGCTCCCGCCAGGCCACTGAAGGAGATCTGGGCCCGCTCGGCGGACCCGAGTTTGTCACTGCTGGTGTTCTTGGAGCCTGCCCGAAGGTAATCGTCCGAAGTGCGAAAGACTACGGGGTCAATTTCAGTCGGAACGCCGGTTTCGACTTCGGCGAAAGCATTTTCGAGAATCAGCGTACCGTCGTCCAGAGACACGTCGTATCTGCCCTTTTCTAGATCGAATTTTACTTCGAAGCCGGAACCCTGCAGGGTAATGTAGCGCTCGTCGACTATTTCGGTTTTGCCGTTCGAACAGGCTTGGGCCAAAAACTGAAGGACTACCAGTACAGCGGGAAGCAGACCTTTGAACTTTGTAATCATTGTCCCTCCTCGGCTGTACACCAGATTACAGATCAGGACCGATCAGTCGGTGGTAGCGACCGAGCCAATAGGCTATCAGGTAATCCACGGGAGAATAAACCAGACGGCGGTTCTCCTGATGTTCTTCTTGAATCTTGAAGAAATCCAAACGCCACAAGTAAAAGTCAAATTGGTATTCATCCAGGGGAATTATCTCGGCCGCAACCGGTTCATCCAAGCGGCTCCTGCAAACCTCTGTTTGTGTTCCCGCGGGGATGTAGCGATCATATTTTTCGACCGGGAACTTTTTCAAAGTGCAGATCGCATCATCAACCGCCTGCTCCAACACCGGATCGTCTTCGGGACCGTCACCGGTCAGTCCGGCATAGATAAAAGTGAACAAGGCGTTACCGATTACGGCAACGCTTTGGTAGTCAGGATTTTCGGTATGGAACATGTTGTTACGCAACACACCCAACAAGCGGTCCTTCAGATCGGGATCCTGCTCTTTGCGCAACAGAGGATAGATCGCCTGGTAACACATGTCGAAATTGTCGTAGTTCTGTATGCAGTCTGGCAAAAACAAGAAAAGCTGGTCTTCCATGGACTCGATATAAGTACCGAATTCGAAGTCCTCGATGTCGGGACACTCGACTCTACTGCGCATTTGCATGAGACAACCATAGTAAAAATCATCCAGCTCTTGATCGGAGGTGGCCTGCTGGACGGTCTTTATAAAACTCGAAGCCAGCATGGCATTGAACCCGGGGAAATTGTCCAGAGCCGTGTGATACAAACGGCCATGTTCGGTGACTTCCCCGTCGGCATCGACTATCTGTAAACCATTACCGACAATATGGTCGCCGATTTCGGCCAGCAGACTTTTTATTTCGTTCAATAGTTGCGGATCATCAAAGTGTTCGACTGCGACAGCATAACCAAACATCAAGCCTGCGTATCCATCCTGGCTGACATCATTACGATACCACCAGCCTTGGTACTCAGTCACCGGTGACTCGGTCCAGGAAACTGTCCCGCTGCCGTCATAGTTGTAGGGGATTCCCGGGCGGGCAAAAGATCGGCCGTAGAGCCCGCTCACCCCGGTCACTTCGGTCAGTTGTCTCAGGCTAGCCACAACAATCTTGGCGTTTTCCTGGGCCTGGGGATTCCCGGTCACGCTGTAGCGCAAAGCCTGGGCGGCCAGGTACATCCCACTCCACAAAATCGTATTTTCAGCGTGCTTCCAGTTTTCGACATTTTGCAGATCTTCGGTCAGGTTTATGCACCTGAGCAAACC
>JAFDKH010000464.1 GCA_019307065.1 Deltaproteobacteria bacterium
GCACGTTCAGGGACCGTGCCCTACATTTTCGGCTGGATTACTTCAATTCATAGTAATCATTGATTAAATTCCTTTTGAGAAATTCGGATAGACCTCTTTTTATGTTTAAGTAAACTACCACCCGCAAAGAGGGAAAAAAGGGGGCATGCCAGTGCCTCAAAGTTTCAGTTTTATCCCGGTGCGAAGCACCGGGTTTTTTTAAAACAATAAATAATTTGATCGGTCTAATAATGCTTTATCTCAATTACAGCAGTGCCAATAAGAGACGTCTTAGCAGAATTCGCTCTTCCATTGTAAAATCGGATAGAAATTGTTCATTTGCCTTAATTCGTTCTTCAATTCGTTCTTCGATCAACAGCTCCTTATGTTGCTTGGATTTTTCTGATGGGTATAGTCGAGATACACGCCTGTCAGTCTCATCCTGCTTCTTTATAAGCCATTGGGAATCGACCATACGATCTATGACGCCTGAGAGAGTGGCTTTGTCAATTGACAGGAGCCTTCCGGTTTCACTTGCAGTCAGACCTTCTGAATCCCAGAGCAATTCAAGGACCACGTATTGAATGTTCGTCAGACCATATTTCTTGAGACGTTTCTGAACAAGGCTGTGTCCCTTCTGGTAAGCCTTTGACAATAGGTACACATAACACTCCGGTGTTTGATTTGGTTTTTTTGACATAATCTCCTTTGACATAATTTAATTGATCGTATACGAACATAATTGGGTTACGAAAAATTGTCAATAGATTTTTCTTGCATTTCTGGATGGACACCAGATAGTTGTGATATGGCAAGTTCACTAACAACGAGGAGGAAAAATGAAAGCAATACCTGTTGACCGCGAAAGGATCCGCTATGCTTGGGAGGGGCGTATCTCGGGATGCCAGCTTGGCAAATCAGTCGAGCTTCTGTCGATCATGGAAGGAAGGGAATCCCTGATCGCTTATCTCAAGAAGGCCAAAGCCTTTCCACTACGGGACTATGTGCCCCTAATCGAAGGTACGCTTGTGGCAACAATCGGGCGCCAGTCCTGTAAAGAGTTCCTGCACCGTAGCGAGGCAGACGACGATATCACTTATACTGTGCTTGCCCTCATGTTGTTGGAAGAGCACGGATTGGAGCTGTCGACCACCGATGTAGCCCGCGCCTGGCTGCGATTGATTCCAGGCGGTGCCATCTTCACGGCAGAAAGAGCAGCGTATCTTACACTCCTTGAGCGAGCCGAACTGGGATTTACTTATGGCGCCCAACCTGGATTCGATCTTGCCGAGTGTGCCGATAACGAGTGGTCGGAATGGATCGGCGCACAAATCCGAGCCGACCTGTACGGCTGGGTCTGCCCCGGGCAGCCTATCCTCGCGGCTGACCTCGCTCGCCGCGATGCGACGCTGTCGCACACAGGTGATGGTGTGCATGGTGCAGCATTTATCGCCGCTCTTGGCGCCGCTATTCCTGCATCAAATTCAATCTCAGAGGCCATCGAAGTCGCCTCTGCGGAAGTGCCTAAGACTTCGGCTGCAGCCGAGGCTATCTCTTTCGGCTCCTCACTAGTGGGCAAACCAGATGCGGTCGACCAGCTTCACGAACGCTATAGAGACCTTCCTCCCGTTCACACTCTAAACAACCTGGCCCTCGTAGTCTGGGGACTGCTCTCCGGCGCAGACGATTATTCAGCCGCCATTGGTGATGTGGTGGCAGGCGGATGGGACACCGACTGCAACGGTGCAACCGTCGGAGGACTTTGGGGCCTAAAAGGAAAGGCGATACCATCGTCCTGGACTGCTCCATGGCAGGAACGAGTGGCTGTCACGATTGCTGGAGTAGGTGAACTAAAACTCGACGCATTGGTTGATCGAACGGTAATGGTGGCACAGCAGTTAATGAGCGCTGGTCGTTGAGGGTCATGTTATAATCGCAACTTTTAGATATCATTGATATTTTGGTTTGGATTGGTTAGGATAAGGATTCAAGGGTTCAAGTGACACGAAGTGCGGTTTTTCAAGCCGTTAGGCGCAACCATCAGCGCTCAATGCTAAAGAATTACAAAGATTTGAAAGTCTGGCAAAAGTCATAC
>JAFDKH010000260.1 GCA_019307065.1 Deltaproteobacteria bacterium
GGCCGTTGAGCATTGTCATTGAAGGTGACGGACGCTACATGAAAGATCCTTTTACCTCCAAGTTCGCCTTTTCTTCAATGGTTGGCGGTGGACTGGGAGTTGAATTCTAGACAATAACAGCATCAGCTGATGCGAATGGGCGAGGTCAATCGATGAAAACCACTGTAGAATCACCAGATGCGTTGCACAAGACTATCAAGGTCGAACTTCCCTGGGAGATGATCAAGGACGAGCTCGATCGTTCCTATAAAGAGCTGGCCGGGCAAGTCAGTATCAAGGGGTTTCGAAAAGGCAAAGTCCCTAATAGCGTAATCCGGCAGCGTTACAGCAAGAAAGTCGAGGATGAAGTTCTGGCCCGTATGATTACTGACAGTTACGAAGCCGCCCTGATCCAGAATCGTATTCAGGCGGTCTCCAGGCCCGAACTCGATCGCGGCGGTTTCAAAGAAGGCCAGCCCTATTGCTACACCGCGCGGGTCGAAATTACGCCCGAGATCGAAATCAAGCAGATCAATTTCCCGATTGAGAAGGCCAAGGTCGAAGTCAAGGACGAGCAGGTTGATCAAGAGATTGAGAAACTACGCGACAGTAAAGCCATGCTGATTCCGATTGACGATCACGACACCGCCAAATTGGGCGACACGGCCATCATCGACTATACGACGACCCAGGACGATAAACCGGTTAAGGGCGGTGACATGACCAACCACCCGGTCCTGCTGGGTTCAGGCAAGTCGCTGCCGGGCTTCGAAGACCATATCAAGGGTATGAAAGTCGGTAGCCACAAGGAGTTTGACCTGGAATTCCCAAAAGATTGGGGCCCGCCGACTCTGGCCGGCAAACAGGTTCATTTCAAGGTCAGCCTGCAGGCTCTCAAAAAACGTGAATTGCCTGAATTGGATGACGAATTCGTCAAAGATCTGGGTAAACCCGATTGTAATAGCGTCGCCAACCTCAAGGCCTTGATAAAACAAGAATTATTGGATCATGAGCTAGCCAAGGCCGACCAGCAGACCAAGGACGAGCTGATTGACAAGTTGATCGAGGCCAACCCCTTCCCGGTCCCGCCGACACTGATCGATCGCCAGCAAGAGAATTTAACTCAGGAGATGGAGGTTTACCTTTCTCAACAAGGAATTAACTTAGAACAAGCAGGTTTGAATCGAAGCAAAATGAAGAAGGATATGCACGAACGCGCCGAAAGAGAGGTTAAAACGGCTTTACTGCTAAGTACCATTGGTAACGGGGAAAAGATCGAGGTCTCGGATTCCGACTTGGAAGAGCATTTGAAGGTACTGGCCGAAAAAACCGCAACCAATATCGCGAGAATAAAGTCGATTTACGACCAACCCCAGGCTCGCGAGGGATTACGCAGTAAACTGCGCCAGGAGAAGGTGCTTGATTATTTGCTCGATCCGTCTAACATGAAAGCCGAGGAGAAACCTGAGGATTCTCCCGTTTCCAAGCAGGCAGACGCAAAAACTGCCAAAAAACCGGGCGACCAGCCTGTCGGAGAGAAGAAATGACCCTTGTTCCCATCGTTGTTGAACAATCTCACCGCGGCGAGCGCGCCTATGATATTTACTCGCGCTTGCTAAAAGACCGGATCATTTTCATCGGTACCGAAATAATCGATGACCTGGCCAACCTGGCCATCGCCCAGATGTTGTTCCTAGACAGCGAAGATCCCGAGAAAGACATCAATTTATACATCAATAGTCCCGGTGGTTCGGTCAGTGCCGGGATGGCCATTTACGACACCATGCAATACGTCAAGTCGCCGGTCTCGACAATCTGCATGGGCCAGGCCTCGAGCATGGGGGCGCTTCTGCTGACGGCTGGTGAGAAGGGACGCCGTTTCGCGCTGCCGAATGCGCGCATTATGATTCATCAACCGATGGGTGGATTTCAGGGGCAGGCCAGCGACATCGAAATTCAGAGCCGCGAGATTCAACGCATGAAAAAGACGCTCAATCAGATTCTGGCGAAGCACACCGGGCAAACGCTTGAGACGATTGCCAAAGATTCCGATCGCGACTATTTCATGACACCCGAAGAGGCAGTTGCTTACGGGTTGGTTGACGAGGTTGTCGCCCGTAAAGCTACGGCCGATAAACCAAAATAGGCAGCTAGGGAAGACTGAGTGACGAAAAGCAAGAAAAATGAACCGCCCGACTTTTTGTCGTGTTCTTTTTGCGGTAAAGGCCAGCGCGAGGTCCGCAAGCTGATCGCCGGCCCGACTGTTTATATTTGTGACGAGTGCATTGCTCTGTGCAACGAGATCATCGACGAGGAGGTCGAAACCGAAAGCTCCCGGCCGCGCATGGTCGTGCCCAAGCCGGCCGAGATTCATCAGGAACTGGATACCTACGTGATCGGCCAGCACAAAGCCAAGAAGGTCCTCTCGGTCGCGGTCCATAATCACTACCAGCGGGTCGCAACCCGCGGCATAGTCGACGACGTCGAACTGCAGAAATCCAACATCTTGCTAGTCGGCCCGACCGGGACCGGTAAGACCCTGCTGGCCCGAACCCTGGCGCGTTTTCTGCAAGTGCCTTTCACGATCGTCGATGCAACTTGTTTCACCGAGGCTGGTTACGTCGGCGAGGATGTCGAGAACATTATCGTCAACTTGCTGCACTCGGCCGACCACGATGTCGAACGCGCCTCGCGGGGAATCGTCTATATCGACGAGATCGACAAGATTGCCCGCAAGAGTGAGAACCCGTCGATAACCCGGGATGTTTCCGGTGAAGGTGTGCAGCAGGCTTTGCTTAAGATAATCGAGGGGACGGTTGCCAACGTGCCACCCAAGGGCGGACGCAAGCACCCTCAGCAAGAGTTTCTACCGGTCGACACAACCGACATACTCTTTATTTGCGGGGGAGCCTTCGATGGGCTGACCAACATCATCGAACGACGTCTGGGTGATCACGACATCGGCTTCGGCAGCTCTAAATCGCGCAAACGCCAGCGCTCGGTCGGTGAACTGCTGTCAGAAACGGCGCCCGAGGATTTACTGCAGTACGGCCTGATACCCGAGTTCGTCGGGCGCCTGCCGGTAAAAGCGTCATTGCACGAACTGGACGAAGATATACTGGTGGAGATCTTGTTGCAGCCCAAGGATGCCTTGATCAAGCAGTACACGCGCTTGTTTGAAATGGACAATGTGGTCCTCAAGTTCACCGACGACGCCCTCAGGTCGATTGCCCGCCAGGCGATGGCCCGCAAGACCGGGGCCCGCGGGCTGCGTTCAATTCTGGAAAACTCCATGTTGGAATTGATGTACGAAGTGCCTTCAAGCCACGCGATTCGTGAGATTATAATCAGTGCTGGTGTGATAGATAACAACGAACAACCCATCCTGCTTTACGAAGAGCAGGTCGAAAGCGCCTGAATACGACGGGCTGCAGAAGTCGAGGGAAGCATGCTTTTTAAGTACGATGGAGACAAGAAAGACAATCCGCCCCCGATACCGACTAGCAGGGTGATCCCCTTGTTGCCTCTGAGGGACATTATAGTTTTTCCGCATATGGTGGTTCCTTTGTTCGTCGGGCGGGAGAAATCAATCAAGGCGCTCGAAGCTTCGATGCGTCACGAGAAAGAGATTCTTCTGGCTGCCCAGATGAAGGCCAAAACCAATGACCCCACCCCGGATGAGATCTTCAAAGTCGGGTCACTGTCTTCGATTATTCAGCTACTGCGCCTGCCGGATGGCACCGTCAAGGTTTTAGTGGAAGGCAAGCAGCGCGCCCGGATTAAAAAGTTCGTCGAGAGCGACCCGTTTTTCAGGGTAGAGGTAGAAGAGCTGCGCGAACGGACCGAGTCTTCGCCCGAGATGGAAGCCCTGATGCGCTCGATTCACGCCTCGTTCGAAACCTATGTTAAGCTGAACAAGAAGATTCCGCCCGAGATGATCATGTCGACTGCCAGCATCGACGAGCCAACCAGGCTGTCCGATACGGTCGCGGCCCATCTGAATCTCAAGCTGAACGACAAGCAGATTCTTATGGAAACCGAGAGCACCCTCGAGCGCTTGCGCAAGCTTTACGAACTGATGCAGTCCGAGATCGAGATTCTGCAGATCGAGCGCAAGATCCGCACCCGGGTCAAGAAACAAATGGAACGCACTCAGAAAGAGTACTACCTCAACGAGCAGATGCAGGCCATCCAGAAAGAGCTGGGCGACAAGGACGACTACAAGACCGAGCTGACCGAGCTCGAAGAGCGCCTCAAGAAGAAAAAGATGTCCAAAGAGGCCATGGAAAAGGCCGGCAAAGAGCTGCGCAAGCTCAAGCTGATGTCGCCGATGAGTGCTGAAGCCACCGTTGTGCGCAACTACATCGACTGGATGCTTTCCTTGCCCTGGAACGAATACAAAAAAGAAAAACTGGACATCGAAGAGGCCGAGAAAATTCTCGAAGATGATCACTATGGCTTGAAGAAGCCCAAAGAACGGATTATCGAATTTCTGGCGGTCCAGGCTCTGGTGCAGAAGATCAAGGGACCGATTTTGTGTTTCGTCGGCCCGCCCGGAGTCGGTAAGACCTCGCTGGCACGTTCGATCGCTCGGGCGACTAGCCGGGATTTTGTGCGACTGAGTCTGGGCGGAGTGCGTGATGAGGCCGAAATTCGCGGCCACCGGCGGACTTATATCGGGGCGCTGCCCGGTAAAATTATTCAGCACATGAAAAAAGCCGGGACCGGCAACCCGGTTTTCCTGCTCGACGAAGTCGACAAGATGTCGACAGACTTCAGGGGCGATCCCTCGGCGGCTCTTTTGGAAGTGCTTGACCCGGAGCAAAACAACAGCTTCAACGATCACTATCTCGACGTCGACTACGATTTATCGAGGGTAATGTTCATCACCACCGCTAACACCTTGCCGGGTATTCCCTTGCCGCTGCAAGATCGCATGGAGATCATTCGCCTGCCGGGCTACACCGATTACGAGAAATTGAACATAGCCAAGCAGTTTTTGTTGGCCAAACAGCTCCTGGAAAACGGCCTGGAAGGAATCGACGTGACCTTCTCTGATTCGGCATACAAGAAGATCATGGATCACTACACCCGCGAAGCCGGGGTGCGTAACCTCGAGCGTGAGATCGCTTCGGTCTGCCGTAAGATAGCCAAGAAGGTGCTTAAAGATGGTAAAGAGATCAAAGTCAGAGTGACCGGCAAGAGCATATCCAGGTACCTGGGTATCCCCAAGTTCCGGCGCGGTCAGCTCGAAGAAGAAGACCGGGTCGGCCTGGCCAACGGCCTGGCCTGGACCGAAGTTGGCGGCGAGCTGTTGCACATCGAAGTGACTATTATGCCCGGCAAGGGCAAGCTGATCATTACCGGCAAGCTGGGTGAAGTCATGCAGGAATCCGCCCAGGCTTCTTTGAGTTATGTCCGCTCGCGGGCCGAATTGTTCGGGATCGATCCCAGTTTCCACGAGACTAAGGACATCCACATTCACGTGCCCGAGGGGGCCACCCCCAAAGACGGTCCATCGGCCGGAATTACAATGGCCACGGCGCTGGTTTCGGCGCTGACCTGTGTGCCGGTTCGTCGCGACACCGCCATGACCGGCGAGATAACTCTGCGCGGGCGGGTCTTGCCGATCGGCGGCTTGAAGGAGAAGGTAATAGCCGCTCATCGTGCCAAGGTCTCACATGTCTTGATCCCCGAGGACAACGAGAAGGATCTCAAGGACATACCCAAGGCAATTCGCTCCACGCTTGCTTTCCATACCGTGGCCCACACCGACGAGGTGCTGCGCCTGGCTTTAAAGCTTTCTGACCCCGACTCGTTTTTCAAGGGTCCGACCTGTGATGCGCGCCCCAATCTCGACGACCAGCTCGAAACCAGCCAGACTGGCGAAGAAGCTCCTACGGTTAATTAGATTAGGCTGTCGTTCTTTAAGTTGACACGACCTATTTGATTTGTTAGTTGCTGTTTCGAACCGTAGATTGGTTTGTTACAGCAACTTATGCTGGTAAAATCAGTATTAGCCATGTGTCTCTGTTGTGGCGGAGCGTGGTCTTTGATGACGCAGGCGGGTAGCTCAGCTGGGAGAGCACCGGCCTTACAAGCCGGGGGTCGCAGGTTCAAACCCTGTTCCGCCTATTCTTTGAAATTTTGGGGTGGTAGTTAAGTTGGCTATAACGCCGGCCTGTCACGCCGGAGGCCGCGGGTTCGAGTCCCGTCCACCCCGTCCTGTATTACCCTTTGGAAACGCCTGCTTGGACACGCTCTGAGCAGGCGTTTTCATTTGGGGACTCATAGGGGACCTGAAATCTCCCCGGACCGCTTGCAGGCAGGTCAAGAACCATCACAGCATCTTTCTTAACTTGCGGCGCCAGGTGGGCATAGCGCATGGTCATTTTGATGTCCGCATGCCCCAGCA
>JAFDKH010000465.1 GCA_019307065.1 Deltaproteobacteria bacterium
GGCCGGCAACCAGATTGACCACGACCAGGGCCAGCCGCAGTCAGGACTGTGGTTCGGCAATATTGACGACCTGTGGCGGATGGGCAAACCCAGCGGTTGGGGTGGGCCATGGTGGCAGACACCCGTAAAATCAAGTGTGCCCTCGGACCCGTTTTTAATGACCGGCTTCGACAAAAAAGTGGTGCACCTGGCACATGACCAGGCCAAAAGCGTCAACTTCGTTATCGAGGTCGACTTCCTTGGCAATGGCTCCTGGAGGACCTACAAGATTGCCGAAGTTCCTGGAAATCCCCGGACGCGCAGAGGTGTGCTTGGACTTCCTGCCGAAGGCCAGGGATATGTACACCACGAATTCCCCGATGGCTTCTCGGCGCACTGGGTCCGCGTGACCGTAGACACCAACTGCAAGGCCACCGTATACTTTATGTATAATTAATACAGGGAGTTTTTCAATCCTTGTATTTTTCTGCTCTTTAGGCGAAAATGCGGAAGAATGATAAATCCATAGGAGTATGTAATATGAAGCATGCAATGCGAAAACTAAGCGTGGTGGTTGGTGCGGCCATCTTGCTTTTTGCAATGGCCATCCTGGCCCCGACGTCGCTCCGCGCCCAGCACCTGGCAGAATTCGAACAGCGGATGACCAAATTCACTCTGGACAACGGCCTGAAATTCCTCGTCCTTGAACGCCATGAAGCTCCCGTCGTCTCATTCCACACCTACGCCGACGTTGGTTCGGTGGCCTGGCACATCTCTTTGAGCACATGGCATTCAAGGGAACTAAGACGATAGGCACCTTAGACTTCGAAGCAGAAGCTAAGGTCCTGGCCAGGATCGACGAAGTGTTCGAGGCGCTAAAGGCAGAGCAAAGAAAGGGCGCCCAGGCTGATAAGGCACGCTTGGAGGAGCTGGCCAAGCAGCTCAAGGATGCGCAACAGGATTCCCAGAAATACCTGG
This sequence comes from Deltaproteobacteria bacterium, assembly GCA_019307065.1. Classification (GTDB taxonomy): domain Bacteria; phylum Myxococcota; class B64-G9; order B64-G9; family B64-G9; genus JAFDKH01. The sequence goes on from JAFDKH010000465.1 coordinate 958, forward strand.
TTCACGACGAGTATGAGGAAGTCTACAAGCACGCCGGCAGCGCGGGTTTTAATGCTTACACAAGCTTCGACGCGACCCAGTATATCGTCAGCCTTCCTTCGAACAAAGTCCAGCTTTGGATGCTCATGGAGTCCGACCGGTTCTGCAATCCCGTGGTAAGGGAGTTTTATAAGGAAAAGGACGTGGTGATGGAAGAGCGCCGCATGGCTATTGAAAATCAACCGCAGGGACGGCTGATGGAGGAGTTCCTCGCTGTTGCTTACAAGGCGCATCCCTATGGCACGCACATCATTGGACACATGAGCGATTTGCAGACCATGACGAGGAGCGAGGCGGAGGATTTTTTCAAAACCTACTACGGCCCGGGCAATTTGACCATTGCGATTGTCGGTGACGTCAATCCTCAGAAGGTCAGGGCTTTGGCTCGGAAATACTTCGGCCGGATACCCACCGCCCCGAAGCCGGAGCCCGTGGAAACGGTCGAGCCCCCACAACTCGGCGAGCGCCGTGTGACGTTGGAGGACCCCGCGCAGCCGTTTGTGCTGATTGGTTATCATAAACCGGGCATTAATCATCCCGATGATGCGGTCTTCGACGCTATCACGGATATTGTCGGCATGGGCAGGACTTCACGGCTGTACAGGAGTCTGGTCAAAGAAAAGAAGATTGCTGTTGTCGCTTCCGGTTTTCAGGGCCTGCCGGGAAATAAATATCCCGGACTGTTTCTGTTTTATGCAATGCCCGCCAGGGGACACACACATCAGGAATGCGAACAGGCAATCTATGAAGAAATCGAGAAGCTCAAGACGGAGTTAGTCACACCGGAGGATTTGGCCAAGGCAAAGACTCGCGCACGCGCCGGCCTGATCCGCCAGCTTGACTCCAACTCCGGGCTCGCCGCCCAGATTACCTTTTACGAGGTTGTAACCGGTGATTGGCGAAATTTGTTTAAACAGCTCGATAAGATTGAGCGTGTTACCGCCGAAGACATTCAGCGCGTTGCAAAAGAATATTTCACGAAAAAGAATCGCTCGGTCGGAGTCATCGAGACAGCCGAGGCTGAAAACTGATTTTAACAGGAGCGTTAAAATGACAGGTAGTGGATTTTCAAGAATCAGGGCTTTTATCTTCCCGACTGTTTTGTTGTGCTGCATCGCATCGAGTTGTACCCGGGATATTGCCCGGCCTTACAAAAACTTAAAATTCCCCAGGCTTGGTGACGTTGAGATGCCCAGGGTACAGAGTGTCACCCTGGCCAACGGCATGAGGCTGTTTCTCGTAGAGGACCACGAGCTGCCCCTGATTAGCATCTCGGCACGGATTCGTACAGGTTCGATTTATGAGCCCGCCGACAAGATTGGCCTTGCTGAAATCACAGGCACCGTCATGCGAACAGGCGGCACCACCTCCAAAACAGGCGACCAGCTTGACGAGCAGCTTGAGCGGATTGCCGCTTCCGTGGAAACCGGTATC
>JAFDKH010000261.1 GCA_019307065.1 Deltaproteobacteria bacterium
ACAGCCTAGAATAGATATCGCCAAGAACCATACCCCGCTCGATGCGTTCGCATTCGTGTCGCAGCCGCATGAGCCGGCTATCTTATCGGTATCGGGATCGGCAGCCTGGCCTTGATCGCCTGCGTCCGGTTCGGCGTCGGAAGAACCTGCGTCAACACCAAGGTCGCCAGGACCTGCGTCAACACCTTGATCACCGGGACCTGCGTCAACACCTGGGTCGCCAGGACCTGCGTCGACACCAGGATCGCCAGGACCTGCGTCAACACCAGGGTCGCCCGCATCTGCGCCGGCATCAGTACCCGCGTCGGCGTCGCCGGGACCGGCGTCCTGGACTCCTGCATCAGTGCCTGCGTGGGCTGTATCGATGGCCTGGGCAACTGTATCGAAATCGCGTGAGCCGACCAGGCCGATCAAGAGTGTCGCCGGCGTCGCACTCATCAGGCGATTGAGATTTGTCGAATGCCGCCCGAAACCAAAGACGGTCATCGGATCCATCAAGTAGTAACGGTCGACCAGGTCATCGTCGTCGTGCGCAAGAAAAAGAGAGCGATCTAAAGTGCCGTCGGCGAAAAAAACCCACTCCAACCCCGCCGCGAATCCCGACGTGTTGGCAAGGTCGCCTTCCCAACTGTCGCTCAATGAGTTGCTTTCACCTGAAGACCTGCGGCAGGTGTCATCGCCGCCGACAGTGCCGCCGGGTGTGCCTTCGTAGAGAAACCAATAGTTCTCGGCCACGGAATGGACCGTCATCTTGGCATGCGTCGGGAAAAACTCCCAGGTCACATCCCAACTGTCTTTCGTTGATTGAATGGTTGCTTTGGTTAGCGACACTCCCAATGGATCTTCAGTCGTGCTGGTCACACCTGTGTAACCTGGGTGGCCGAATACATTCAAGCCCATGTTGGGGATACCGCGATACCAACCCGACTGTCCGTTGGGAACCCCCGCAGTCCCTTCGGGGTGAAAGTCGATCCAATCGTTGCCTTCAGTGTCGACAAGGCTTGTGAACCCGGCCCCGGCTTTATCAAAGTAGTAGGTTGCGCTGTCGGTCACAACCTTGAAACAGGCGATGCCTTCATCTGTGTCTTCAGTGATGATCACGTCGCCGGCAGCAAAATGAGGCCAGCCCAAACAAATGAGGGCCAAAGAGATGTTTATCAAAGATTTCTGTTTCGATTTTCTCTTCATCCCTGAAATCTTTCTCTACGATCAGCTACTGATCTCGACGCTACGACGTTCACGCGCTGCCACGACCAATGAGTTTATCACACTGGTATTGCCCACAGCGTCTTCAATCGGCCATGGAAACTCGGCCCGGCCCAGGCAGGCATCGGCGAAGGCCTCGACCTGCAGCCGGTAAGCGTCTGCCCCGGGAACCTCGATAATCTCGTCAGTCTGTTGCCAGCGCTGGATGCGAATAGTGGTCGGCTCGAGCCCTTGCACCCAAGGTCTATCGAGCACCAGGCTGGCCTGGCTGCCGCCGATCAGAACGCGCTGGCGTTCGGCCGCTGCAATGGAGGCCTCGATGCGGGCAATAGGTCCATTTTCGAAATCCAGGATTCCCACAATAGTCTTGTCCAGGTTGCCCTCGAACCGGGCATGGGCCGAGACCCGCAATGGTTCGGCGCCCGCCACCCAGCGGGCCATGTGGATGCAATAGCAGCCAACATCCATCAACGCGCCACCGCCCAACTCTGCCGCGGCCGGCAGGGCGTCGGGGTCGTCGTTGAGAAAAGTGAACTCCAGATCCAGGCTGGCTATATCGCCAATGGCTCCATCACGAAGAAGTTCCAATGTGCGGATCAGCAGGGGGTGGTGGCGGTACATGTAGCCTTCGGCCACCAGCAGCCCGGTCGCGCGGGCTTTTTTACAGACCTGCTCAGCCTCAGTCAGGCTGGTCACCAGGGGCTTTTCGCACAGGACCGAGAAGCCTGCATCCAGAGCCCGGATGGTCCACTCGGCATGTAAACTGTTGGGCAATGGGAGGTAGATCGCGTCCACTTGATCGCGGGCTGATAGCAGATCGTCATAAGTTTTGAAGCTGGTTTTAATCCCATGGGCAGCGGCCCAAGTTCCGGCGCGCTCTGCGGTGCGGCTGGCCACCGCGACCGCCTGGCCGTTATTACTCGCATGAATTGCCCGGACCATCTCTGAAGCGATGTCGGCTGTACCCAGGATGCCCCAGCGGATGTTGTCGGTCATGACCCGTCGCTCCCTTCCCGTCCTCCGTAGCAGAGCTACTGCGGAGGATGGACGCTGCTGCTCATTACCACCCCTATCATACCTGTGATCGCAATCCACTTTTCACATTGGAAATACGGGCCCATTCTCCTTTAAAAGCGGCTTGACCACGAACCCATTGCATGGTTTTATCGCGCCAAGAACCCGAGGGAGGTGTAACTATGAAATGTCCACGTTGCTCAGGCCTTTTGGAAGCGACCAATACCGACGAGTTGGGACTTACTTACAACGCCCATACCTGTTCATCATGTAAAGGCTATTGGCTGGGACCAGAGACGCTCAAAGACATCGAAAGCCATATGGAGAGATGTTTTGTGGAATTTCGAAAGATCCCGTCTGAAAAAGATCAGATGCAGAACCTGCACTGCCCTGCCTGTAGCGGCCTTACTGAAATGACCAAGGTGGCTTCCAAGCGGGATTCCAAAGTCATCATGGATGTATGTTCGAAGTGCGGCAAGATCTGGCTGGATGGCGGCGAACGTGAGGCTATCGAGCAAGAAAGCTTGATGGCCCTGATCGGGGATCTGTTTCGCTCTTAGGTTGCTCGTCTGCCTTAGCCCCCTGATTTTCCTCCTGACCTCCTCTTTGGGACTTCAGCTCGCGCAAGGCCCGAGCACACAGATGTTCGCGGCACACCCGGGGTCGTTCACTCCGTGGTAGTATGCAACCAGTTGGCCCTAAATTTGGGCACGGATCATCCATATTTAAATGGAAAGTTTCCTTGGTCCATAAGACTTCGACATGTCCCCATTCGGCACAACAATCACCACAGTTAATTGGACACAACGCCATAAATATCCCGTTTTGCTCAGTCGTCAGTACTACCGTTGACCTTTCTAGCCAGTATTGTTGATCAACATACCTTCTGTATCATACTTATGGTCTCAAGTGTAGGCTGGAGTTGGGCACATTTTGGGCACACTGGAACTTCCGGTTTTTTTTGGATATGGACGTCTATTGGCAGTAGGAAAAGGAGAGTATAAAATCGATGCTTGATTAATTTGGACGTGGGAGGCAAAAGCCATGAACAAAGAGCAGCTCTATAAGGAACTGGCGGAAAACACGGTGTCCATCGACAACCTGGGTGGCTTTGGGCATTTTTTGGACGAAACCAACCCGTATGCCATTGTGGCGGATGTACGGCAGCGCTCCTTTGACCGGTTTTTGGATGGCACCGTGAAGCCGGGCGGGATTCGCTTCGATCCCTTTTTACGGGAGTTGGAGATGAGGGGGCGAGTATTTCAGGCGGAGCTCATCGGATCGTTGGGGAGGAGTGATTGGCTCTGGGCGCACAAAAATCCGTTTCTGAAACTGTCTGACGAGCAGAGCACGGTTTGCAGGGCGCTTGCGGACAAATGGAAGTCGGTTGTTTTGGGCGTCATGTGTGTGGATTTTCCGGGCCAGGACAGGATGTTGGTGCAGCATCGCCTGGCGGGTGTCTGCGTGGGGCTCGGATTGGGAGATGCTTACTATGTGGCCAACGATTCGCAAACCTATGTGATTCTGCCGGGGCAAATTCCTCTGACAGATCCATTGACCGACATCAATTTTGCCATTGATGATGCTCTCTTTGAGCAGAGGGCGAGTCAGAAAAACATTGCGATGGCACTGGACATGTTGGCGATCCCTTTCACCAAACAAGGAGATATTTGGTTTGCAGAGCGTGAGGGCAAAAAGCTTCGCATGAAATTCGATGCGGCCGGATTTGTATCCGAGCGGCAATTGGTCATGGGATAGTTTGTTTGGACCGGTAACTGGCAGATGAAGAAATACGGGGACAGGCTGCCATTCAACTAGCTGAAAAATAAGGAAAGTGCCCCCCTTCGCGTCCTCCGAGTACCTACCTCCGTCCCCAGATTTGGCACCAGATTTTCCTTAAAAAGCAGAGGCCCTGCAATTGCTTACAGGGCCTCTTGATGCCGGGAGCGGGACTCGAACCCGCACAGCACTCAGTACCGAGGGATTTTAAGTCCTTGTTATCACTCGATAATCCAGTTCACTCCAACACACTCAGTGTCACTCTATGTCAATTCTATCAAGCAGGTACGTCGTCAGTCAATGTGACCAGAAATACCCTTGGATGATCTCGTTTGACCTGGAGTTTGACACATTTTGGGCACAGCTGGTTTGTGAGATTGTCACGAACTCTTGAAATGTTGGTCGAGAAATTTGTACTATATTCGCAATGGCTAGAAGAAAGAAAAGTAAGAAAAAAAGGGAATCAGGGGGTAACAGACGACTGAAAATCGCAACACGCGAGTGGGTGGGCGGCAAGCTCATCGCTCCATTCTTCATCACCGAGGAGAAGCCCTACCGGCCCGAGATGATTTTATGGCTTGAGCTGCCTGAGGATCTTGTTATCAGCACTATCCTGATTGATCCGACGGCTCCGCCTGTATCATTTCATGACAGCCTGATATCCGCGATGCGTTCCCCGATGGTCGGTCCAGCACGGCAGCCGGATCATATTCGGGTGGCCGACACTCAGCTTGCCGCCGAGCTCCAAAAAGCAGTGCCGAATATTGAGATCCAAGTGGCACCGACACCGGAGCTTGACCGGCTTCTGCAACACATGGCTGAGACCATGCCTGCTGGAAATAAGATTGAACCAAGCTACTTCGAAGGCGGCCGGGTTCCGGCGGCGGAAGTGAAGTCACTTTTTCATTCCGCCGAACTCCTTTATGGAGTTGCGCCCTGGCAGGTGGCTCATGACAATCAGGTGCTTCGGATGGACATCCCAACGCTCGGGGTCGAGGGCGCCTGCGTCTCTATCATCGGAGAGCTTGGCGAGAGTCTTGGCATCATAATCTTCCCTTCGCTCTCGGCCTTCGAAGTCTTTATCCAAACCACTAAGGGCAAAGACTTGCCCGCAGGACCTATCGATGTAGGCACCACCACCCTATCGCTCAATTTCGAACGCGGCGCTGATCTTCCGTCCTGCATGCACCGCGAGGCGATGGAGAACGGCTGGCCGGTCGCCGGTCCAAACGCTTACCCGTGGGTGCAGCACCGCGGCCAGGACGGGATGCTATCACCCCTCACCAAACGTGATATCCGCGTCGTATCGGCTTGTGCCACCTCGTTGACCGCGTTTTTTCTGAAGCACCGCGATCTTTTCACCAAGGATTCCTTTAATCCCGTATGCGAGTCTTATTTTGACGAGAACGACATGGAGCTGCGCTTCACCTTACCTTACCAGGCAGATCGGCTTCTCCCGGCAAACGACCCGAGCCAATCGCATGTTCCCAGCAAAACCGTGAGCCAGGGGCAGCGCAAGGTGGGACGTAATGCGCTCTGCCCCTGTGGTAGCGGCAAAAAGTACAAGAAGTGCTGCTTGGGCAAGGAACAGGTTGCTAGCGTGGTCACCAGTACTCCCTCAACGATACACAATATCGACAGACGCATTGTGGACCAGATGATGCACTTTGCAGCACAGCGTTTTGGTGACAGTTGGCGCCGCGTTGCAAAAGACTTCATTAATCCCGAAGCGGCATATCAGCTTTTTGGGCCTTGGTCTGTATACCACTTTACCGTTGAGGGCAAGCCGGTCTGCCAGTGGTTTATCGACGATCATCGGCGCAGCCTTTCCCCAGTCGAGTTGAAACTGCTCGAAGCCCAGCAAGCCGCATGGCTTTCCGTCCTGGAGGTACAATCTGTCGAACCTGGGCACAGCGTTACCTTTAAAGATCTGCTCACCGATCAAGAACGGACAGTAATCGAGGTCGCCGCATCGAAAATTCTTGTCCAAAGAGATGCTATCCTGGGACGCATCGTTGACCACCAGGGCGAATCGATACTCTGCGGTTGTCACCATCGCCCCTTGCCGCCCCTGGATGCCGCCGAAGTAGTTCGACGCATTCGCGGGCGACTGCGCCGCAAGCGGGCGGTGCCCTCCAGCCGCCTTCGCGATGAAAAGATCGGCCGCTACTTGATCGCCCGTTGGGAAGAAGCGGTCGATGATTTCGATTTTCGCCGCAGTGTTCCGCCCAAGCTATGTAATACTGATGGGGAGGAATTATTGATTACGGTCGATCACTTCGAGTTCGATCCCGCTGACCGCGGGAAACTCGTCAAGAATCTTACCGCGATC
>JAFDKH010000262.1 GCA_019307065.1 Deltaproteobacteria bacterium
CCCCCAAATCGCGCGTTTTCGAGCATTCGCAAATCCGCCCGGATGAACAGCGCCAGCCGGCAACTTGTTATGTCAACCCGCAGGCGCCCGGGGCGGCAGAAACAACCAACGGGCAGACAGCTGCATTGGTCAGTCCGCGCGGGAGCCTGCCGGTGATCGTCAGGCATTCGCCCGAGCTTCGCAAAGACATCTGCCTGGTCTATGTCGGCGGCTGGCTGCGCTTCGAACGGGCGGTCAATGCCCTGGTGGTCGCCAGAGCTACCGACATGGGGACCGGCACCGCGTTTTACGATCAATGTGTCAGATTGGAAGCGGGTGAAGAATAATCACCGCTGCAACATTGGGCAGAACCTACCTGATCGAATTCAGAATCACCGAGAAGTACTTGTCAGCCTTCTTCTGGTCTTCGAGATCGTTTTGGATCATCAAGGCGATGACTGATTTGCCCTTTTTAAAGGTGAAGACCTTGGCGTTGAAGCGCTGGCCGGCCAGCAGGAAATCGAGTTTGCGGCCGGATCTGTTTTTACCGCCGACCTTCATAGATATCTTACCGCCGCTGCCCTTCATGAAGCTGGCCTTGCGATTCTTGAACTCGTTCTCGAGGCTGGATACCAGGATCTTCTCGACCTCGCTGGCGGAAATTGCAATCGAGTAGACCTGAACGATACACAGCGGTGAGGAAGTTCCTTCGACGGTTATGGTAGCGACACCCATTTGATCTTCGGACGAGACCTTCATCTCGTGGTGATACTTGAAGCTGATGCCGTGGCTCGAATAAGTCAAGGTCTCTTGCTGCCTGAGGACTGCTTTTAGTTTTTCGCCCTTGGGGGTTTTTATTACGAAAGGTTTATCCGGCTGAATCTTGTAAACTTTTTTGCCGACATGCAGGTTGAAAACCGCTTTGCTGGATTGTTTGCCGCCGGCCAGGGCTAGGCTGCCACTCAGCCCGACTCCGATCATAACTGACAAAATTGTTAGCCATCGATTCATTTTGTGTTCCCCTTTTTAAAAGATTTTGTCTGCCAGGCTTCTATTATCCATTTACGGATCATTTTTCGATTACAGTAACCTTTGTTCGAGCGAGCCAAGTCAACGATTTTTTTTACAGTCGTCCGGTCAATTTCACGGGTTGCCAACCATTTTTCGATCTCGGGCACATTCATCAGATAATCATGCAGCTTGTCTTTCTCTGCCAGGATATAAAAGTCGACAACCGGTAAGTTTTTGGGTCCATTGTAGATATAGGTATCCGCGCCGATACCCGCCGGAAAATCATCTTTGAGCTTCTTGAAATAGTCGTTCTTGTCGTCGATCTCGACGAACTCGAGCTGTCCCGAACGCGTCAGGATCGATTTGACTGCGTTCAAGTCGGGCCGCGGCGGGACAACTACTTCGATCTTTTTGTCTTTGATAGATTTTATCGAAACGTCTTCGGCGTCCGTATCATGCAGTCGCCGTTTCAGGGTCGTTATGACCTCTTGTTCGGTCGCCAGGCGAACTTTCTCCAGGTGCTCGGGGCTGAAATCAAGCTTTAGAGTGGTCGGATCTGTGGCGAGGCTGTTGGCCAGAAGCTCAAAGGGCGGGTCTTTGACCCAGTTCAGAATGTTTTGGGTGTCTTTTTGGCGAGCGAGTTTGATTTCAATCGTGGAGGTACAAGGGATACGCCTGACGTACTCGAACGGGATCGAGTTTTTACTCAGGGCTTTTTGAAAACTCGCCGCAATCGAGTCGGCCTGTCGTTCGACTACCGTTTGCAAGCTGTACTCTAAAAAAAGGAGGGTACCGGCCGGGCTGGCAGTTTCTTCGAGAATTGAAAGGCTGGTCGGCAAGTCCCCGCTGCGCAACACCAGGGCCAATTGCTCGGCCTCTTTCTTCATTTCGGCATGCGGGCGCATGCCTCCCAGAGTGATTATCGCCCGGCCGCCCGAGATGCGTTCCATGATTACCGGCGCCGCTTGGACTTGTCCTTCGAGAACGATAGCCAGACGATGCCTGACGTGGCTGGCTGTGAAATCCTCGAAGATTTTAGCACCCGCATTTGTAAATTGAATGGACACGTTGGGCGCAAAGGGTTGCTTATCCAATACAGCCTTGGTGTCGTGAATGTGTTCGACCGACAAGAATGGTTCCAGATGCAGAATGTAGGCCCGGTATTTTGCCTGGTTGTGTAAGTCGCGTGCCTGACCGATCGCAATCCGGCGTCCTTGAGGCGCCTTCGGTAGAAGCAGGCTTTCGAATTGACTCCAGGCCGAGTCGTCGATTTGGGCCATAGCCGGCAATGAGGCAAGTACAATCATCCAGAACAATATTGTTCTGTAGATGGAAATCATGAAACTCCCCATAGCATACTCAAACCGATATTGCAGCTTATGTAAGATATATGAGACTCTCAACTTTCAAGGAGAAGCAGGTGTGCACTCTGATTGTTTTTAGTCATGTATGGCCTGAAACCAGGTTGGTGGTGGCGGCCAACCGGGACGAAAACCTGGATCGGGAATCCGGGCCGCCCAGAATCTGGCGCGAACATGCACTTGCTTTTTTCGCTCCGGTTGATCTGTCTGCCGGCGGGACCTGGCTGGGGCTCAACTCTTGCGGCTTGTTTGCCGGTATCACCAATCGTTTTGGTTCGACACCTCCCGAACCCAATCGTCGGTCACGCGGTCTGCTGGTCGTCGACGTTTTACAAAAGCAAAGCGGCCGGGCCGCGGTCGAACAGGTGATGTCTTTACCGCCCCAGACCTACAACAGGTTTCATCTCGTGCTGGCCGACGAAGAAAGTGTCTACCTGGTATGCAGCGATAGAAGCAAGTTGACTCAGACCGAACTCGGTATCGGTATTCATGTAATTACTGAACGTAGCCTGGGAGCAGCGACCGGCAGCCGCGAGTCGATGCTCAAGTCGCGCTTGTCGGCGCTGGCAATGAGCTCGGTCCCCGACCAAAGCAGTCTGGCCGATCTGCTTTCAGTTCACGCAGAAGATCCGTTTGACGGCAGCTGTGTTCATGCCCCGGCTTTCAACTACGGAACCCGGTCTTCGACTCTGATTTGGCAGCCCGACCAGCCCGGCCGGCTGCGCTGGCTGCATTTAGACGGTTCGCCATGTAAAACAGACTACCGCGACTATTCCGAAGAAGCCTGCGGCATCTGGGCGGATAAGGGATGACCTATCTAGTGGCCTGACGCTTGGCCTTAGAAACCAGCGCCTTGAGGCGGTCATCACGGGGATGGGCCTTTAAAGCCGCCTCGAAAGCTTCGAGCGCTTCTTTGTATTTCTGGTGTTTGTAGTTGACTATCCCGCGAGCGGTTAGATGCGGGTAATCGGCAACTATTTTCTTCAAGCGACTGATCGACAATAACTGGCGTTGGAGTGGGGCGGTCTGTGAACGTTCGACTACCCAAATCAAGTACCACTTCTGCTCAAAATCTGTCAGCAACCAGTCGAGCGGCTTGGTGTCCTGAGGAAAGATATTTGAAAAGCGGATCTTGAAGGCCAGGCGCATGAAGAAGCGAGCGCCCCTGGTCAGTTCGATCCCGCCCTTTTGATCTCTGATTACCAGGCCCGCTCGGGAGGCATGCCGCAGGAAATCCCCTCCGACCTCAACGAACTTCTTGTAGGTGTCTTGAATTGCTTCAGGGGCGGGCAGACCCTCCAAGGCAGCCAGGGCCCCATCGGTAGTCTGTCGGATGGCTTTTCTGAGCTGATCGAGATCGTTTTCAAAACGACGTAACAGCCAATAACATAGTTTGCGAACCGCTTCTTCTCCGTCCTCTCTGTAAATCCGGCCGGCCACAATCTCCAAGGCCCGCATCGATTTTTCCAGCTCTAGGGGATTGACATCTCGATAAACAGTGGCGCTATTGAGCCTGACAAAGGCTGCTACGAACTTTTGGGCCATGCCGGCCGGTACGAAGCCGGACAGATCTTCTTTTTCCTGATCGATCAAGGTAGCCACGTCATCTGAGTCGGGAAGTCGTTCGTCAAATGCAACTTTAACTTTTCCGTAATCGGTACAGCCCAATATGCCAAAAACCAGAGCAGCTAAAGCCAGCAGCCGGGGAATGCAGAGAGGTTTCATGGTAGCTCCTTGGAGATTGGTAGCGGTCCGATTGGCACCGGTAGCGACCAATGTTCATCTCCCTCTTCTTTGAATTCGAATTGTTCTTCGATGAGTTGCGCGGGAATGGGTTCTCCCGGATGGGTGGCCATCCAGAGCACCTTACCCAGGCCGGGTGCCCGGTCGGGTGCCGAGAAATCCATTTGCAGAGATTCTGCGGCGCCGACTGCATTATGGGGGTTCTCTGCATAAGGCACCAGCTGTTCGCGAACATCGTAGACTGTGAAATCCGGGTTGGATGTGAAGCAGTCGTAAACCGGAGCAGCCGTCTCGTCTAAGATATTCAGGGCCGGCATGCCCAGGATCAAACCGTAAGTGCGAATCAGACTCGAGAACCCGTGGTGCACGGAACAGGTATAGCCCTTGCGGGTATAAGGCGAAATCAGCAAGGCCAGCGAGCGGTGATTGTCGACATGATCGGCTCCGCTTTGAGGATCGTCTTCGGTTATAATAATCAGAGTTTCCGGCCAATATTCGCTATGGCTTATCTTGTCAACCAGCAATCCGGTAGCGTAGTCGTTTTCGGCGATCATGTACTGAGGTGTCGGCTGGCCGGGTGTCGAGCCGTAAGTGTGGTCGTTCAGCAATCCAATGTATACGAACGGTGGAAAGATGCCCTGTTCGACTTCGTCAATAAACCAGCCGACCCGAGTGGCGTCCGGGGTCGAGTAAAGATTTTCGGCCAAGTCCCACATGTAGTCCATATTGATTTTGTCGGCAAAGCGGCTGTATTCGCTGGCGACTCCATAGGGTTGACCATAGTTGCGAAAATCGATCCCGGCTTCTTCGAGTTTATGCCAGATAAATCCGCCGGCCGGAATGTCCGCCTGTTGAGTTCCGATCGCCGGTAGGCGGCCGCTGTCACGGTAGCTCGAGTGCCAGGCCGTTTCGGCAAAGTCGTTCAGGGTAGAAGTTACCGACCAGTAATGGCCCTGAACGCTGACTTCGGTTTCGTTGTGGTAGTTGTCGAGATTACAGAATTCTCGGGCCAAGGCATGCAAGTTCGGGGTGTTCTCCTCGCCGAACATGACCAGCGAGGGATCGCCGTTGGTGCCTTCGAGATCGCCCAGGACTTGATCGTAAGTCTTGTTCTCGCGCAGCACAAAGATCACATGCTTGATTGGTGACGGTTCTCCGATAGCACGCGGCAACGGGAAGGCTTTTCCCAAACAACGATCGGGAAAGAAATTCAAGGCCCGATTGTTGTTGTCTTTTACCACAGCGCTTAGGGATTGAAGCTCCTGATCGGTCGGTGTGTTCATGACCGACAAGGTACCCTGGAGCATCTGACCTATGTAAGTGCGATTTAAATTGGGGCCGGTACCGACGCCTTTGCCGTTGACGATATAGAGTTGTGCACAGTCCGGGCTTACGGCTACTGAGTTCGGGTACCAGGCCGTCGGGATACTGCCCAGGATAGTTCCATCGCTTAAAGAAAGTACTTCGACGCTGTTTTTCTGGGCACAGGCCACATATAACCTGTCTCGAGTTTCGTCCAGGGCCAGGGCAACCGGGCTCAAGCCGACCGGATCAGTTACTGCATGACGCAGGCTCCAGCTGTCAATCAATGTATCCGTTGAGGTGTCGATCACGTCGACTCGATCGCTGTCCGAGCAAGCCACGAACAATCGCCCGTCGGGTGCCAGGAGCAGATCTTCTGGGTTCTTGCCGACGTCGATCCGGTTGACGACCATCCCGCTGTCCGGGTTCATGACTGTCAACATTCCCTGATCGAACATATTAACCCGTCCCCAGAGAGACACGTACAATTTGTTCGCTCCCGGACTCAGTTCGAGATCGTAGGGCAGCATGCCGACTTGTGTTTTCCAGCCCTTATCACCGTTATTCAGGTCTATGGCAATCACATCCGAACCGGTTTGGGCGGCTACGAACAATAACCCACGCTGCTCATCCAGGGCCAGTCCGGCGGCGAACCCATTTGCGTCGTAATGCCGGTTCTTGGCCAGACTGCCGTCCGGGTTGACATCGAATAATTCTACAATGTCGGCCTGTCCGCCCGAGGCGTACAGTTGCGTTCCGGCTTGATTGTATTTGAGGCCATAATACAGCGCCTGGGGACGAGGCCGGGAGACCGTTTGAATCACTGCGGGTATGTTCGGGTCAACCACACTCAGGCTTTGCTCGCGGGATGACCCGCGCCCGTAGCCGTTGTTGGTGACGATCACTCTGGACCCATCGGGTGCTACCACCAGG
>JAFDKH010000263.1 GCA_019307065.1 Deltaproteobacteria bacterium
GCTCCATACCATGGACCCCCTGATCCTGCTACCAGTATAAATCTAGACGTTTGCTCACAGCGAAACTGACGCCTTTTCCTCTGTCATAGGATTCCAAGCAGAGTACAAACTTGGTCCTGGAGTGCTGTTCGGCGAAGCGTCATTTGGCAGCTCGTTTCAAGAACTTCGCACAACCGGTGTATTGTCCGTATCTGCCGTGGGTATTTTGGTAGGCTATCGATTTAGCTTTACTTTATAACGAACGATTCATTCCCCCTTCAACTTCTTATATTGATTCTTCCAGGACGATGGTGGTTCGACGCACATTCCGTCGTCCCTGACGAAGGCGCAAATTCTGTCCAAACCGTTCCTCTTGCAGATATCTGGATTTGAATGACGGCAGCCGACAGTTTTTAATAATGAGTCGCCTTCGACAAGTGGATCATGAAATCGGTTCTTGTTGGTTGACATAGATGATTCCTCTTGGCCGGACTAGCAGGACTCTTCGCATCCGTCGCAGCACTCATGGCCACAGTCGGCTGCGGCGGTGATTTCTTCTTCAGTAGCTTTGCGTACTTCAAGTACCTTTACCTTGAAGTGCAGGCGTTCCCCGCACAAGGGGTGATTCATGTCGATCGACACCGAGTCGTCGCCTACCTCTCTTATAATGAACGGTACTGCGCTTTCGGGGCCCTCGGACTGGAAGGCCATGCCCGGCTTCAGTTCAACTTCGGCCGGCAGGCGATCCCGGGGGATGTCCCGGATCAGTTCCGGTCGAGGCTTCCCGTAGCCGTCGTTCGCTTCAACGGTGAACTCGGTTTCGAAACCGGCTTCCTGCCCGCTCAACTCTTTTTCGAGCCCTGGAATCACTTGCCCAGTGCTGTAGACGAATGCCAGGGGGTTTCCGGGCTCGGACTTGTCGATCTCCTCGCCGGAATCCAGCTTGAGCGAATAGTCGATAGCCACGAACGTCTTGTCGCCAATCTTCAATGTATGAATCCTTTATTCTTGTGTACTATCAAGCCTAGCATGCCGGTTTGCACAAAAGGCCGGAAAGAAGACTTATAATGCGGGCCAGCCCGCTCGCTGTCAACCGATTCTTGCCCGAAATTAAAATCCGACTATTTATTAATTTTTTCGCTGGCGGTCAGGCGCTTGTCCTGCCTGAGGGCTATGGTTTTACCGAGCAAAGCCTGAGCGTCTTGCGGATTGGATTTCAATACCTTGTCGAAGGCTGCTTTAGCTGCCTTGCCGTTCAAGATACGCAAATGCATTGCACCCAGGTTTCTTAGAGCAGGCAGATAATCGGGTAGTGAGATGGCAGCCTCATGGAATGTCATAAAAGCCCTGGCGGTTGAACCGCTCTCGTAAAAGACAACCCCGAGCAAATTCAAGACCCGTTTATCGGCCGGATTGCGCATAAAAATCTCATAGCAAATCATTTCCGCCAACATCCATTTTTTTTGCTGTCGGTAGTCGAGGGCTTTGCGTACTAGATGCTCGACTTCAGGTCCCAAACGGTCTTTTGTCAGATCTGGATCCAGTGCTTTTACGTCCGGCAGGATCTCGGCCAGGGCGTATGTGTCGGGATCGATCCGGGTCAGCCCGGCAATCACACGCTCGACGTGCTCGTCGAGCAAGGGCACAGCCCAGGCAAGCTCAAGGGCCTTTTTGTAGTATTGGCGGGCCTTCGATTCGAATGGCTGGCCGTACTCCTTCAGTTGCCGCAGGTATTCTTCATGAAGCTGGGCCGGGATGTTTTTTGGCAGGCGGACCGATTGTAGATCAGCGGCTAATTCCTCGACCAGCTCAGCCATACTCGCCAGGGCGGCGATTGCCCATATCGGGCTCTTGTATTCGATAACCTTTTCAAATGCCCGGTTGATCTTGCGATACTCGGCGATGTGGCCCTCGACTCGCTTGGCCAAATGTTTGTATGAACCTTGTACTTCAATTTTTGGCGCCTTGGCTCGACTTAGTTCCGCCAGACGATAGGCCGCCTCGGCGGCATATTCTTCGGCAGATGCTTTGTGTCTTGATGGTGGCTGGCGAGAAAATCTCTTTAGCGCGGTTTTGAAGTGGCCCGCAGCTTTTAGTCTCTTGCCAAGCCCGGCCAATACATTGCCCAAGCGAACCTCGACTTCCAGTGTTTCTGACTGCGGGGCTAGGGTTCTGTACTTTTTTAAATATTGTCTGTAGAGCGCCGCAGCTTTTACTAGACGGCCATGCTTGTGCTGCATATCAGCAGCTAACAACAGAATTCGACTACTATCCTCCGTCTGGTGAAAACGCTTGATGAATTTGTCAGCATTTTTTGCAGCTAGCTCGATTTGCCCGAGAGCCCGGCGCAGTATGAAGGCATTATGAAGCGCTTCTTGGCAGCGATACGAATCGCACGGTCGGGCAGCCAGCTTTTCGTAATTTTGGGCGGCTTCTTCATAACGAGCCGTGGCCTGGAGAAAAACTGCCACCCGGTAAAGGCTATCTGGAGCCAAACTGGATTTAGGGTAGTGAGTAATTAGTTTCAGGAAGGCTTCTTGTGCCTTGGATTGACGGTTGGATTTTTCATAGGCCACGGCCGCGTTGAACAGGGCTTTGTCTGAATGCCGGAAGGTTGGAAACTCGTCGGCGAACTTCGCGAAGCAATCGGCCGCCTTTGAATAGTCCGCCCCGGAGAAAAGATCGGAACATTTTTTAAAGCCCAAAGCTAATTTGAGTGCCTGAGCTTCGGCCCGGGAGGGCTGGGCCGGTCGGGCCTGGCCGACATGTACGAGAAGGGTCAGAAACGCCGTAACTATAAGAACTGGGTTTAGCCTGGCCACTAAACACTCTTTACGGAAATAAAAACCGAATTCATAGATATGATTATTGTGGGCAGCCGGTCCGGGACTGTCAATGAATTTGGCACGATCCTAAACGTCCTATTAATTGCTTGAAAGTTCGCCGGAAGCTAAATAGGCTATTGGTAATCAGACAATCAGGCAGTTAAATATTCTCTGGGAAGGAGAACCTAATGAAAGCGATTATCGTCGTATTGACCGCGGTGGCTTTGGCAGTGGCGTTTGTGCCGGTAGCAGCAGCCGGTGACCCGGCTATCATCTGTAAATCCGACAGCACCGACAAGTGCTCGGGCCGGAAATATTGCTGCTATCCCAGTGGCATGAGCCAGTCAGACGGAGACAAATACTGCAAGAAATTAGGCTGCAAGCGCGGCGGAACATCTTCCTGCCCGACCGCCGCCAATGTCAGCAGCTGCGGTACCCGCGACAAGAAATAATCTGACACTCAAGAGAACAACCCCAGGGGGGCTGTTCCTCCACACACCAGCCATACAGCTTCGACCATAGACTTACTTTCCAGCCAAGTAAGATTGTCATTTGCGACTGACGTATTAATCAAGTATAAAGATCCAGAAATATCTCCTTTAACGGTGGGAAAGAACATTATGCCAATTAGAATCGGAGATTTGCTGCTCAGTAACGGCCTGATCAATGAGCACCAGCTGAAAGAAGCCTTGCACGCCCAGACTGTTTTTGGTGGAAGGCTGGGCACCAACCTGGTTGAACTCGGCTATATCAACGAGATGGATCTGGCCTTACTGCTCAGCAGACAGCTGAATATTCCATGTATCACGGCCGGTGATTTGGACGGCCTCGACGCCGACGTAATAAAAACCATTTCCAAGAAATTGGCCGAGAGGCTGCGGGTCGTACCGATTGATGCCGATGAGCGTTCAATTAAAGTCGCCATGGCGGACCCGACCAACTTCCCGGCCATTGACGAACTTCGTTTTTCGACCGGTATGTTGATCGAACCCGTGGTGGCCCCCGAGATCCTGGTTGTCTTCGCCCTCGAGAAATACTACGAAGTCAGGCGATCGGTTCGTTATATCAGAGCCTCCGGCATGGCTCAGAATCTCTCGAATACATCTACGACCGCAGCTGCAGCCAAACAAAAACTCGGTGCAGTAGACGAGGTAGTAGTAGGAGAAAAAAGTATTGGGCAAAAACAGCAAAACGAAGAAATGGCTGTTGAGGGCTATCCGATCCATATGGCCGTAACTGAGCTGATTAAAGCGATAAATGTCGGCCACATTCTAGACGTGATCAAGGAATTCATTTCTGAAGATTTCTCACAAATGGCGGTATTCCTGCTCAAAGGTGAAAATGCAGTCGGCGGGACACATTTTGGTTGTAAACTGGCTCTGGACGAATTCCAGGAGTTTTCGTTTCCTATTGAAAGCAGCGAGCTGGTTTCAAAAATTCGTGATACAAAAGAACCCTTCATGGGTGTGCCGACCCTGTCGGGCGTGGATGCCTGGGTTTTATCCGAGCTCGGTATCGAAACAGAAAAGGGCATCATCTGCCTGCCGGTTGTGTCCGGCGGCGTGATGTCCAGTATGATCATGGTTGCTAAAAACAAAAAAGGTGATCTGCTCGATATGATGGAGTCCTATAATTTTTTTACCAGAAAACTCGGCCTAGCTTTCGATATGATAGTCACGAAAGACCGAATTCTCGATTTGGCGGGATTTGAACAATAGTATGGTTGTTCTTCTAGCCGGATTTATGCCTATTTAGCAAACGTGCTCTGAATGCCGAATTTCCCGTCGGCGCCGATAACCGGCAAGACCCACTTGTTCCAGTCCATCATTTCACCCTTCTTTAACGGAGTCGGGTAGCGGCTCTGGTTGAATTTGGGACGGGCGCGCGGCAGTTTCTTGTAGGCTGCAAAGGCTTCCTTGTAGCCAGGCAGTTTGTACTCGGCCAGGCCGAAAGCCTTACGCATGGCCACCAACTCGTCATTCTTGTTGAAATCACCGGCCAGCATATCGACGAATTCGCGAGCGCTATATCGATCGAACCATTCCTTGGCGGTCTTGGCCAGGGCTTTGGGCATCTCGTGCAGGTTGCCCTCGGTGTCGATTTCCAACTCGTCCTCGAACTCATCGGCGTTGGTTACTCCGGTTCCACCAACAGCGAAGTCAGCCCGTCGGTTGAAGAAGAACTTGTTGTTGTTCAACGACAATTCTTTGCTCTTGAACTTGACTGTCACTCCGCCGCCGTCGTTGAGGGCCAGCACGTTGTTCTCGACAACAACCTTGCCGTAACCATTGCGAGGATCGATCGAGATGGCCCGGCCCTCGGTGGTTTTCATGGCGTGGCCGAACATAACAGTGTTGTTCTTGATCTGGTAAGTGGGTTTGCCCCAACCCCCGCCGGTGATGGCCTCAATGCCGCGGCCCTGGCTGATTAGCACCAGGTTGTTCTCGATGATCACCTTTCCGGTGCCACCGGCTTTGATGTAAATGCCCCACCAAGGATTGTTGATCAACAGGCAGTTACGCACGGTAAACGAGCCTTTACCGATCAGCTCGATGGTCGGATCCGACCCGGATTTTTTGGTATTGATGGCCTGGAACCCCCAGCCGGTGCAGTCTTCATGACCGTCGATCTTTTTGTTGGCGCCAGGGTTACCGGCCCCATAGTAAGCGGCATGAGCGCCGCGGTCGATTGCGAAGCCGTCGATGGTGACATTGTCGATCTTGCTGTTCGAGGCTTCCCATTTGAAGACCGAGTCGCTGTCACCCTGACGGTCGGAAGCCGGACCAATAATCGAAAGGTATTTGAAGGGATCACGCGCAGAGAAGTCTGCCTTCCAGCCGCCCTCGATGATTACATTGGAGATGGTCGACTTGGGCATGATGCCTTTCTTGCCTTTGCCCATATAGTGTCCCTCGGCCACGAATAAGTGGTCGCCGGGTGCTAAACCTTTTATCGCCTTCCAGAGCATTTTCTTGGGCTTGGCCTTCGAGCCGTCGCCCTTCTTGCTGCCGGTAGTCTTGGAAATGTAAATATCTTTTGCAATCGCACTGCCGGCGAATGCGCAGATTGTCACTATCGATAAAATGCAGCCCCATGGTTTGTACTTTTTCATGTTGCTCTCCCTTTTTGAAAGGTTTCAGGTTATATCATCGCCCGAGACGTTAACTTTTACGAATCAGCCAGCTTTCTGCGCACGATATCGAGAAACTCAGCGCGAAGTCAAACCGTGATTTGTTGCCTAGAGTATGGCCAAATTGACTTGCGTGGACAAACCGGATTAAAGTTCACCCATGAAAAAGATACACAATAACTCGAGGTTGTTTTCTTTTTGCCTTCTCGGTCTGCTGGCAGGCTTCCTGGTTGGAGGTTTGCCGGGCTGCAAATCAGGTGAAAGCAACGGTCAGTCCAAGATCAACGGCGACGATCACCTGGGCTGGAAAAACCAGCATTGCGAATTCTGTCATACTTTGCCGGTTAAGGGTCATAGTGAAGTCGATTCGCCCTTGTGTGCCGCTTGTCATGG
>JAFDKH010000008.1 GCA_019307065.1 Deltaproteobacteria bacterium
AGTAGTCATATCAGAAGCTTACACAACCAGCCCCGCCGGATCAACTAAATTCGGACAATTCGAACACCGTTCGAATTTCAGTGGACGTTGCTGAATATACGGATTAACGTAGAAAACCCCAAGTAACATAAGCAATTACAATTCCGGCGATCACGCCCAGCAGGAAAGTTCTTAGCGGGGTTACGAAGGCCGGTTTGCGTTCAGGCGGATGGTTTTCGCCGAGCGCGTTTACCAGGCGGTCGCGTTCATCGGCGGTCAGTTCGCCGCGGGAACGTAGACTTTCGATTTTCAATTCGAGGGCCATGATTACGTTTGGGTTTCTACTTGAATATCAAAGTTCCGGCCCGAACCCGATTCGAGCCGTCCTGGGGGAAGCCGGGCAATACCTTCATACGCGGATCGCCCGAATAAAAACCAACATAGACCGTAAAACGTCCGGGCGAGAATTCGATTGGAATCTTTAATTTGATCTTGTCCCGGATAATATCGTCTTTCATCCAGCGGTCGGTTGTGAACAGCCCTTTTAAAGGATAGTGGTCGCCGTGAATGCGATGAAACTCGTGCCCATGTCCGTCGATGTGTACGAACACCTGCCAGCTCTTGCCGATTGGCTTGAGGCATTTCCAATATAGGGTCAACTCGAATTCATCGCCGATTTCAGGGGATTCAGGCTCGACGTCATAGCCCAAGAAAGCGGCCCCTTCTTGGAATTCGGCCAGGAGTGGGTGAGATATTTCGGGCGGCTCGCTAAAGACGTTTTCAGACAACGGGTTTTGGTCTTCGACTCCGGGATCGAGCCGATTGGAGGCCAGCGTGTAGCGTATATTACTGCCGGGCAGAACATGTAAGTGTTTGCCGGTGGCGACCCGGGCGGCCCGATCGACAGCCGCGAAGCCGTCACTGACTGCGATGATGAACATGCGTTTGTCTTGTTTGAGGATATTTCTAACAGCAGTTTCGGAAGAGAGCTTGATGATTGTGTCGGCTGAGTAGAAGACTTCCCCGCGCCAGTTCATTTGGTATTGATACAACTTTTCGCCCGGTTTGGCGTATTTCGCATATGAATCAAACAGATCTTGTTGGGACATGGTGTGACCCAGGGCCGGCTGGTAAAACCAGGCCAGTAGCAGAGCACATACTCCGCCCAGGCCGCCCAGGGCATAACTGACCCATTTGTGGTCCTTGATGAAACGAACAACGACCAAGGTGCTGCCAACCGCGGCCGCAATCCCGAACAATATCCAGCGCGGATACGACTCATTGGGCAAGGGGCGGTCATAGGCATAGGAATGCAGGTTGGATAAATGCGCCTGGGAAGAAACGATGTCGTTGGTCACCATGGCCAATACCAGCACACCCAGCGGCCCGAGAATCAACCAACCGGTTTTATTCCTTTCAGCTAATGCCAGACCGGTCAGAATGGCAAGCGGCGGCAAAGCCGGAAAGACGTAATGGTGAAACTTGGTCACAATCAATGTGAAAGTTGCAAAAGTTACGACAAACCAGACCAGCAAGAAAAGATCCAACTTGCGTCGGGCGCATTCTGGTTCGAGCAGCGCTGGTTGGCCTGGAGGTCTAGGTTTCAAAGAGCCGAGCTTCGAAACGATCCGGCCGAAAGCCACCGGCAGCAAGGCCACCCAGGGGAAGAAGCCGTAACCCATTTGCTTGATAAAATAGTCGAAGGTGGCTCGATCGCCGTGTACGCCGGTAAAGGCCCGCTGAACGTTATGATGAATGAAAAACTCGTTGTAGAATTTGGCCTTGTACATGACCAGCATGGTTACGTACCAGGGAGCCGCGATTAGGAAAAAAAGCGGAATGCCCAGATGAAGCTTGACCTTTTTCAGGACCCGCCAATCGCCGCTCAGCAGCAAATAGGCGAGCACAACCAAGATAGGTATTGCCAGGCCGATCGGGGTTTTGCCCAGGGCCGCTAAGGCTGCAAAAATGTAAATACCGAGTACATCGCGCAGCTTGGGCTGCTTGCTAATGGCAACAATCATGAAACACGACAGCGATCCGAGAATGAAGACACAAAAAACAATGTCGGTTATGGCCTGGCGCGCAATAAAAAAATAAAAAGGGCAGGTGGCCATGACGACTGCGGCCCAGAGTCCCTTGCGCGGGCTGGTTGTGCGGGCCACCATCCGATAGGCTAGATAAACGCCGAGGATTCCGATCAGGGCGAACGGAATCCGGGCAGCCAGAGCACAAACACCGAACAGCTTGAAGCTGCCGGCCATCATCCAGAAGATCAGGACCGGCTTGGAAAAAAACAGTTCGTGACGCCAACGAGGCGTAAGCCAATCACCGTCGACCACCATCCGGCGAGCCACCTCGGCATAGTGGGTTTCCCAAGGATCCCACAGGCCCGAACTGCCTAAAAAGGGCAGGATTATTGCCGCTCCGATCAAGACCGCCCAGGTCCCCGGGCTGCGCAGCAGCCGGGCGGCTTCGGCGGGTAAACGAGATAATCTGGAACCTAACTCGAACACTTCAGATTCTTTCGAAATAGCGGCGCAACTCTGCGTCGGTCACCATATTATCCAGGGTAGCCAACTCCAGTTCGGCCAGCAATTTATAGTGCCCGACGATGTCTTCACCGAAAGCCTCAATAGCCAGAGTCGAGTCTGCCAAGGTCTTGATCGCTTCCGCCATTGTAGTCGGCACTCGCTCGACACCCTCGGTTTTATAGGCGTTGCCGTGAACCGGTTCGACAAGTTTCATTTTCCGGCTGATTCCATCCAGCCCGGCGGCCAGGGTTGCGGCGAAGGCCAGGTATGGATTGACGTCGGCCCCGGGAATGCGGTTTTCGATTCGCTGAGATTTGCCGTGCCCGACAACTCTGAACCCACAAGTCCGATTGTCGGTATCCCAGGCCACACTGACCGGAGCAAAACTGTTCGAGCGATAGCGCTTGTACGAGTTGACAGTCGGCGCAAAAAACAATGACAGCTGACTAGCGTGCTTCATGCAACCGGCCAGGAAAGAGCGGAAAGTATCTGAGGGCTGATCTTTTTTAGGATCCCAGAAAAGGTTACGGCCGTCGGCGGCATGCAAACTAGTGTGAATATGACAAGAACTGCCGGCCATCAAGTGAGATACTTTGGCCATAAAGGTTGCCGAAACATTGTGTTGGCTGGCGAGTAGTTTGACACCCTCTTTAAAGACCACATGCCGGTCGGCCATTTCGAGGGCGTCGGCGTAGCGCAGATTGACTTCGTGCTGGCCACGTCCCCATTCACCCTTGCTGCTCTCAATCGGAATCGAGGCCCTGGGCATCAAGTTGCGTACCTGGCGCAAGAAGTCTTCGTCCTTGGTGGTGCCCAGAATATGATAATCGATCAGATATGGGGTGGTCGGAGTGAGATCGCGATAGTCGGACTCGGCTAAATCCTGAGGAGTTGACTGAAACAAATAGAATTCCAGCTCCGAGGCGGTTTCTGGAAAAAATCCTTGTTGCCGACAGGCCTCGATTTGACGCTGAAGAATCCGACGCGGGCTCTGTTCGATAGGTTTTCCATCCTCATGAAACAAATCGCATAGCACCAGGGCGCTGCCTTCCAGCCAGGGCACCAGCCGCAATGTCGACGGGTCCGGCTTCATGGTCATGTCCCCGTAGCCGGAGTCCCAACTGGAAAAATCAAAACCAGGTAAAGGTTCGAGCTCCATATCGCTAGTCAGCAGGTAGTCGCAGGCGTGGATTTCCGAATCCAGGATTCGTTCGTAGAAATAGTCAGCCGGAATCCGTTTTCCCATCAGGCGGCCATAATGATCAGGAAAGGCCACGATGACTGTGTCGATGCTGCCGTCTTTTATCAGGGGGCCTAGATCAATTGTCTGAGAGGATTCTTTCATGATCGATTCCTTGTGCGTGCGAATTCTAGAGTATGGTGTAGCACCCTTGGCCCGCTGTAATCAAGGCGGCATCTGCTGAAATAAAACTGTGTAAAGTGGGCTTACAAAAAGGTGTTTCTATTTACACGTTCTGACCGGCCAAGATCATACCTAATCCCCAAAAATTACTGAATTAACCGAGCGTTACGAGCCGAGCTGATCGTGGCACTTTAGTTGCAACGTAGTCATCTCAAACACAAACCGGCCCTCGGACTGGTGTTTGAGTGCGCCATTTGAGAAAGGAAGGGTGCAAAATGAGATCCATTCGAATGCTGTGGTTTGCTTGTGGTTTCTCGATTTTATTCTTGCACGGCCAGCTGAAGGCGGCCCAAAGCGTCGCGCCAAAAACGCTCAGTGCCAAGAGTACCTTCGAACAGGTCAACGAGTTCCCAGTCAAACTGGCCAGTATACAAGCGACACAGAAAGTGTTAGCCGGACAATGGAACAAGGCCCGCACAGCCAAGGAGAAGCAGAAAGTTATCAAGCGCGCCAGGAAATTCGTGGTCAAGAGCATCGTCGAAGACATTTTCCCGGTCTGGATGGGCACGCCCTGGCATATGGGCGAAGATGACGATGCGCTGATGCCTCACCAGGCCGGCAAACGCGTGTCCTGCTCCATGTTCGTCACAGCTGTTTTACAAAATATAGGCCTGCGCCTGGATTCGAGATTGCGCTGGGCCGAGGCGCCGGCGTTGTATATTCAGCGTTCCTTAGCTCCCAAGCGCCAGGATCTGCAGCGCTATCTCAGCATTGAACCGAAGAAGCTTGCTCAGAAATTGGGCCGTCTCGACGATGGCTTGTATGTGATCGGGCTGAATTGCCATGTTGGTTTCATCCTGGTTGAAAACGGCCAAGCCCGTTTTGTGCACTCGAACTACGTCGAACCCGCAGAAGGGGTAACCGACGAACCGGTTGCCGAGTCAGCTGCGATTGCCAACTCGCAGACTACCGGGTACTGGGTTACACCGGCATTCCAAGACGAGCGCTTGATTAGATACTGGCTAACCGGTACACAGGTGCCTTTGCAGAAGCTGGGACAGTGAGTTCAATAGCTGTTGGTTAGTACAGGAGTATGTTGCCGTCTCGGGCGAAGCAGGCGCGCACCTCGCGGTTTAGATCAAGTTCGATAGAGGGCCAGGCTTGATCTTGCGGACCTAGCTCTTTGTAAACCCAGTAGCTCTGCCCGTTCTCTCCGATGACTTCGATTGAGCTGCCGTGCCGATTGAGCAGGTAGGCCGTGTCGGAAGAAGGATCGTAGGTAAGATCGAAGTATGTCAGCCCGCTGCTCTCGACCGCCGACAAGCTCCAGTTGTTGCTTCCCAGGCGATGGTAGATCCCGTCAACGTGAATCACCAATGGCTGATCGGCGTCGTCAAGGGTCAGGCGGCTGGCATCGAGGTCATAATAATATGCACCAGATTCTTCCGGGATGATGATTTCCGAGGTGCTCCAGCTGGCACCGCTGCGAACTGCGTAGATCAGATCTCCAAAGTCGTTCCAGCTACTGTTTTCATAGCGACCGCTTATTGTGGCGTGCCGGGTGCCGTCGGTTTCAATTGCGAAACCTCCTGCGTAGGCGTAGTTGTTGCTTGGACCCCGCGTCTCGGTGTAAACAGTCACCTTGTTCCAGGATGACGCAATCGAGCAGTTGCCGCTACAGGCCGCGTGTTTGACCGAGTCTGTTGAGCTTGCGGTGTACAAGATCTCCGGTTTGTCAGTTGCCGGATTGATTTTCAAGGTGAGATCCATCTCCCCCCGATCGGCCGCCTGATCGATCGAAACGAGGTCCCAGTCGAGACCGGTTTTCTGAGCATAGCGCAGCCAGGTCTCGCCGCTGGCATCTATGAGTAAGTAGGCCATGTGAATCACGCTGTTGCTGTCGACGTCCAGGCTGACATGAATGCCCGCGTCACCGCCGATGTCGAGGCCGAAACCTTCGACCGTTTCGATGACGAAGGTGCCGTCGATTTGCTGGGTGGCCAGGCGTACTCCCGGATGGGTGTTGTTACGATAGGCAACTAAAGCGAGATTATCGGTGTCGAACCCCAAGCTGCAGAAATTTCCCAGCCAGTCGCGACTGTCTTCGACTACCTCGGCGCTGCGGATGAATGGGCTGATATTTATCGGGTGGCTCGTGTCGGCATCCGCATCGTCGTTATCATAGACGGTCAGAGTCACGCTGTAGGGGCCCTCGTTTTGATAGGTGTGTTCGGCGCTTGAATCGGGGCCGTCCTGGACCGGGCTGCCGTCACCGAAATCGAAGACATAGCGGACGATTGTTCCGTCTTCGTCGGATGACCCGGAGCCGTCTAATATTACTACTGTACGTGCCATGGCATCGCTCGGGCCGGTCAGCCGGGCGGTGGGAGGCAAGTTCTCAATTTGCTGGGGGGTGATGGTCAGCAAGATGGTATCTTGATCGAAGGCCGCTTGAGAATCGAAGACAGTCAGGGTGATCGTATGTTGGCCTTCGGAAAGCGATGAGATGGTTAACGGCGAGCCGTTGCCGATCGAGCCATCCAGATCTGACGACCAGCTCAAAGACGGTCCGCTCAACTGGCCGTCTTCGGGATCAGTGCCAGTTCCGCTGAAGACGACTTGCTGGCCGCGCTCGAAACTTTCGCCGGTACCTGGCGTGACAATCTCGGCTACCGGCGGCTGGTTCTCGATCTTTTCGTTGATGCGAATATTGATCGAGGCAGTCCCGCTAGCCGAGCCCGAGTCGGTGGCTACCAGTCTGATCAAGTGCAGGCCGACCGACAGGTTGGAAATCGAAAACTCCTGGCCCTGGCCGATCTCGCCGTCTATGTCGGATGTCCAAACCAGGGCAGGGCCGCTCAGACTACCGTCTTCGGCATCAACGGCCTGGCCCTGAAAAGTGATTTCTTGCTCTTCTTCGAAGCTCGAGCCGTCGACCGGTGCCAGGATGGTTACTTCAGGGGCCGTATTACCGGCCGGGTTGACCGAAACCGTGACAAGAGCGGTCCCGGTTTTGCCGCCCGAGTCGGTGGCCGTGAGGCTTATGGCATGAACGCCAAGCGACAAAACAACGTTGTTCTGCCCGCCGGCACCCAAATCACCGTTGATGTCGGATGCCCAGGCCAGGGCGTTACCGGTCAGCGGTCCGTCTTCATCGTCGTTGGCGCTGCCGGAAAGTTGGACCTGCTGACCTTCTTCGAAGGTCGCCCCGTCGACGGGAGACAAGATTGTCACCAGCGGGGCATGGTTCTGGCCGACAGGTACGATCTCGATTCCGACCGTCGCCCGACCGGCCAGGCCCTGGCCGTCCAGGGCGGTCAGGGTTAGCAGATGTTCGCCCAGTGTAAGGTTACTGACCGTAAGTTGCTGCCCGTTACCCAGCATTCCGTTTACATTGCTGGTCCAGGTCAGGGCCGAGCTCGATAAGACACCCTCTTCGGGATCAGTCGCTTGCCCGTTAAGGTTTACTTGACTGCCTTGGTCGAACTGAAAGCCTTCGCCAGGCGCAAGAATCTCGGCGACAGGCGGCAGGTTCTGGGTTCGTGGATTGATCGTGATCGTGACGCTGTCAGAATCGGTCTGGCCGGTTTCGTTCTGGGCCAGCAGGCTGATCGTGTGCTGGCCGACAGACAAGTCGTTGCGAGTCAGGGTTTCACCGCTGCCCAACTCTCCATTGAGACTGGATGACCAATCGAGCATGTCTCCGGAAAGAGTACCGATTGCATCACGGGCCTGACCCTGAAAGACAATCGAATCACCTTGGTCGAATTCGGCCCCATCGACAGGGACCAGGATTACGACTTCCAGATCGACCGAAGTCGTGCTACCGCACGAACAAGCGGGACAGATTCCCAGACTAAGTATCCAAAAAGCCGTTGCCCACAAGGGGCCGGCGCGTACCCACTGTTTCATGACGGGCCCCTATTGGAACATCAAGACGCCGCCATCCACCCAACAGATATGGCCGTCACCGGCGGAGTCGACCGCAATCGAGGCCCTGGCCATCGCAGTAGTCGTGATACTACCGATGTAGGTGTATTCGAAGTATCCGCGGCTGTTGGTCTTGACCAGTTCGAGCGCGCCGCCGTGCGGAGATGCGAGCCAAACAACTCCGGAAGAAGGCGGTGTGCGGCTTTGATCGCAATCGATATCGAAGCGAGCATATGAGCTGGTTTGGTCCAGACCGGACGACTCGACCTCGGATAGGCTCCAATTGTTGCTCGACAGGCGATGGTAGACCCCATCAAAATGCAGGACCAAGGGACGATCGTCTCGATCCAGGGCCAGGCGGCTTGTATCACTGTCATAGTAATATGCGCCGGATTCTTCCGGGATGATAGTTTCCGAGGTGCTCCAGCTTGCTCCGCTGCGAACTGCGTAGATCAGATCTCCAAAGTCGTTCCAACTGCTGTTTTCATAGCGACCGCTAATTGTGGCGTGCCGGGTGCCGTCGGTTTCAATCGCGAAACCGCCGGCGTAGGCGCGGTTGTTGCTCGGACCTCGCGTCTCGGTGTAAACAGTCACCTTGCTCCAGGATGAAGAGCTCAAGCAGTTGCCGCTGCAAACGGCGTGTTTTGCCGAGGCCGTTGAGCTCGAGTTGTACAAGATTTCGGGCATGTTGGTGGCCGGATTGATCTTCAAAGTCACATTGAAGTGTCCCCTGGTATCGCTAGAGTCGACGGTTACCAAGTCCCAGGTTGCGCCGGACTTGGTTGCGTAGTTGAGCGAGATGTCCGTTTGGTCGGTATATTGGGTAAGATAGGCGATGTGCACATTGCCGCTCGAGTCTAATGCCAATGATGCATTTTGGCCGGCAGCCCCGCCGATGTCGAGCCCGTAGCCTTCGATAGTTTCAATTTCCCACTGGTTGCCGTCGTGGAAGGCATAGTGCAGCGATGGGTGAGTCGTGTTGTGGAAAGCGATGTGCGGATTGTCGTTTGTATCTATCTCCAGCGAGCAATGATAGCCAACCGAATCTCTGATGTCCATGACGGCCCCGGAAGGCAGATCATAGGGTACCGCTACACCGAATGCCCCGCGTACCAGGTTGCCGGCCGGGTCTACGGCTTCGATCTCGATTTCGGCCCGCCCGACAGGTTCGGTGGCGGTAAAAAATGTTCGTTGACCTTCGCTGCGCGACAGCTTGCCCGAAGTTGCTTTCCAGTGGAAAGTGACATCACTACCTTCGGGGTCGCTGGCCAGGGCCTTGAGTTCCCAGGTTGAACCTACCTGGAGGCTGGTAGGTCCGGAGATGCGCAAGACTCGCAGTCCGCTCGGAGCAAGATCGAGATCGCTTTGTACTTGTTCAAGCCCGTGAAGCGGAATATTGTAGCCGTCCGTACCGCCACAAGCCGAAAACATGCCCACAAGACCTGCCAAGATAGCCGCTAAAAATAGCCGATTAATCATGTCACTTGCCTCCCAAAAGTTATTTAACCTGGTTTTTATGAATTCAATCACCCAATAATTAGATAGATCAATTCAAATATTCATACGGAATGATTTCTACGATTCAGGCCGGGGTTTACCTTGGGCCTTCATTTTGCTAAAGTAGACAGGTTGGCCACTGGACACAGGGAGAGCGGGCATGGCAAGGTCACGTAGTTACTTGGTTATTTTTCTGCTCTGCTTGCCTCTGATCTCTTGCGGGGATCTGTCCGAACCCAAGCTGGACTTCATCGGCTGGCCAATTATTAATGGTCAGACGGACACCAGTCTCGATCATATGTCGATTGTAATTGTGATGAGTAATGGCGGCATGTGTTCGGGTACCTTGATTGCTCCCCGGGTTATTATGACGGCCGCCCATTGTGCCGATGGAATAGCACCGAGTTCGTTTACGATAAAATTCGGCAACAGCATCTATACTGCAACAGACCGATATGTAGACGACAAGTGGGTTCATCCCTATTACAACGAACAGCAAATCACGAACGATATTGCACTTTTGAGACTCAGCAGCAATGCCCCCTCAGGGGTCGTGCCGATTCCGTCCTTGCCCAAGAGTATCGGCATAACCACTAGCGATGTCGGCAGCACTCCGATTGAATTCGTTGGTTTCGGCATGACCGATCCCTACGACGACTACAGTTCGGGTACTAAAATGACTTTGACCGATACCTTGAGCTGGGTTTGCTATTCGGGCGGTGGTTGCAGCTATAGCAATCCCGGGCAGATGAACACAATCTGCATCAATGATACTCCGGGCGGCTTGTGCTCAGGTGACAGCGGCGGGCCGGCCCTGGTCACCCGTGGTGGTCAGGATTATGTGGCCGGGATCAGTTCTTATGTCGGCGGGAATTGTGAACAGTTCAGCTGTTGCACAAAAGTCGACGAATTCGAGGATGAGATCAGGGATTTCATCGGCGGGCTGAACGGTGTCTCGTGTAGTTCGGCCGCCCAATGTGATTCGGGCAAATGCGTTGACGGCGTCTGTTGTGCATCAGACTGTTCAGCTGAATGTATGGGCTGCAATGTGCCCGGTTACCTGGGCGAATGTGTTGAAGTATCGAACGGCACTTTCTGTCTCGACAATGATCTCTGCAACGGTCCCGAAACTTGTCAGAACGGCGTGTGCACAACCGGGCAGCCGCTCGATTGTACTAACGCCAACAAATGTACCGGCGAGACCTGTGATTCCGTTCAGGGCTGTTTATTCGAGCCGATGGCCAACGGGACTTCATGCTCCAACGCTAACGCATGCGATGGCGCAGAGACCTGCCTGAACGGCATGTGTACTTCCGGGACCGCTCTAAATTGTAACGACAATAATCCGTGTACGGCCGACAGCTGCAGTCCGGCAGTTGGCGGGTGCCTGAATACTGATTTGGCCGACGGCACAAATTGTGGCGGCGGGCAATGCGGCGAAGCGACTTGCAGCGCCGGCGAGTGTGTTTCGCACAATACCGCAATCTGCGACGATTTAGATCCTTGTACGCGCGACTGGTGCAACCCGGATACCGGCTGTATCAATGCCGCAGTCCCTGAAGGATATGCTTGCGGCGAATGCATGATGTGTACAGCCACCCAACAGTGTATTGAAGTGGCGGACTGTGGTGCTTCAGGTGGTTGCGGTTGTGCAAGTTCAACAAATTCACCAGGGGGCATGTTTGGGCTGGCCGTGTTGCTGCTGGCCTTTGGGCTGAGACGCAAACCATGAGAATAATCAGGTCTCTGCTCGTTATTATTATCATTGTCGGCCTGGTCCCTGCCTGTGGGAACAACGATCCTCAAGAATATTCGTTGCTGGGTAGATCGATTATCAACGGTGAACCCGATAATCGCCTGTCGCATATGGCCGTGGTAGCCGTTTTCAATGGTTGGGGTCTTTGTTCGGGTACCTTGATCTCAAAACGGGTTGTCATGACCGCCGGACATTGCGTCGAAAACGTCAATCCGGCCAATTTCCTGGTGCTATTCGGCAGCGATACCGGAGCAGCCTTTTCAAGACGGGTAGCCGAGGCCAGCCTGCATACCAACTACGATCCGGGAGGCGGTCAGACTCCAGCATTCGATATCGCCCTATTGCTGTTGTCTTCCAGCCCGCCCCCGGGCATCAGTCCGATTCCGCATTTGCCCAATACGATGGCGCTGACCGACGCCGATCTTGGCAGTCCGCTCGATTTCGTCGGTTTCGGCCAGGACGAAAACGGCACGACCGGTTTTAAGCTATCGGTTGTCAATGACCTCGATTTCATTTGCCTCGATGCCGGGGGATGTGCTTTCGGGTTCCACCCGGCTCAGAGATACACTATCTGTTACGATCAATCCCCGGGCGGGCCGTGCTCAGGTGACAGCGGCGGACCTGCAATAATCGTTCGCAATTCGAAAGAATATGTGGCCGGGATTACATCGTACGGCTCGGAAGGCTGCCTGGTGTACGGTTGCAGCACCAAGGTCGATGAGTTTACCAGCTACATTAACGATTTCATTGCCGGTCGGCTCGGTGAAGACTGCAGTCAGAATGAAGACTGTCGTTCCAATCACTGCGCCAATGATGTTTGTTGTGAGGATGCCTGCCTCGATTCATGCAAATCATGCGCGCTGCCGGGGTCGGCAGGTAACTGCCAGGCGGTTCCCGACGGCACTCCCTGTCCCGACGGCGACAAATGCAACGGTAACGAGATATGTGACAGCGAAGGTGTCTGTCAGCCGGGCGAAGATCTGGTATGTGCCGACAGCAATGTGTGCTCATCTGATAGTTGTTTCCCGGCCAGCGGGTGTGTTTTCAATCAGGTGCCCAACGGGACTCCCTGCGACAACGATAATATGTGCGATGGGCGCGAGACTTGCGATTTTGGCTATTGCGCCAGCGGAGAGATTCCCGATTGCGACGATCAAAACCCCTGTACCACAGATAGTTGCGATCAGCAGCAGGGCTGCGTGAATGTGGTCCTGGCCGATGGAACTCCCTGCGGAGACGGAAACTGTGGCTCAAAAGAATGCCAGGCCGGCGAGTGTGTGACCAGTGAGTTGCAGTCCTGCGACGATCTCGATCCCTGTACTCGTGACGAGTGCGACCCGGACATCGGTTGCATCAACGAGCCCTGGCCCGACGGAATGAAGTGCGGCGAGTGCCTGGTCTGCGAGAACCAGCGCTGCGTCGACGACCCCGACTGCGCCAGGGCCGGCGGCTGTAGCTGCAATGCCACATCGCAGGCCGCTTCGAAAAGCTGGCTGCTGTTTGGGTTGCTTATTCTATTTGTGTTTAGAACCTACCTACACGACTGAGTTATAGTGGTGACGTGCCAGGGGAAACAATCACCAAACCAGGGATCAAAATACATGACTACCCATGCGCCTGATGCTCCACAATCCGGCACGCTGCCGTCCCAACCGTCCTGGCACGGATTATACGACCAAATCTGGGTCGACCATTTTTCGACTGTTTCGTCGCAATTCCAGTCCCATTCGCCGCAATTGTTGGCCAGGGTACGGAAGTCGCCGTCCGGGTTGGCATTCGGGTCGCTGTCGCAGCAATCATCAAAGTTGTGATATTCGCAGGGGCTGTAGCCGTCCTGATCGAGATCGATTTCGTCGATCAAAAGGTCGCCGTCGTCATCGACCCCGTTACAGACTTCGCGGGTGCGTACGAAAACACGGTGGAGAGTGTCGTAAGACGAATCCGAACCGTCGTCGACTCTCCAGTTGGTGTCCAAGGTCCGGATGTGCCAAAACGATGGGCCCGAGTTGATGTCGGCCCCGAATTCGGCCATGGCCATTGTCGCGTTGTCGTCGATGAAGCCCAGGTGCCCGGGGCCGCCGCCGGCTACCGAACATTCGTCCGGGATTCTGGCATTGTGGAAGAGGAGCGGTTCCCACTTGTCGAGCGATTCGTCGTTACACAACTGGGCCGAGCCGCCGTCGGCGAAGTAATCCATGCATTCAGGGGCCCACAGGTTGAAATCGATAATCCGGGCGTGAATACTCGAGCGGCCGTAGAAGCGCGCCTGGGTTGCGTTCAGCAGGCCGAAGAGGTTATTGGATACGTGGCCCCAGTTGAGGCTGCCGCTTTCATCGTCTCCTAAGACACTGCTGTGCAGAAGCGGGAAGCCGCTGTCGAGCACGCTCAGCTCCGGGTTGCTGCCGCCTTCGTGCAGGTAGTTGAGAATCAAGGTCCAACCCCCGCCGTCGGTTACCATGTCGCAATAGGCGCTGACCGGCGTAAAGCTGCCACCCCCGTCAGGATCGATCTGATAAACGCCCGAAGGGGCCAGCGGATTGTACTCCTGAATGTCCGAACACTGTTTGGCATATTCGCAAGTGCCGGCCTGACAGACACCGGTCACGCACGGGCCGTGCTCCAGGCAAGCCTCGCCGGCCTCGATGATACAACGTGTCGGGCACTGGCCGCCGCAGTCGATTCCGTCTTCGTTGCCGTTCTGCTGGCCGTCTGAGCACTGGGCCGGCGTACTGCGAATGAATATTCGGTGTAGAGTATGAAAGTCGTCATTGCCGGTGTTGTCGTCGACTTCCCAGCGGGTGTTGGCTCCGCCGACACCCCAATAGAAGTTGCCGGCGTTCCAGAATGGGAAGTTGGTCATGGCCAGTTGGGTTTCACCGTCGTAGTAGTTGTTGATCTCCTGGGGCAGGTAGCCGCTGTGGCCGGCCAGGATTCTATGATCCTGGGCTACCTTGCCGCAGTTGCCTAGGCCGGTGCCGAAGTAGGCCAGGCAGTCGGGCTCGGTTGTGGCGAAATGCAGAATTCGTTCGTGATTGGATGTGCGCCCGAAGAAGCGTAGTTCGCTTGGCTCGAGTTCGCCGAAGAGCTCATTAGTGGCATGGCCCCAACTGGCGGTTCCGGATTCATCCCAACCCAGGACCTCGCTGCCGGCTATAGGCAGGCTGTTTGCCAAGAAGCTGACGGCCGGGTTGGTGTCACTCTTGTGCAGGTAATTCAACACCAGGGTCCAGCCCCCGCCGTCGGTCCGCATATCGCAGGTCGCCATGATCGGTTCGAGGACCTCGGTCCCGTCGACATCAATCAGGTAGTTGCCGTTTGAGGCCTGCTGGTTTTGGGTGAGGATCTGACTGCAGTCTTGCATGATGGCGCAGATGCCTTGTTGACAGACGCCGCTGATGCAATCGCTGCCGTTTAGGCACTTGAGATCGACGGCGCAACGAGTCGGACAGAACCCGCCGCAATCGACATCGGTCTCGCTGAAGTTTTCTTCTTCGTCGTCGCAGTGTTGCGGGATACTGCGAATAAAAACGCGATGCAAAGTGTCGTTTTCGAGTCCCATGCCCGAGTCATCGACTTCCCATCTGCCGAGCAAGCCGACTGTCCAGTGGAATTCATCCGATTTGAAAAAAGGCATCGAGGTCGGGGCAAGTTGACCCAGGCCCAGGCTGAAGCCGTCCATGGCCAGCGGCAGCATAGCCGTGTGTCCTTCGAGTTCGCTATAGTTGAGCGAGATACCGCCGCAATCGCTCGAACCACCGGACAGGTAATCCAGGCACTCGGGCTTGCTGGTTTTGAAATCAATCACGCGCTCATGTCCGGATGTTTTGCCGAAGAAGCGCACTTCGTTTGGAGCGAGAGCGGTAACCATTTCATTGCTGGCGTGGCCCCAGAAGTCTGTATCGTATTCCGAGCGCCCAAGTGTGCTGCTCTCGATTAACGGCAGAGCATCCAGTCGGACAGTCAAATCGGGATTGGTTCCGCCCTGGTGCAGGTAGTTGAGCGTAAGCGTCCAGCCCCCGCCGTCGGTGGTCATGTCGCAATAGGCGTTTAGCGGGGCCAGGCCACCGGGCCCGTCAGGATCAATCAAGTAGATACCGTCCGGGGCGGTCGACTGCGCGGTAATAATCTCGGTGCAGTTCGCAAGAGTAACACAGGCATCATCGACGCAGACGCCTTTGCAGTCGGAGTTGCCTGAACAACTCGAACTATCCTCACAATCCGGGCACATCCCGCCGCAGTCGCTATCTGTTTCAGAGTAATTCTGGGTAAGGTCGCTGCAATGGTAGGGGAAAGAGCGTACGAAAATACGGTGCAGGGTATCGTAGTTGCCGCCGGTTTCCTGGCCGTCGGACGACCAATGTTCGTTTGTGCTGCGTATTCCCCAGTGGTGCTTGTCGTCCGTCGAGTAGAACGGGAAGTTTGTCATAGCCTGGTTGCCAAAGTCGGCATCGAAACCGTCGGCCACGCTCGGCAAATATGAACTGTGACCGGGCAGGGTGGTAAAGGCATGCCGCAACCCGTCGCAGCTGCCGCTGCCGGTAGAGAAGTAGTCGATACATCCAGCCAGTTTGGTTTTAAAATGAATAGCGCGTTCGTTGGCCGAAGTCACGGCGTAGA
Source organism: Deltaproteobacteria bacterium (assembly GCA_019307065.1). Classification (GTDB taxonomy): domain Bacteria; phylum Myxococcota; class B64-G9; order B64-G9; family B64-G9; genus JAFDKH01. The sequence goes on from JAFDKH010000008.1 coordinate 15,677, forward strand.
AGCGCAACTCGTCGACCGGCAGAACGTCGAAGAGTTCGTTGTTGGCGTGGCCCCAGCTGAGGGTGCCTTCTTCATCGCCGCCCAACTCGCTGCTGACCTGGCGCGGCAGATATTCATATAGGTTGAACAGGGTTGGGTTAGTGCCGGCTTTATGCAGGTAGTTGAGTACCAGCATCCAGCCGCCGCCGTCGGTCGTCATGTCACACCAGGCCCAGATCGGATCGTGCGGGCCATATGTGTCCGGGTCGAGCATGTAGAAGCCATCCGTGACTTCACTGTTTTCAGACAAGATTTGGGCGCAACTGTCACCATGGATGCACTCGTCACTGCGACAGATACCGCTCTTGCAGTCGGCAAAAGTTGCACAACCTTCGCCCCAGGGGCATGACATGCACGAGCCTCCGCAGTCGATGCCGGTTTCGTCGCCGTTGAGCAACAGGTCGTCACAGGCCGGTGCTTCACAAATATTATCGGTACAGGTTAAGCTCAGACAGTCGGCATTGAGAATGCAGGGATTGCCGCCCGGACAGCCGGGACAGCCGCCGGCGCAATCTACTCCAAGTTCGTTGCCATTCATGACACCGTCGAGGCAACTGGGCTCCTGACAGATTTCGCTGTCGCAAACTCCACTGGCACAATCACCGTCTTCAAAGCAAGCCAGTAAATCGGCGCAAGGATCACAATCGGGCCCGCCGCAATCCAGGGCGGTTTCTAAGCCGTTTATTACCTGGTCGTTACAAGCCGGCGGTTGGCAAGTCCCCAGGCTGCAATTGCCGCTGATACAGCCAGTGTTGTCGCTACAGCCGTAGCCGTCCGGGCAGGGGCCGCAACCGGCCCCGCAATCCGGCCCGAGTTCGGCGCCGTTTTGGACGCCGTCCGTACAGGTTGCGGCCAGGCACTTGCCATTCAGGCAAACACCGGTTTCACAATTGCCGCCGACCTGACAGTTCTCGTCGACAGCGCAACCCGGGCAGTTGCCTCCGCAATCCAGATCGGTTTCGTAGCCGTTTTGGATGCCGTCCGAGCACGAGGCCCCGACACATTTTCCGTCCGTACAGATCGTGCTGCGGCAATCGGTGTTGCCGAGGCAATTACCGCCGGCGCCGCAAGGCTTGCAGTCGCCGCCGCAGTCGAGATCGGTCTCGTTGCCGTTGAGAAGCTGATCTTCACAAGTCGGATCGACCGTTGACCCGCCGCCGCAGCCAAAACCTGTAAATGCCAGGGGAATAAGAACCAACGCTAACAGTATATGAAAAACCTTCATGTCTTTCTCCTTGACGCCGTTCTATTTACACTGCTGCTGGCGGTCTTCTGTGCGGCCGGTACAGGTGAATGCTTCGCAGCTCAACAACCATCGTTCGGTATCTTCACAGTCGGGCATCGAGTCCCAGGCATTCAAGTACCAGCCCTTGGTGGGCACCGTGCAAGTCGGCCAGATACACAGCCGGTAGCCGCGAACATCGGGGTATTTTTTCTCGATGACTCCGTTGCAGTTCCAGTCCCAGGAGGGAGTGGGGCAGCTGTAGGGAGGGCCGTGATAGTCGGCCCCGGGTTTGACCGAAGGATTCGAGTCGCAACAGTCCCAACGGTCGAGATCGTGGTCTTTAACATATTGGCAGCCGTAGTAACTGTCGGCATCCCCGTCGACGTCGTCGATATAGCCATCGCAGTCGTCATCGCGGCTGTTGCAGGTTTCGACCCCGTCGATGTCGTTTAAGCAGATTGCTTCGGATTCGTTGGCCAGATTACAACCGATTGCTCCATAAGCGCAGCCGTCGTTGTCGTCATCACAAGCTTGCCCCATGGCATATCCATCCCAGGCGCTGCCCTGCTTCGGATAATCTTCATCGATAGAACCGTCACAGTCATCGTCTATCAGGTTACATTTTTCGATTATATTGGTAGTGGTTTCATTGATGCACTCCAGCTCGGTCTTGTCGAACGAGCAGGTCCAGTGGCCGTGCTGACAGTCGTCTGAATCGTTCCCGTCACAAAATTCGCCGTAGAGCTCGTAGCCCTCATCGGTCTCGCCGTCGCAATCGTTATCCACGAAATCACACATTTCCTCGCTGATTTCGAAGTTGCTGCCGCCCGGGTTGGTGCTGCAGCGCGTGTTGGTTTCGCCGGCGCATTCGATCAGGCCTTCCCCGCAGCCGCCCATGCCGTGGCACAAGACGCCCACATCGAAGTCTTCGTCGGTTAGCCCGTCGCAGTCGTCGTCGAGCCGGTTGCACAGTTCGACGATGTCGACCACATACTCGTTGACACACTCTTTGCCGGATTGGTCGGCAATACAAGACCAGGTGCCGTTTTCACATAAATCAGAATCGTCGCCGTCGCAGGCTTGTCCGATTCCGCCGAAATCTTCGTCGGTCTCGCCGTCACAGTCATCATCCAGCTCGTTGCATAATTCGCTAACCGACATGTCCTGAGATCCTGCCGGGCCGCTGCTGCAGCGCGCCATAAATGCAGCCCCGCACTCCAGGGTTCCTTCTCCGCAGATTCCGGTGACTTCGCAGGCGCCGCCGATGTTGAAACCGTCGTCGGTCAGCCCGTCGCAGTCGTTGTCTAAATCGTCGCAGGTTTCGAAGTCGTCCGGTAGAATTCCGTTGATACACTCTGACCACTGGCCTTCGATGCATTTCTGAAAGCCGGCCACGCACTGGCCTTGATCGGTGCTGCAATCGAATTCGTCGCCTTCGATACAGGGGCAGATCTCATCGACCAACCCATCGCAATCATTGTCCAGGCCGTCGCATTTTTCGAGTGTCGGGCCGGTTGCCGTACAGGCCTGCCAGCTTCCACCGAGACAGTTCATGGTGCCTGAAGTACATTCTCCCAGGTCGGTTCCGCACGGTCTGCTCACTCCTGATTCACAGGGCGGACAGTTCTCATCGGTTTGATTGTCGCAGTTGTTGTCGAACCCGTCGCAGTATTCGAGAGCTTCGGGATGAATCGTGCGATCAAAATCGTCACAGTCCGCATCTGCCAGACTACCATCGCCGTCGCGGTCACTTGAATTAATGATGACTTGGCAAACTTCGTTGAAGCAGGTTTCGTAGTCTTCGTTGCAGGCCGGCTCACAGGGTGTACCGCCCGGTCGGGTGCAGATGTTGTTCTCGCATATCAACCCAATCATGCAGTCGCGGGCGTGTTCACAAAAAGCTCCCTGATTCTTGGCGTCACCGCCGCCGCAGGCGATGCCGATCAACAAAACCAGCCCTACCAGGCCCGTAATACCAGCTGCTCTAAACAAGCGAATTGTCATTTTCGACTCCATTCATAAATAATGAGGATCAAAACTGATGTAAAAAAACAAGCTATCACATTATCTTAAAGCCAAAGTGAATGGAAGCGTCGCATGACTGTTAGAAGGAAAATTCAATATAGTCTTATAAGTCGATTGCGTATTTCTATTTTTATTTATAACTCAGGGCTTCAATTAGCTGTATGTTGTCGGGACGTCATTAAATTACATTCATATTGGATTCGTTCCGGTGCCGGGGTTTACCGACAGGAAACATTCTGTTAGAGTGCAAAAAGCAGTTTTGAGTTGCATAAATTCCACGGGGGCTTTGGAGGCCAACCAATGCGATTGAGTGCATTAACCCTGGTGATGTCCTTGCTGCTGGTCGGCTGTGGTGATTCGGATCGAGTAAATGTAGGTCAATACGGTCTTCCTATCATTAATGGCACCAATGACACCAATCCTGACCATGCTGCCGTAGTCGCCTTGACCGTGAAATACGGTTCACACTATATTTTCTGTACGGGTACCTTGATCTCGAGAGATGTCGTGCTAACCGCCGCCCATTGCTTGACTGACCAGAGTACCAACTCATTCTACGTAGTCTTCGGCAATAACATGTTAAACGTGACCGAGCGCAGGGTCGCCGATTTCGACCAACACCCCCTATATGTCTCGCAACAATATCCTTACGACATCGGAGTTGTCCGGCTTCAAACTGATGCGCCGGCAAGTGTCACGCCAATTCCGTATTTGCCGCACAATATCGGTTTGAACCAACTGGATATCAACAAGCCCATGGAGTTCGTCGGTTTCGGCGAGGATGAGAACAGAAACACCGGTGTCAAGCTGACCGTGACCAACGATCTCAACTGGCTGTGTACCAACAGCAGCGGTTGCAATGTGGGGCCCGGCTACTGGGCCGCCATGAATACCAATTGCCAGGATCAGCAACCCGGGGGACCCTGTTCGGGTGACAGCGGCGGGCCGGCATTCATTACCCGCGATGGACAGGAGTACGTTGCAGGAATCACTTCATACGGAGATGAAAACTGCGCTTATTATGGTTGCAGCACGACCGTCGACGAATACGAATCGTTCATCATCGACTATGTCGGTGGGGAAAATGGCGCTTCGTGTACTTCGAGCAGCCAGTGCGACTCGGGGAATTGCGTCGACGGCGTGTGCTGCGCGACTACCTGTCCGGGCGAGTGCATGGCCTGCAACGTGGGCGGTTCCTGGGGCACTTGCGTAACTGTTCCCAACGGGACTGGCTGCCCCGATTCAAACCAGTGTAATGGAACCGAAACCTGCCAAAATGGAGTCTGCGCTAGCGGCCAGCCGCTCGATTGCAGCAACGCCAACAAATGCACCGATGATGATTGTGCTCCCGCCTCGGGTTGTTTATACAGCCCGATGCCGGATGGAACCAATTGCGCCAATGCCAACATCTGTGACGGGCAGGAAAAATGTGTCAGCGGCATATGTCAGCCGGGCATTGCAGCCGATTGCGACGATCATAACCCCTGCACTCAAGACTCGTGTGTGAGTTCAATGGGTTGCCAGTATGCACATGTAGCCGACGGAACATCATGCGGCGGCGGCCAATGCGGAACTGCAACCTGCACAGCCGGCGAGTGCGTCGCAAGTGACCAAACCCTGTGTGAAGACAACAATCCTTGCACCAAGGATTGGTGCAATCCCGAAACCGGTTGCGAACACGTAAACCTTCAATATGGCTATGCCTGTGGTGAGTGTTTGATGTGCAATGAGGGTCAATGCGTCGAAGCACCGGACTGTGAAGCTTCATCAGGGTGTGGCTGCAGTCACTCGAGCAGCCCGGTTGCCTCCGGCTTGGGATTTTTATTGCTCATGTTAGGATTGGTTTTAAGGCGCCGGCGATGAGAGATTCAGGCCAGGTCTTTGTCTGGCTGTCAGTTCTTCTGTTTTTCAACCCGGTTTTGGCCGGTCAAAAGGATTTCAAGCCCCGAGTAGAAAAAATTGTGCCGGCTATTGGGGAGCAATTCGATCTGACCCTGTTGGCGGCCGGCCAGCCCGAAGATCGTTTCAAGCGCGCTATTCAACTCAAGGGATCGTTGCCGGCCCTTGGCAAGCTTGATCCGTTTCAGCATATGGATCAAATCACCAGCTGGCTGGGAGTATTGGCAATTGTGGAATCGGCAGTTGCCGGAAGTAAAGAGGTGCCCGAGGCCTGGGACCTCGAATTGACCAGGTTGTATCACGACTTTTCGGTTTTGGAGCAGGGTTTGGGAATCTTTCGTTCGGCCATGGCGATTGTGGCCCTGCAACCGAACGGCGCCCAGCTGCCGGCCGTCAAATTTTCCAATCAGCTGATCGATTTGGTGTCCTACTCGAGAGACGCTATTCGCTGGATTGCTTCGAGAAGACTGAAAAACAATCCCGGCCCGGCCCTGCGGACTGCGTTGCTCGAAGGCCTGGTGACTGTCAATCTACGTGAAGGAAAATATCAGGCCATGCAAATGGCGGCGGCTACTTTATGTGACATCAAGCCCTCTGATGGCTGCATTATTTTAGAAGCCGAAGCCTTGTTCGAGTTGGGCAAGATTACTAAAGGAGACCAGCTTCTCAAACGAGTCGGCCCCAAAGCTTACGCCTATGACGTTGGGCGGGCAAAGTTGCGCAGGCAATTGGCAGTCGCCCGCAAAGCTATGGCCGTAAAGAGTACTCCGGCGGCCATGGCCAAAGTGGCTCAGACGATGGTCGAGCTAAAAGAACTGTGGAGAATAAACAAGAATTTCCAAGAAGCACAGGTCATCAAGGCCGCTCACCCAAGACTGGACGAGGCCTATATCCAGGCCGCCATGGGGCATGGCCTCGATTATAAAAAAGCCTGGGCTTTCGGAACTCGAGTTAAATCGCGGTCACCGACTCCGGCTTTTTTATCGCGGCGCATTGGGGCCGGTCTGATGTTGATCATGAGTCAGTTCTACTCGACAGGCGGTGCTTCCCGGACAGATAAGGCAGTATTGGCTTCGATCAAAAACGATCTCAAGCTGTTTAGAAAAACCGATGCCCGACTGGCGGATCTGACCTCGATCTACCTGGCTCTTATTGGCTATATCACCGGTGATATGGGCGATCTGCAGGCCCTGAAAAAGATGGCTAAGAAGTTCAATGAGTTCAATCGTGCCTATCCGAAAGATCTGGCCGGTGTTCAAATTATCTATGTATTGGCCCAACTGGGTAAAGAAGGTCCGGACGCCTGGCAAGTAATTCAGCACTATAGAAAAGCGCTCGGTAAATCGCCGGCCGGGGCTGGTTTCTTGGTTGTCTATGCCGGAGCGGCAATCAAGCGGGCGCTAAGAACCAAAAAGGCCGAGCCAATTACCGAGGTTCTCGATTTTCTGGACAAACAAGCCGGGCATGAAACCGACCCGGCCCTTAAACTCTGGCGGGCGCATCTGTTGGCGGCCAAGGGATTGGTGGCGCCCGAATCTGCATTGGCAGGCAGTTTACAACTGGCTGTAAGTTCGTATGGTGAAGCCATAAACGCCTGGGGAAATGCTTCCGAGTCAAGCAGAGATCCCGGCACGCTCTGTGATGCGGTGGCCAGTGTTTGCACTTTGATTATGCAAGGCGGATCACTCGCTGAGGCCCAGGGTCTTTTGAAGCAGGTCAATCCGGTCTGCGGGACATATCCGGCGACGGCTGCCATTGGGGTCTTGTTGGATGTGGCTGATGCCAAGAAGTCCAGCCAAAAGCAGACAGTCTTGCAGCTGTTGAGTAAACTGGAAGAGCATTTGCCTAGCCACCAGGCCCGTATTCAGACGTTGTTGTGGCTGGGTGCTATTGCTGAAGCTGGTGATGACAAAAAGGCTGCCGATGAATATTATATAAAAGCTGCAAAAATTATCAGGGACCAACGAGCCAAGGGAGCGCTGGCCTTGCTTGCGCCGGACCTGCGTTCGATGGTGGCTTTTTCCGGTGCCTTCAACATGGGGGTTGGATACTCGAGTAACAGCCCGTTTGGTCTGGTAATCGAAGTGACGGTTAGTACGCGTGTGGTTCTCTTTCCGCCGGCGATTGTCGACGAGAAAAAAATGGCTGCCTATCTGTCCGGCCTGGCCAAGAAATAAAGTCGTAAAAATAAATAGATCCATTGCATGATTGGTTCGTCGGTATCTGGGAATGAAAAGCTACCTGTTTTTTTAGCCAAGGAGGGCATGATGAGCTGGACTTGCCCACATTGCAGCGAGACTATTGAAGAGCCCGAATCCGGGAGCATTCGTTTTTGCCTTCACTGTGGTGAACCATCAGAGTCAGAACCTATGGATAGTAGTGCTGCGCGACTGGACAGGCTGCTTCGGGTTGTCATGGTTTTTTTCGGTTTGAGCTGGCTGGTATGGTTCTTCATACCCTTTGGCCGGGCTAGCTTCGGTCTTGTCATGTCATGGGATTTACTGGCCAATCGAGAAGGCTTGGCCTATCTGGTTTCCTGGCCGCTCATGTTGGGCCTGTTGATCCTGGTGTTGGGGGCCGTAGCTCCCTTTCCGGGTTGGCTGCGCTCGGGCACGGCCGCCATCTTAGGGACCGCTTTTCTGATCATAATGGGCGTCGAAGAGCCTGGCGGACCCCTGGGCAGGGATATAAGTTTTGCCTTCGTCGGCGGAGGGGTCTGGATTTTGATGTTTCCGGTTGTTGGAGCAGGTTTGCTGCTGCGGACCAGGGTGGCTCGCTCTGTAACTGCCCGAGTTCTCATTGGAATAAGTATCTTATTCGGTCTGGTTGCTTACCTTACGAGTGCCGAGGGGCAGACGACCCTGGTTGGTGCTTTGCTACGCTATCTTGGGGAAGGTGAGGCAGTCCAGGCCATTAGCCGCATTCTGATTTTACTGCCGTTGTTTTTACTCCTGGCTGCCACAGTTGCGTTCAGAATGCCCAACGGCAAGGATGATCCGGCAGCCAAGTGGGTGTCGATTCTTTCCTGGATCTGGTTGTTGTACTTGCCCGTCTTCCTCTTGATCCACGGCTTGATGCTCTGGGTGTCCGAAGGCAGCGGTTATTACTTCTTGATGTTTTTCAGGCTTGCATTTTATCTGGGCGGAATTATTGCAGTCTTGATGCTGTCAGCTTCCTGGTTGGCAGGTTATATTCCCGCACGATTGATTCCCTTACTCAAGCGAAATACGTAAATAGACGCGACCTACCTTGACGGTTTGTGATCTTCAAGGCTACACTCAAGTAGTAATGGATCAGTACATATCAAGGAGGCAGCCATGAGGAAGTGTTTGTTTCCATGCGCGGTGTTGATTATAGGAATGTTGGCCTTATTCGGTTTGCCGGCCTGTAGTAGTTCCTCAAACGGCAGCGGGGATGGTAGTAATGATGACGGAAGCAACAACTCCGATGGCAACTCAGACGGCAGCAGCAACGGCGACATCAACAAAGATGGTGCCGTAGGCCCCGGAGACCTGCCGATTTGTGACGAGTTCGAGATCCAGGCCGGGTCGATCCCACCCAATTTGTTATTGGTAGTTGATAAATCCGGGTCGATGGACTATGCCACCGCTGCTGGATCTAACCGCAAAAAGATCGACGATGCCAAAGCTGCCCTGACCATGCTGCTTACTGAGGGCGACGGCAAGATTCGGTTTGGCTGGCTGCCGTATCCGATCGGCAGTGAATGCACACCGGGAGTAGTCACGGTCGAATGCGCCGACGACTCGGTCAGTGCTATTCAGATTCTTGTCAATACCTTGAGAGCCAACGGCGGTACGCCGACCGGCGAATCATTGAACAATGCCAACAGCTATACCGGTCTCCACGATGAGGGGCGTAATAACTTCGTCGTACTACTTACCGATGGTATGCCGACCTGCCCGAATGGCGACGGAAGGACGGAGAACGCGGCCGACAACGCCCTGGCTTTAACGGCTGTTGAGAGCTTGCATGCCGCCGGGATCGATACTTTCGTGATTGGCCTGGGCGAGGATATAAACAACAGCAATCCCGACCTGCTCAACGACATGGCTGAGGCCGGCGGGCGTCCCCGGGCTGCGGCGGTCAAATACTATCAGGCCAACAGTTTAGCCGATCTCGAAGCTGCCCTGCAGGACATCGGCGGAATGGTAATCGGCTGTAATTTGAGTCTCGATACGGAACCCGAGTATCCCAATTGGCTATGGGTGTTTTTCTGCGATGTAAACGGAGAGAATTGCGTAGCCCAGAGTCGCGATAGAGATCATGTCAACGGATGGGATTACAACGACGCTAACAACCAGATTAACTTCTACGGGCCAATGTGTGACCAGTTGCGGGCCGGAACGATCGAACACCTTGAAGTCTTGATGGGTTGCGCCCCGCCGGATTAATAGGAAATTCTTTTCATGAGAGTTTTACGGATTCTATTATTGGGGATGGTCCCGGTTGCGCTCTGGGCCGTCCTTGTTTGGGTACCGGCCTGTTCTGAAAATGGATCTGCTGACCAGGATGGAAACGGGCTCAATGACGGGGTTTCAGACGGCAACCCTGACGGTTCCGGAAACGCTGACAGCCCGGGAGACACAAACGGGGCCGATTTTCTAGTTTGCGACGAAGAGGTTCTCGATGCCAGCCCGCTATCCAACCTTTTACTGGTGGTTGATAAATCAGCCAGCATGAACGATCCGACCGCAGGCAGCGATCCTGATCGCACCAAAGTGATGGATCTGCGAGACGCAGTCAACTTCCTGCTCGACGAATATGATGGCAAGATCCGATTCGGCTGGATGCCTTTTCCCAATCAGGATGACTGCGACCCCGGGGTAGTGTCGGTCGATGTCGGCGATGATTCGGCTTCAACTATAAGGATGCTGGTCAATGCCTTTGTTGCCTGGGGCAAGACGCCGACCGGCGAGACGCTCAGCAATGCCGCCGCTTATGAAGGCTTACAGGATCTTCAGCGCAACAATTTCGTAGTCTTAGTGACTGACGGCCTGCCGACCTGTCCTAACGGCGGCGGCCAGGCAGATAGCGACCTGGCCCTGGCCGGAGTGCAACAGCTCAAGGTTCAGGGAATCGATACATTCGTAATCGGGCTGGGAGAGGACATTAACAGTTCTAACCCGCAGCTGTTGACAGATATGGCTCTGGCCGGCGGAACGAACAACTATCACCCGGCCAGCTCACTCGATCAGCTCAAAGCAGCCTTCGAAGAGATTGGCAAGGCGATTTTCGACTGCAACCTGAGCCTCGAGGTTGTTCCCGAGACTCCGGACTGGATCTGGGTCTATTTCGACGGCCAGCCGGTCTCGCGCGATCGCAATCATCAGAACGGATTCGATTACAACGGGATTCTGAACCAGATTGATTTTTATGGCCCGGCCTGCGACAGGTTGCTGAATGGAGAAGTCAGCGAGATCGAGGTGAAAATGGGATGTGCCCCGCCTGATTGATATTTGCCTCTAGATCGTGCCTTGCAAGAAAAAGACAATCCTGCGACCCAGGCGTTCGCCGGCGAAATCGGGTGCGTTGGGAAAGAAGAACCCGCCCAGCTCTCTGAAGCGAGCACCCAGCAAATTAAACCCTTCAACTCCTGCGGAACCCTCGAAAGGTAGAATCGAGATTTTATATGCGATCCGGGCATTCAGCAGACAGTAGGCCGGGAGTTTCAGGCGAACCATGGGAACCAGGATAGAGTCCGGATGCCCGACAGATCGATAGTAGCTGGTCGAAAAAAAAGCCCGGATTGAAGCAGTCAAGCCAAAAGGCGTGCTCCAATCGCCACCTGTTACAAATCGCCAGATTGGATTCGAACCCGCAAAATCGCCGTTTTTGTTCTTGAAAACCTGACGGTAGCCGGCATTAAACAACAACCGGGTATGCTCGGTTGGTCGCACGACTATTTGCAGATCGACGTTGTGGCCGTCCTCTCCTGCACGGTTGTTAGTGAACCCGAACCCGGAGCCGTTGATGTTGGGAATACGCACGCCGCCGATCACGATATATTCCATGTTGGCCGGGTTCAGGCTGAATCCGATGTTGTTGCGGTACCAGTTGTAGGCGAAGTCGAGCTTGAGCGACAGGTGGTCGTTAAAGAAGCTTCCCGCATAGCCCAGCTCGATGCTGTCGATAGTCTGGTTGTCGAGGTCGGGAGTGGCGACATCCAGACTTGTCAAGTTCAGGCCGCTTACATCGATAAGCTTGATATGCAATGATGACTCGAAGAAAGTCGGCTTGAGAAATGCGTGGGCATAGCCGAAGCGCAGGCTGTGATCGTCGGTTGGGGCAAATATGACCGCAGCTCGCGGGCTGAGCTCGTAGCGTGTGATTGAATTGCGATCATAACGCAGTCCGGCCGTGATAATCAGCGGCGGTATGTCCGAGTCAGTGTTGTCGTTTATCAGGGAGCTGATATCAAATTCATCTTGAAAAAAAACTCCAATGCGATGCTCATAATGATCGGGTTCTACGAATGTGTCGGAGTGATAGCCATTGAAGACATACTCGGCACCGAAAGTCAGCCGATTATGAAAGAACTTCAGAGTGTACTGTGAAAGAACTCCAACTTTGTCGACCACGCCGTCGATCGGCGGTGCCTCGGCCAGATCGAGATCTAGATCCGGATAGTAAAGGTTCAAACCGATGTCCAGATCGAAATAGGCACGGTCGTAGACAGTCTGGATTATCAGTTCTTCGAATTCGTAACGTGCCTGGGCATAAACGTTGGTAATGTTGTTCACATCCATCTCGCCGATATCTACGTGCAAGCGGCCCTGGCTTAGATAGGCGCCGGTTTCGAGCAATAGCCGGCCTTGTGAGCCCAGATCGATTTTTCCCCGCAGGCGGCCACGGATTACCTCGCGACCGCTCAGGTCACGACCGGTCCACAGGTCTTCCTGCTCCCAGCCGACCCCGATCGATAGCGCCAGCGGACCGAAAGATGCGGTTCCCCGGCCTGACAGCTCGAGCTGGCCGTGTTCTCCGCCCCTGATCGAGGTCGAGGCAGTGGGACCCTCTCCGGGAGTACGAGTGATAACGTGGACTACACCCGAAAAAGCATTCGCACCGTACAGGGCCGAGCCCGGCCCGCGAATGATCTCGATCCGTTCGACGTCATCCATGGAGAAATGCTGGACAGTCCACATGGGCGCCCCGAGAAGCTCAAAGGTCACGTCCCGGCCATCGACCAGAAGCAAAAGCGTGTCGGAGGCTTCGGTTGTTCCGCCGCGAACACCAACGGCGTACCAAAATGGCTTGACCATAGCAATATCCATGTTGGGAACCAGACGTAACACTTCAGGCAGCGTCCGGGCACCCGCTGCTTCAATGTCCTCTCTGGTCAGGACCGTGACAGCGGAAGGGCTATGGGCCAGGGGTTGAGTATGTCTAGCCGCGCTGGTGACTGTTTCGGCCGGAGCGAAGAACATCTGCATTTCCAGGTCTTCATCCTGAGCGATGGCGTTATTTGCTATCAGCAAAGGCAACAATCCGCTGATAATCCCGGTAAGTTTTCCGAGTTCCCTGAGCACGCTTCAATCAAACATTTTTTATTGAGGCTGTCAATGTGTCAGAGTTGACCTTGTAGAAACAAAACGAAGCGCCGGCTGAGGCGTTCGGCAGAGAAATCCGGGCCATTGGGAGATGCCTGGCCGGCAAGTTCCCAGTGGACCGAGTCCAACAAATTGAAAGCCTCGATGCCGGTTGATAAATCCGTCGAGCCAATTGAGAACTTCCAGGCAATCCGGGCGTTCAGTAGAAAAGTTGTCGGGATGCGTATGTTGCTGGATGGCTCGAGTATGCTTATGGCACTTGGCAGATCTCGCCAGAAAGAATCGGTGTAATAGCCACGTATAGAAAGAGTCAGGCCATGACGGCTGCTAAGATCGATGCCGCTGCTAAAGCGAAACACAGGCTCACGGTTCGAGAAAATTCCAGTTTCACTGTCGAATACCTGACGGTAGCCGGCCTGGAAGAAGAAGCGTGAGAATTCAGTCGGGCGGATAATGACTTGCACTTCGAGATTGTGTCCATGATGACCGGATTGATCGTTTTCGTATCGAAAACCCGGGCCTGGTTTCGAAATGTCAGGCACACTTATCGGGCCCACTTGCCGGGTTCCGATTATGTCCGGGTCGTATTTGAACCAGACTTGATTCCTGTTCCAGTTATAGGCCAAATCGATTCGCAGAATCAGTTTGTCATCGAAAAAATTACCTGCGTAACCCAATTCGATGCTGTCAATTCTCTGATTGTCCAGGTCGGGGTTGGCCGGGCTCAACTGGTCGAACACATTGCCGAGATCGCCTTCTATGAGTTTGATCTTCAAAGATGATTCTAAAAACGTGGGTTTTAAAAAGGCGTGAGAATAGCCGAAACGGAAACTATGCTGATCCGAAGGTGTACAAACCAGGGCAGCCCGCGGGCTCAATTCGTAGTTTCCGGTCATCGAGTTGAAATCAAAACGCAGCCCGGCCGTCAGGATTATCGGTGGTAAATCGGCATCTGCAAGATCTTCGAAAATTGCCCGGAAATCAATCTCGTCTTGCAGGTATATTCCGAAGCGATGCTCGTGCTGATCGTTCGGAATAACCGCCTCACCGAAAAAGCGGTTGAAAGTGTATTCCGCGCCGTAGATCAGCTGGTTGTAAAATAGATTTATCCCGTGTTGGGCCTGCAAGGTGAGCTTGTCGGTCTTGGCTTTAAAGGAAGGGATTCTGGCCAGAGTAATGCCTGCCTCCGGGTAGAACAACTTCATGTCCAGCTCGAGGTCGAATTCGTAATGATCAAAAACAACCTGGACTTCGAGATCGTCGTATGAAAATCGTGTCCGACCGAAGGCGTTGACGGCGTTGTCGATAGTGACCGGCCCGAGATCGGTTACCAGAACACCGGAGCCGTAAAAACTACCGGCTTCCACGGCCAGGTTGGCCCGGGAGCCCAAATCGATTTTTGCTCCCAAATGCCCACGGACTAGATCCTTGCCGCTGGTATCACGGTTGGTCCAAAGGTCTTCTTTGGTGAAATTAATCGAGGCTGCCAGGTCAAGCGGGCCAACTGTGTAGCGGCCCCGCCCGCTAATCTCGGTCTGGCCCTGTTCGCCTCCTCTGGTTGAAAAAGAGGCCATTGGCCCCTCGTCCGGTTGGCGGGTAATAACATGCACGGTTCCAGAAAAGGCATTCGAACCGTACAGGGCCGAGCCTGGTCCCCGAATGACTTCGATACGTTCTACGTCGTCCATCGAAAACGGGTAGACGGCCCAGATCGGGAAGCCGAAGAACTCCATGGTTACATCACGTCCGTCAATCAGTAACTGGACGGTGTCAGAAGCTTCAGTCGTACGGCTGCGAACGCCTACCGAGTACCACATCGGTTTCAACATGTAGATGTCCATGCCCGGTACCAGGCGCAGTACTTCGGGTAGCGACCGGGCGCCCGAAGCCTCGATGTCTTCACGAGTCAGGACGGTCACAGCCGAGGGGCTTTCCATGAGCGGTTGGGAATGACGTGCCGCACTCGTGACCGTTTCGGCCGGGGCGAAGAACAGTTCTACTTCCAGTTCCTGATCATCATCTTGTGCCAAAGTAGCCGGGGCAACCAGAAGGATGCCTACCAGGCCCAGCCCCATAGTGATTTCAGAATGCCGCATGAGGACTATTATCTAGATATTTCCCTGCAAGAACAAGACGAATTTTCTACCGAGCATTTCGGCGTTCAAATCCGGCTCATTTGGAAGGGCCCGTCCGCCCAGCTCGCGAAAACGGAAATTCAACATATTAAATCCCTCCAGTCCGGTTGTGAGTTCCATCGCTCCTGCCCGGAAGCTATAGGCTATTCTGGCGTTCAGAAACCAGTTAGCTGGGATTTTTACACGGATGTCCTCGCCGAGGATGCCATCCGGACTGGAGAGGTAACGGTGGCAGCCGTCCGTGAAAAAGGCCCTGATTGACATCGTCCAGCCTTGGGCAATGCCCAGATCTCCTCCAGCAGCGAAACGCCAGACTGGTTCAAACTCGGAAAAGTTACCAGACTTGTTTTCGAAGACCTGGCGATAGCCGGCCTGAACGAAAAGACGGGTCCGATCGGAAGGCCTGATAATTACCTGTAGTTCGATATCGTGACCGTTGCTTCCCTCGGCAAGGTTTGTAAATCCGATTCCCTCACCGCTGATGTCGGGAACGCGTAAAGTTCCGACCTGTATATAGCTCATTCTGTCTTCGTCGATACTGAACCAAATGTTGTTTTGATACCAGTTGTAGGCCAGATCCAGCTTAAGCGTAAGGACGCCTTCAAAGAAATTGCCGTTATAGCCCAGCTCCAGGCTGTCAATTGTCTGGTTTTTCAAATCCGGATTTGCCATGTTGAGATCTTCGAATCCCAGCGAGCTGACGTCATTGACTTTGAAATGCAAGGAAGACTGCAAGAAAGTCGGTTTGAGGAAAGCATGCGCAAACCCCAGCCGTAGACTGTGATTCTTGTTTGGCATGAAAACAAGGGCAGCCCGGGGACTTAGTTCCCAGTCGTCCCATTCGGAGACCTTGTTGTAATCGAAGCGCAGGCCTATATTTAGTATGAGAGTCGGGATTTTTACGTCCCATAGATCTTCGATGATTTCGTCGAGGTTACTCTCGACCTGGGCGAAAATTCCGATGCGGTGTTCGTAATGATGCTTGTTAACCAGGACATCGGCAGAGTAACGATTGAAGACATATTCGGCCCCGTAGGTAATTCGATTGTGAAAGCCCTCTAGTACGTGTTGAGTGAGGAAAGTAAGCTTGTCAACCAGGCCGTTGATTGGAGGAACCGTGGCAAGCGTCAGATCCAGTTCCTTCAAATACAGGGCCAGATCGATTTTGAGATCCAGGCTGGTGCGATCGTATATGGCTTGGATGGTCAAGTCGTGATACTCGAAGCGAACCCGGCTAAAGAAATTCAGCATGTTCCTTAATTGTATTTCACCAAGAGCAGAGTGCACCAAGCCTTCGGCCCTGAGAAAGCCGGTATCGAGGACCAGAACGCTATCGGGTGTAAATTCTATTTCTGAGTTGAGTCGACTGTGAAAAATCCTTCTGGCGTTAATATCGCGGCCGGTCCACAGATCTTCCTGGACCAGACCGGCATTTACCGAGAGTGCCAGGCTGCCGAACCTTTCGCTGGCACGCGCATTTGCCTCGAAAAGGGAATGCTCGCCGCCGCGCAAGGCGGCCGATATTTTCGGCCCGCTGCCCGGCCGCCGAGTGATTACATGAACTACCCCCGAATAGGCATTTGCACCGTACAGAGCGGAACCGGGGCCGCGAATGATTTCGATTCGCTCGACTTCATCCATCGAAAAGTGCTGAGTGGTCCACAACGGAGCCCCGATTAGCTCGGCGGTCACGTCGCGGCCGTCAACCAGTAACAGCATTTTGTCTGATTCTTCAGAGGTTCGCCCGCGTACTCCGACTGCGTACCATAGAGGTTTGAGTAGATAGATGTCCATATTGGGCACCAGTCGTAGCGCTTCGGGCAGAGTACGGGCACCCGAAGCCTCGATGTCTTGCCGAGTCAGAACTGTAATTGCCGATGGGCTTTCAGTCAGCGGTTGGACGTGACGGGTGGCAGTAGTCACGGTTTCGGCCGGCGCGAAGAAAAATTCCACTTCCTCGTCTTCAAAATCCTGGGCAAAACCAGATGTTCCCCAGAAAGTGACCAGTAGAAGCGATCCAAGTAATAAACGTAATGCAGACATTTGTATGAGTATTATCTCTGAATGGCCGATAATCAAGAAGTGAAACAACAAGCAGATTGAATTGGGAAGCTAAGAAGTGATATATTTCGATGCAGTTTTTTACAACCAACTGCAAAGAGGGAAACAGGCATGGCTCGCTATGAAGAGAAGGTGCTTGATGGCTTGGAAAAAATGGTAGAGGACTTCGAGGTCGGCACGACAGCCGAAATGGTTGTGGTTTTGGCGCATAAGTCTGAGCGTTATTGGGACGTGCCTTTCAAGGTGGGCTGCCTGGCAGCATTTGGCACCCTGGCTGCCCTTATTTACCTGCCGATCGATTTCCTGGCCGACATGTTGTTGCTGGACACGTTTTTGGCTTTTGCGGTTGGATATGTGGCCGGGAGAACTTCACCGTTTCTAATTCGTTCTTTAACGACTAGAAAGCGTCGTGAGCGGGCCGTAAAGCTTGCGGCCCAGGCGGCCTATACCGCCCGGGGCGTATCGATGACCCGCGAACGAAACGGGATACTCGTTTTTATTTCATGGCTGGAGCGAAGCGTCGAGCTGATTCCTGACGTTGGTGTTGATCGGTGTGTGGCCCTGCCTGTCTGGAATGCGGCTACCAGGTTGGTGATGTCGATCCCGATTCAGAAAGGGTTTCCCGAAACCTTCATCAGGGCCATGCAGCCGTTGAATCAGGCATTTGCAGAACATATGCCTTGCCGCGAAGATAATCCGGACGAAATTCCCAACCGGCCGGTGGTGATCTAATGTCAGGCAGACTACGACGGACGATTCGGCGACTGCTCGTAATTTTCGCCGGGCTTACGGTCTTGTTGGTTGCCGGATATTGCCTCGCTCGAGTGGGCGGCGGGCAGAGTTTTGGAGGCGGCGGTGGGGGTGGTGGTGATGGGGGCGGTGGCGGCGGAGATCTGATTGCCTATGCGATCTATCTGGCTATTCGTTATCCTGCCCTTGGTGTTCCTGTTCTGATTATCGTAGTCGGGGTCATGTATGCCAACCACAGGATGAAGCAACGCGGCCTCCAGGAGCGGGGGGTCAGGTCGGCCCATGCCGCTCGGTTGGGACAAATAACAGGTCGTCGCAAGAAGATAAAAGAGGGCCTGCAGGGACTGGTTGAGGATGATCCCAATTTCTCGGAGATATTATTTCTTGATTTTGCGCAGATGATTTACTCACGATTCCAGGAGATCCGCGGTTCTAAGCAGATCGAGGCCCTGCGCCCCTATCTTTGCCAAGAACTCATGCAAAGACTCGAGGGCCTGGCCCAAACTTTTGCCAAATCCCAGTTCAGGGTACATAGCGTGATTGTCGGGTCGACCGTTTTGAGTCAGGTTGGCGCCACGAAGGATTATTGGCAAATCGAGTGCGAAATCGAGGCAAACTACACTGAGACATTCGGGGCCGCGGACGGCAAGGTCGATGAAATCGCCTATTTCTCGAAGACCAAAATGACTTTCCGACGCTCCAAGGGCGTTTTGTCAAAAGGTCCTGACCAGATCCAGAGTTTGGGATGTCCGGGCTGTGGCAGTCCAATGAAACTCGACAAAGAGGGAGTCTGTGCCTATTGCGGCCAGGCAGTTCGAGCGGGCGAATTCCATTGGGAACTCTTTGGTCTTTTAGAAAACTTACGAAAACCCAAGGTAGAAATCGCC
The DNA here is from genome assembly GCA_019307065.1 of Deltaproteobacteria bacterium. Lineage (GTDB taxonomy): Bacteria > Myxococcota > B64-G9 > B64-G9 > B64-G9 > JAFDKH01. The sequence goes on from JAFDKH010000008.1 coordinate 34,269, forward strand.
CTGGATTTGAGCGGCGAGGAAATCGGGACTGACTTTCCAACAATTCGCGATCCCGACCTTGACGTTTCTGCCAAGGCCTTCCGTATGCGCTATCCGGATGAATCGTTGCAGCATGTGATCGACCGATCGAAATTTGTTTTTGAGACGCTTCAAGAAGCTTGGACTACAGGAAAATGGGAACAGGCCCGGGCCTTTGAGACGGACAGGTTGTTCCAAATGCACACATTCTGGATGGAACGTTACCGTGACAAGGGTCTGCGCAATGTTCTCGAGCAGATTCAAGTGCTCGGCGTAACTATTGTCAAATTGAGTCGGGACGCCTATTACGAGTTGGCTTCCGTTCGCATCAAGGCTTCTATGCTTGACTATACTGTCGATCAAAAGGGTAAAGAAGTCGGCGGATCAAGTAAGAAAGAGAGAGTATTTTCAGAATACTGGACTTTTATTCGCAAGTCGGGATTCGAGCCTGGCAAAGACCTCGATTCGGCTTCCTGCCCGAGCTGTGGTGCTCCAGTCAAAGTGTCAATGCACGGGCGTTGTGAGTATTGCGATGCCAATCTGACTACCGGTGATTTCGACTGGACTTTGGCAAAGATCGAACAAGACGAAGTCTACCTGGGTTGAGATTGGTCTTTGATCGGGAAATTTGAAATATGATTACCCGAATTAGAATCATAGAAATCTTCTCGATCGTTTTGTTGTTGCAGGCCGGACAGTTTGCCCGGGCTGAAGATAGCCCTGATGAAAAGAGTTTGAAGTTTGCCGAAGCTCTTTTTGGCGATCACGATTACTACCGGGCTATCACCGAGTATAAGCGGTTTCTCTTTTTCAACCCCGACTCAGCCAGGTCAGCCTGGGTGAGGTTTCGGATTGGTCAGAGCTACCTGGAGGGCGGCAAACTCGATGCTGCCAGGCATATCTTCAATGAGCTGGCTCGCTTAGCACCTGAAGCAAGGTTGAAGAGTTGGGCAATGCTTGCCAATGCTCGGGCCTTTTATCTTCAGGATAGGTATGCCCAAGTAGATCAACTCCTCGATGATTTACTGAAGAAGGATATAAGTGACGAGCTGCGCAGTAACACTCACTATTTATTGGGTTGTAACCGGCTAAAAACGGGTACCTTCAATGACGCCAAGCTGGCATTCGAGAAGGTTGCTTATGAGCATGAACTGGCCCAGCCGGCCGCTTGGCTGTCTCAAAAAATGATCGAGGCCGATGACCTGCCCCGCAAGAGTCCGGCCCTGGCCGGAATACTCTCGCTGATCCCCGGATTGGGGCATGTGTATCTCGGTGAATATTCGATTGCGATAACCGCCTTGATGTGGAACGGCTTGTTCGGGTACGCAACTTATGACGCTTTTCGTCGCAGAAATTACGGTATTGGTGCTGTCTTAGCAACTATGGAGTTGCTTTGGTATTCCGGTACAATCTACGGAGCTGTCTCAGGTGCTGATCGCTTCAACCGAGACGCACGCTTGAACTTTTTCGATGAATTGAACAACGGCGCAGGCCTGGATATTAAATTTCCAGACCCTGCCGCAGTTGGCGGGATTCTGATGACCGGTGAGTTTTAGCTCTCGCGCTCGAACAGCCCGGCCGCTCCCATTTCGTTTTGTTGGCTCATTCCTGTGGTTTTGCAACCGGCTAATGGTCCTTCAGGTATTCAACGGCTACCGTTTCCACGGTCCGCTCCGGCACTGCATGCGGCGGCAAAATGATATTTTCCCGTCGGAAAACCCACTCTGGCTTTTTCCAGAAATCATCCGGCAGCTCATTACTGATGACCTTGAAGTCGTCTGCAAAGAAGTAGATACAGCGCCTCTCGTAAACTGACAGGGAAAGCCATTGAGCTCGCTTCAAAGACAATCCATCGGCCGACCAGTCGTTGCCTGCAACCTCGTGAGGCCTCTGGAAAAACGTCAAAGGACCGTTGGCGACGACCGCCCTGACGCTCAAGCCGTCTGTGCCGTACCGGTTCTGAACGACCTGGCGGCAGAACGCAACGGTCTCTTTGTAGCCAGCTCCTAGCCCGAAGTATTCGCTGAAAACCACATAAATGCCGTCGCTGTCACTGCTGAGGAAAAAACCGCCGTGCTGCTCGAGAGCTAGCACCATCTTCGACAGGAAATCCTCGATCAAAATGACTTTGTTTGATACATTTTGTTCAAGGGCCCAGCTTAGGTAGTTATTCAGATCGACACGAACGACCAAAGATTTCTCCAAAGACTCACCACGGAATCTGTACTTTCCTGCTCCCCGTCCGGATTCGTCGAACACATAGATCTCCTGCTTCTTCGACAAAAGGTAGAAATCGTGAAAAAGTTGTCTCATGGATACCATCATGTCCGCCTATCCTGTTTGAAAATATACACTATTGAACCTGTAACTTTTATTTCGTCTTCGCCCTCACGCCATTCAGGCTTTCGGCAACTTGACTGTTGTGATCTCGAACATGCGCAATTTCCTCCTGAAGCGGCCGGGACACTGTGTTCAGCAGTTCTTGTGACAGTTTCTGGTCCGAGGCCAGCGATTTACCGAGATCGTATGCCGCATCGAAGATGTCTTGCGGTTTCTTGCCCAGGCAAGCGAGAGCCATCAGGCTCGAAACATGTGGCCGGATCAGTGCGCCTAAGAAATCAAGGAATCCATGCTTGCAGCAAATGGACATGAGTTGAAACAATGTCGGATGAAAGTCGTCAACACTCCACTCGTTCGACACTGAAACGAGAACGACTTTTTTATTTTTCTGCGTATCCAAAAGAGGGTGAATTATTTGCAGCCTCTGTTTTGCCAGCATCGGATTGACAAGTGGCATCAGTCGCTCGAGAAAGAGCACCAGGGAGCCACTCAACCCAAAAAGACCCATCTGGGAAACGAGCACCAGAGCGTCCGCTTCGGCAATGACCGGAAGGACCTTTTGCATTTCGTCGTCTTGGCGGCAGACTCCATTCGAGTCTTGAAGACAACTTAGATCTCGCAGGCATGGCTTCACATGATACTTCTCGACCCGAATCCTCTTGATCGTTGCGCCCGCGCACTCGACGCCTAAAAGGAATGGAGTGAGGATCAAGCCCATGTAATCGTTTTCCAGTCCTATGCAGGCGTCTATGACCGTGATCTTCATCTTGCAACTCTTTTTCTCTCTCGAGTTCCCTTACACCAGCTTGAGCAGGATGGCGCTGACGGCTGCTTGCACACGATCGTTGACGCCCAGCTTGTCGAATATGTTGGTTATGTGACGCTTCGCGGTGTTCACGCTGATTCCGAGTACTTTCGCGATCTCCCGATTTGTATGACCCTTAACTATTAGCAGCAGAACCTCTTTTTCCCGCTCGGTCAGGCAGAAGACGGTCTCGATTCCCCGAGAAAACGCCGTCTCAAGAGTGTGCGGTTGTTTCAGGTATAGAGGATCCTTGTCTCTTGAATCCTTCCTGCGTTTGGACACAAAGCAAATCACCAGAACAACCATGTCCGGTGGTTTTCCCAATCCCTTGACCGGAAATGCGTTTGCTCGTCCCGTAACTAGCTTCTTGGGAGCGAAAGCAAACTCCTTTTCGATAATGCAGGCGTAGCCCTTGTCCATGGCCTCGTCCACGGGGCAAAAATCCAAGCACGGTTTTTTCCTGCCCTGGAATAACTGATGACAAGTTATTCCAATGATCTTCTTGCCAGTGCGTTTTTGGTCCCCAACATAGAAATCGTTTGACCAGACGATCCGGTGGTTCCGATCGATGATACACACCGGGATTGTCAGATGTCCGAGGATGGTTCTCGAGATGGCGTTGATAATTTCCTTTTCGTCTTGTAATTTCGGCATCATTGTCATTTAGCTTATGCCCTTTCGGGAGGCGAATTCGTCGTCTCTCCAAAAGGCACTTTGAAAAAACGGGTTCGAAGCGCTGGTGAAAAAAGCGAGTCGAGTATACGAAACATAGTTCCAAACAAATCGAATCCATCCCGAACTCCATCAAATTGCGGAGCATAGAAGCACACGGGAAATCTCCCGACATCACCCATTTGGTGGCCTGCTGGACCCACAATCCAAGCCATTGCAATATAAGAACAAAACAGACGATGCGGACTATAAGGTGCCGGAATATCCGTTGTTTTTATCTGTGAGGAATTCGATGCGTTTAGCAAACCGAAACTTCTTGTTGGTTTTACGGCTGTTGGCTTTGTATCAGGTGTGTATGATTGTTTCAGATACATTGAAATCGATCCTCTCCACGAGTTTTCTCCACATCACTGTATTGCATAGAGTGTGCCAGGATTTTCACGGTGATCGGGTGATTGGGTACCGCGATCTGAGCAACTACAGAAATCGCTTCGATTCTTACCGTTTTCTATCTTCGTTGGGCATTTAGTTCCGGGTTTGTCTGATACCTAGTTTTCGACAACGGTGAGAGATCTCTAGAACAATGGCACACGATTTCTAAATAATTCTAAAATCTCGGCCAAAGTTCTCAATTTTGGTCAACAGAAAAAAGCCCAGGACAGGCTTAATTCTTCAAATCGGCGTTTTTAAATCAAGCCGGGTCCATTTTGCCCATATTTCTCAGACTGTTACTGGAAATTGCCGGTCTTCTTAAAGAGCTTCACACGGTTTCTTCCATTCAGTTTTGCTTCGTATAAAGCCTTGTCAGAAGCGGCTATGAGATCTTGTGGCGTGGTAGCTTCTATAGGAAAACTTGCCACTCCTATACTAATCGTCGACGCAATTCCCAACCCGGATTTGGCTTTTTGAAACCATTCAGCCTCAATCTTGGCGCGCAATCTGTCGGCTACATCTACGGCTATCGCGCAGGGTGTATCGACCAGAAGAATCGCAAATTCATCCCCGCCGTAACGTGCCACAACATCATTTTGTCTGCGGTCTGCCAAAAGGATTTGACCTAATTTATGAAGTACAGCATCTCCCATTTGATGACCATGCCTGTCGTTGACAAGCTTAAAGTGGTCAACGTCGATCATCAGTAAAGAAAGAGGTTGACCACTGCGCCGGCTTCGCTCTATTTCCGAATTCAAAATGGCTTTAAGATGACGACTATTGTAAAGCCCGGTAAGTTCATCTGTTATTGATACCTGTTCGAGATTTTTATACGCCATGGAAAGAGATAGTACCTGCTGCTTCTCAGAAATATCTCGAATAGCGGCCATTTGGGCAAATTGACCTTTGTACACACACGGCTTGCCAATGATTTCAAGCAATAATTTAGAGCCATTTTTTCTTAGCCCAAATGCATGATACGGCCTGTCGAACCCTGTCTGGATTTTATTAAGTATAGACTTGTGTGATTCTTGTGCAGAAATGTCTGAAACCTGCATGCCAATCAAATCAGACAACTTGTAGCCCAACATAGATGCCAAGGCTGGATTGACAAGGCGTATTCTGCCGGAATCGTGAATCAAAACTCCCTCGAAAGCATTCTCTTCCAAAATGCGGAAACGTTCCTCCGCTTCACTCGATCCATTTCCACCCTGCTTACCAAACTGGATGTCATTGGGTTTGAGTCCCGAAGGCGTCTGGTGTCCCTGAGAAACATTGGGTAACGATTTGTCCTGACCAAGTAGACAAAACACTGCAGTCCGGAAGTCATCGATATCAAACTGTGATTCGAAAACCAGAACATTACCCATTTTACGCGCTTCAAATGCCAGCTCCTTCTCATTTTCTTGGGCAAAAAGGATAAAAGGTATTTTCCAATTTGAGTTGCGCAGATCAGCAAGCAGGTCGATGCCTTTTCGTCCCGGTAAGTTGATGTCCGCGATTATCATAACCGGTTGCTCATAGTGCTTTTCATCGATCAACGCAAGCGCAAGTCTGAGTGGGCCAGTATTATTCGTTTTTTATTTTGAAATGTAGTTCCGACGGTAGGAATAGCGTTTCGATACTCAACTAGAATGTTGTCAATTGAGTCCATCAAGATCACCCCTTGATAAGTAATTTCGAGTCATTTATAAATACGCTGTCATTTTGGGATATTCACCTTCAGTGCTCCATGTCGCCCGATGTATGCTTGGCCTCTATCGAATCTGCAGATAATCGAAGCCATCTTCTTACTACAAGCTTTGACTCGATACTAAAACAACGCTCAAGCTCTTTTTCATTGTGTTCAAGTAGCCTCTTGATCATACCGACTTGAAGTGGGTCTAATTCTTTCAATTCTTGAGCTCTTCTCATACTCATCTCGTCAAAATCACGATCCGGCATCACCTCGTCAACCAGATTCATCTTTAGGGCCATCTCGGCATTGATCGGGCTGCTTTTCAGCAGGATTCGTTTCGTTTCTGCATATCCAATACACCTTGATAACAAATGTGTAATTGCCCCCTGGGGGGGCATCCCAATTTTCACATGAGGGAAGGAAAATACTGTTGATTCTGAAGCTATTCTATAATCGGCGGCTAAAGCCATGCTAAGGAATTGTTCAACCACCGAACCATTTACAGTTGCTATTATGAGCTTCCCACAAGTGAGAACCTTCGTGATAAGTTGAGAAAGCGTATTTTCTTCTCTAGCGACTTGCATTTCCAGCGAGGCGCTATATGGAAAAGCGCTTCGCAAGTTACTGTTTTTTGCTAAAGAGACATTTTTCCAAAACTGATTGTAATTCTCTTCACCCAGCGCAGACGGATCACTCCGAAGTAAAACAACACGAATCTCATCTCTCACTTCTGCCAAACTCAAACGTTGCAGAAGCAAATCTTTTTGGCAGAGATCTGCGATAATTTCGAAGGCGTTGTCTTTTAGATCTATTACTCCAACGCCATCTTCTATGAAACATCGAAGATGTTCTTCAGAATGTGTAAAAGAGCCTATTTTTGAAATAGCGTACATTTTGGCTCCTTTGCCTATGCTAATGAGCAATCAGCTTGTTGTGCCCGCTTTAGATAGAAAGCATAATGCGTGCCAAGATATTGCGAACGGGCAATAGGTAGTTGCAATGGGCTGAATACAAGTAAAATATGGCAGATTAGGACTCCTCCTTCTGTAGAAATCTCGAAAATTGTCAGGTGGAAAGTCAAAAATTTGCTAAATTTTTGGTCAAGAAACGTAGAAATATTTCGAAAAAGTTAGATGAAAAATCTAATCCTTCCGACACGGCCGATTCACGAAAAAGATCATAATTGACAAATTACCCTATTATAACACTACGTTGGCGATAGAGTAATACCCTCCCACATACCTTCTTTGCCTGGCTTGACTCTTGCTATCGGTCCTGATGTAGTTTTCTCAGGTGGAAACCAAATGACTGATATGAAAATCGAACGCCTAAACCTCGTTCTGCGAACAATCAGGAATGTCAACCAACTCCTCGTAAAGGAAAGAGATTGCGCCAATCTCTTACAGGGCATATGTGATAACCTCACGGAAAATAGAGGTTACTATAACGTCTGGATTGCTCATTTGGACGGCTCAGGGCAATTGATCGGAGCGGCAGAATCAGGCTTAGGTAATGAATTCCAGCCAATAGTCAACCTGATGAAACAAGGGGAATTGACTGATTGTGGTAAAAAGGCTGTGAGTAAATCTGAAGCGTTCTTGATTGAAGATCCTTTTACTTCCTGCCCCGACTGCCCACTTGCTAAAAAATATGAAGGCAGGTCGGGCTTGGCAATTGGTCTGCGGCACAATGAAAGAATCTTCGGATTGCTATGTGTATCAATTCCAAAGGAATTTATTTCAGACAAGGATGAGCGTGACCTATTGCAAGAAATAGCCGGAGACATTGCATTTGGTTTGCACAATATTGAGGCGGAAGAAAGTCGTATAAAAACCGAAAAGAAACTGACTAAAATCCAACAAGCTTTGCTCGAAAGCGATAAGGGTCTCCGTGATCTTGTGGAGAATTCACTTACCGGCATTTCTATAATCCAAGGTGACAAGGTTTCTTACAGAAACCCAACGCAGAAAATTCTACTAGCTGGGTTACCGCATTTATTCCACCATAAAGACACCGGACATATCTATCCAGATGATGTAGATAAAGTAGAATCATACTATCAGGAATTACTATCTAACAATATAGAGACAGAAAGCATTGATTTCAGGTTCTATCCTTTAGGAAAAATTGGTAGTAAACCCGATCTGAAATGGGTTCATTGCCAAGCAAGGCAAGTAGATTTCAAGGGAGAAAAGGCAATACTAATCAATTTGATGGATATAACAACGTCCAAGGAGCTCGAGGTACTGTTGTCCGCTCAGGATAAAATGGCCTCGCTTGGAAGAGTGGCTGCCGGCATAGCACATGAAATCAGAAATCCGCTGTCTGGTATCAATATCTACCTCAACGCCCTGGAGAAGTGTTATGATTCCGGAGACCGTGATGGAAACTTCAAGCAGATTATTGAGCAGCTACAATCCGCATCACGCAGAATAGAGTCGGTCATCAAGAGAGTCATGGACTTCTCCAAGACCAGCGAGCCTTCTTTCGTCCAAGTAGACATTAACCGGTCTGTTAAAGAGGCTATTGATTTATCTTCGGTTACCCTGCGTAAGAGTGGTGTTGCTATCGAGCATCTGTTGGCGGATGACTTGGCGCATTGCAATGCTGACCCGCAACTTATAACCCAAGTGCTACTAAACCTGATTACCAACGCAGCTGAGGCCATGAAGAACCTCGAACGAGGGAAACATATTAGAGTTGCGACATATATGGATAATGAACAAGTTACAATAAGTGTATCTGACTCTGGTCCTGGTGTACCCTTGCGTATCAGAGAAAAGATATTCGATCCTTTCTATACCACCAAGGACTGGAGTACAGGAATTGGCCTCAGTCTATGCCATAGGGTCATTTCAGATCACCGAGGCACGATAAAAGTACATGAAGGTGAATTGGGGGGAGCGGAATTTAGAGTTTCAATTCCCACGGAAATCAGCGAGGACAGCTCGAAATGATCAACTACTCAGTCTACATCGTCGATGACGAGAAAACGATAAGAGAAGGCCTTACAATGGCCCTTCAGGCTAAATACAGTGTAAGTTCATTCCGAACAGCCGAATCCGGCCTCGAGGCTATAGGCAAACAACAGCCCGATTTGATACTACTCGATATTGGACTGCCGGGAATGAGCGGCATTGATGCTCTTCGAGAAATCAAACAGAACTTTCCGGAAGTACTGGTAATCATGATCACCGCCTATGAAGACATCAACACCGTCATATCCACCATGAAACTTGGGGCCTACGACTACGTCGTAAAACCAATCCAACCAGATAGTCTTGAAATATCGATCCAAAACGCGCTTGACACTATCAAGCTCAAGAAAGAAGTGCAGGCCCTCCAAGATAAATTCCTCCAGGAGAACCTTCCCTGCTTTATCGGAGAAAGCAATGTCATACAAGACATGATCGAATTCATGGGAATGGTAGCAAAAAGTCCGGACACTCCGATCCTGATCCTGGGAGAAACCGGGACAGGCAAGGAGTTGATTGCCAGTGCGATACACTACCGAAGTCCGAACTACAAAGGCCCACTAATCACCGTAAACTGTCCGGCAATTCCTAAAAATCTCATTGAAAGCGAGCTTTTTGGTTATGAAAAAGGAGCTTTTACTGGGGCGAAAGCATCAGGTAAGCATGGGCTAATAGAAGAGGCAGCCAATGGCACGCTGTTCTTAGACGAGGTCGGCGACTTGAGCCTTGAGGCGCAGTCCAAGATGCTTCGTTTCTTAGAAGATAACGAGTTTTACAGGGTCGGAGGCATTAAGAAGGTAAAAGTTGAAACCAGGGTTGTTTCTGCAACCAACCGAAACCTGGACGACATGATTGCGAATGATCTCTTCAGAAAAGATCTATACTACCGATTGGGAGTCATCAAGATTGAGATTCCTTCGCTCAACGAGCGGCGCAACGACATATTACCTTTGACAAAACACTTTGTTGAATTCTTTGCTGATAAGTTCGCGAAAGAAGTCACTGGCATCGAACAACAGGCGGAATCCGCTTTGCTGGAACACAAATGGGAGGGTAACGTTCGTGAGCTAAAGAACATAGTCGAACGGGCAGTCCTGACTAGCAAGGGATCGAAACTAAACTTATATGATTTTGGCTTTGACGATCATGGAGACAAGCCTAAACAGCTCGACTCAGTTCATGGAGGCACTTTCCTGTCTCCTCTGTCGGAAGATGGTATAGATCTTTCAGAAATGCAAGAATCTGTAGAGAAGTATTACATCTCTGAAGCCCTTAAGATATCCGGCGGAAACGAAAGTAAGGCAGCAAAGCTCCTCAATATCAATCACCACACCTTTCGTTACCGTAGGAGAAAACTCGGTATCGAGCCCCACTAGTTTTAGAAAATCTTCAACATTTTTCCTGTTTAGTTGTCTAGGTTCTAAATTTATCAAAAAACACAGTCTAAAGTTCTCAAGATTCACCTTCAAAAAGATCTATTCGCACAACACTCCAACCACCTAACTATTTGTACTTTCGCGCATTCCAACAAGAACGCTCCATGGCACGATTGGTGCTATGAAAATAAGGAGTGTCAACATTTCAAATTCAGGAGCGATAGCAGATGGACATATACAGCAAGTTAAAATCAATGACAATTCTGCTTGTTGACGATAATGAGGTGATTCGAGGTTCGATGCAATTCCATTTTGACAGCCACGGATGCCGCCTAAAGACTGTTGAAACCGGTGAAGAAGCACTGAAGGCAATTAGGCAAGAGAAATACGACATTGTCATTGTGGACTATAGGTTGCCAGGTATTGATGGTTTGAAGTTTCTAGAGCTAGTCCAGAAGTCACATCCCAAAACTCTGAAGGTACTCATTACAGCCTATGGCAGTAAAAAGGTCTTCGCCAAAGCCGCAAAGCTGGGGGTCCATGAATTCATAGAAAAACCGCTGACCGTAAATAGTCTTGAAGAGTCACTAAGGCGGTTGGTGAATAACAAAGAATATCTCAGTACCCAGGCAAATAACTACAGTGGGTTGGAACAAGGGTCACGCTGCTTGTGACTTGTTCTTGTTTTTTTTTGAATCCCTGATTGTTACTACAGGACAGCCTGCGTGGCGGACGACTTTCTCGGCGACAGAACCGAAGACCAGGTGCCGCCATCCGGTGTGGCCGTGGGTTGCAATGACAATCATGTCAACAGGCTCAGCGGCGGCAAATTTTTCGATCTCATCGGCGGGAACGCCCGTGGCTGTAACGATTCGAGTAGGTACAGCGGTTGATATCTTCTTTTCAGCCAGTTTCTCGAGAGAATTTCTTGCCGCTGCATCTGCCTTGCTAAGAATAGCTTCAAGATCTACACCGAATACGCCGCCATACGGTGGGAGTTTTGGTATAGGATCAAGGACATGGAACAAGATCAGCTCAGCCGAAAATTGTCTCGCCAATTCATTGGCCGCTTTGATGGCTTCGTGTGATGGTTTGCTGAAATCAGTAGGGCATAGAATACATCGTATTGGGAACATACCGCCCCTCCTTCCTGGTAGTGGTAAAACACAAACTTTCCTTACGACTGATTACGACAGCATGAAGTGTGCCAGCCCCGCCTATGAAGCAATATCTATATTGTCACAATAATTTCAGAGATTTTCGTCCTGGGGCGTAAGGTAGTTTACTCATCAGCTTCAATGATTTTGAATGTGTTCGAACAATTCATTTCGGAATTTCGAAAAATTTCTAATCTCAAAGCGCCTGGGTTTTGAAATTCTAAAACAAAACATTTTGCGATTCTTCTTAAAACTGGTTATGCCTTGACATTCACTAGACATCCCATGCCATCGACAACTCTGTCTTCTTCGGCACAAGTCTTGCGTACTTATGATTTACGAAAATGGCAAATCAAGCAAATAGGCTGAAAGAGATATTTAGACGTCGGAATGCTGCTGGCTGTTGCGATCCGATTGGCGCCCGATTTGAAAAAATATCGAACGAGTTAAGCCAAGAAGAGCTTTTTGGAAGTGTGTTCTGCACACAGGACGAGATTGCTCAGAGCCTTCACATTAGAGTCCCTAGCCAATTGCGTTTGCTTGGGAGGTACACTGCTGAAGGTGTAGATTATGCACTCGGTCGGTATGGAATCATCCAATTTCTTAGACGATTGGGTTACACTCACCCAAAAATAACGCTAGACAACAATGAAGTCGGCGACAGAATACGTATCTGCGGACTAGCTAATAATGAGGAGTATCTGCTAATCGAGTGCGTACTCGAACATAAAAACCTCTTTGGTAGCAACATGCTCTACGTGCACTGGTTAACACTTCGCAATCCTCGTACCAGGTTTGTCTCTAAACGTCCTCAACTCCCCGGCCAGGAAGTCCCAGGCCTTGGGTTGGCTCGTGAATCGGTCGAGCTACTGATTCGTATCGCAAAACGCCTTTATCTTGATGGTATTGCCTTCAGGCCATCTTGGTACCACACGGCCTATGCAGCAAGATACCACCTGCGCTTTGTCAACCCAATCCACCAAGGACAATTCGAGGCCATGATGCGTGATCTTTCAAGCTTCCCCTTGTGGGAAGCCTCTGTAGCCATTTCAGATGGTCGTGTGTTTTTGAACAATGAACCCTATTCGTGGGAAGCTGATCCCATGGCCTATTGGTTCTCTGACTCACAATATGAACAGGATGCGATAAAGGATGAGTACAACCGTGTCCATTTTGCTCTTTTTCCTCAGAGTGTAACTGGAAATCGCCAGTCTTCACAATGAGCTTCTACGAGATGAGGCCCGCCTTGTCGTAGTACTCGGTTTTTGTTATACGGTGCCGCAGTTGGCGGATTCTGATGAGTGGTGAGTTTTAGCTCTCGCGCTCGAACAGCCCGGCCGCTCCCATTCCGCCGCCGATGCACATCGCGACCACGCCCCAGCGCAGGTTCTGTCGATCCATTTCATAGAGCAATTTTGTGGTCAAAAATGCGCCGGTGCAGCCCAATGGGTGGCCTAACGCAATCGCGCCGCCGTTGACATTGACCTTGTCCATGTCCAGTTTGAGAACATCTTCACAGCAATAAAGAGCCTGGGAGGCAAAAGCTTCGTTTATTTCCCACAGTTCGATGTCGTCAGTTTTCATTCCGGCCTTTTCCATCAACTTGGGAATGGCATAAGCCGGACCGACACCCATGATCTCGGGCGGGGTGCCGGCTACCTGATAGCGCCGGTAAACGGCCAGTGGTTTTAGTCCCAACTCCTTGGCTTTTTCACGGCTCATGACCACAACCGCGGCCGCTCCATCGTTCATCTGAGATGAATTGCCGGCCGTCACACTGCCTTTAGGATCGAATACGGTTCTCAACTTGGCCAGCACTTCGACCGTCGTGCCTGGCCGGGGGCCTTCATCGGTGTCGACCGTGACTGTTGTGGCGATTGGTCTGCCCTCCGGATCGGCGCTGAATGTCTCTGTTTCAATCGGGAGTATCTGAGATTTGAAGCGGCCTTCCTTGATAGCATTCAGTGCTCGCTCGTTAGACCGAACCGCGAAGATGTCCTGGCGCTCGCGCGAGATGTTGAATCTATTGGCCACGTTTTCGGCGGTTAGACCCATGGGAGTATAGCCCTCGACCCAGTCATTGATTAATGGCAGGTAGGCCACCGGCTTGTTGCCGCCCATCGGGACTAAGGTCATGGATTCGATTCCGCCGGCCACGATTACATCGGCTTCATCGAGCATGACTCGTTCTGCGGCTTGAGAGATGGCCTGCAGACCTGATGCACAAAAGCGGTTGACCGTTTGGGCCGCAACACCAAAAGGTAATTTGGCCGCCATACCCACCAGACGAGCCAGATTCATGCCAAGTTCGCCTTCCGGCATGGCACAACCGATGATTAAATCGTCGATATCTTCATCTTTCAATCCCTTGGCGCGCTTGACTGCTTCACGAACTACCAAGGAACCATAATGGACAGGATGAGTCTCTCTGAAATTCCCGCGTTTATAGCGGGTGATCGGCGACCGGACTGCACTGACGATGACGGCTTCTTTGGTCATGTCGATTCTCCTTAACGTAAGACCGCCGCTAGTTGCGCAGCGGTTTACCTTTCATCAGGAAGTGGGAGATGCGCTCTTGAGATTTTTCGGTTCCCAGCAAGAACAAGAAGGCTTCCCGTTCGAGATCCAGCAAGTACTGTTCGCTGACCGCAACGTTCTGGCTGGTTCTGCCTCCGCACAGGACCCAAGACAGCTTCTCGGCCATTAGTTGCTCATGCTCGGTGATCTGGTGTTGTTTGCACATCGAGTCAATCACCATTTTCAAAGTTGCGTAACCGAACTCGCCCGGCAGTTTGAGTTTGCGCGGTAACGGTTGTTGGTAGCCTTCCAAGGACATGGCCTGGACCATGCGCTTGGAAGTATCTAAGACGTGTTCTTTGTTGGTGACGATCTTGTCGGTCGGCCGTAAGAATTTCAGCCCTTTGGCCTCGTCGGCGCTCATCGATACTTTGGCCATCCCGATGGCCTCGAAGACACCTTGCAGATAGGGCAGGTAGTTGACGTTTTGGGCCGACTCGGGAATACCCTCCATGTAACGAATCAACAATTCTTTATTGCCGCCGCCGCCGGGAATCAAACCCACGCCCAACTCGACCTGGCCCATGAATAGATCGGCGTGGGCGCAGATGCGGTCGGCGCCCATGCTGATTTCCATGCCGCCACCCAGGGTCATGCCGAAAGGCGCTGCGACTACCGGTTTGGGTGAGTATTTCATGCGCTGGCAGGTGTCCTGGAAAGCCTTGACCGCAAATTCGACGTCGTCCCAGTTGCCGGCCTTGGCGTTCATCAACAGCAGCATTACATTGGCGCCCACGCAGAAGTTCTCGCCGTGGTTGCCAACGACCATGCCGACATACTTGTCGTCTTTCTCGAGCAGGTTCAGGCCTTCATGCATCATGCGGATAATGTCGTCATCGATCGCATTCATTTTCGCGTGGAACTCACAGCAGATGACCCCGTCGCCCATGTCGATCAGGGTGGCATTCGCGTTGCCGGTAATTTCCTGCTTGCGATCTTTGAGAGCCGGTAGCCAGATAGACTTGGGGTCTTCCGGATAGGGCTGATAGCTCTTGGTTTTGAGATCGAAGAAAAACTTATTGCCGTTTTCGCTCTTGTAGAAACCTTTACCACCCGCTTCAATAATGGCAGTTGCGATGGGCGGGAGCGTTTTACCGTCGGCTTTCATACGCTCGCAGGTTTCTGCGAAGCCGACTGCATCCCAGGCCTCGAAGGGGCCGGCGTCCCAGTTGTAACCCCATTTCATGGCGTTATCGATCTGGATTATGTCCTCGGCGATTTCACCAACACGATTGCCGGAGTAGATCAGCGAATCTGACATGACCGCCCAGGCGAATTGACCGGCCCGATCGTCGGCCTTGATGAGCTCCTGCAGGCGCTTGACCGGATCGTCGGTGTTCTTGGCTACGCCTACCGAATCGAAGCGGACTTTTGCTTTGGGCATATACTCGCCGGTCTTCCAGTCGAGCACCATGATCTCTTTCTTGCCATCCTCGCCCGTGACCTTTTTGTAGAATCCGCCCTTGGTCTTGTTGCCAAATTGTTTTTTCTCGATCATGGTTGCGATGAACTCGGGTGTCTTGAAGATATCCCGGGCTTCATCATCGACCAGGCTCTCTACGCAGTTCTCCATGATGTGCACAACGGTGTCGAGCCCGACCAGGTCGATAGTGCGGAAAGCGGCACTCTTGGGACGGCCCATCGGCTGGCCCACAATAGTGTCGACTTCCTGGATAGAGTAGTCTTTCTCCGTCATTTCTTTTATGGTCCGCATCATTCCGTATATGCCGATGCGGTTGCCGACGAAGTTGGGAGTGTCGTTTCCGAAAACGACGCCTTTGCCCATGACGTTGGTACCGAAGTCGGAAATGAATTTTGTGATTTCCGGATCGGTTTCCGGCCCGGTAACCACCTCGAGCAAGCGCATGTAACGCACTGGATTGAAAAAGTGGGTCACCAAAAACTGCTTCTTGAAAGAGTCGGAACGTCCTTCAACCATATCCTTGATAGGTATGCCGGAGGTGTTGGAGGAAATAATCGCGTCTTTCTTCATGTGTTTTTCGACATTTGTGAAAACTTTGCGCTTGATATCCAGGTTTTCGATAACGACTTCGACTATCCAGTCGCACTCCGAGAGCAGCTCCATGTCGTCTTCGAAGTTGCCGCAGGTGATTAAGTCGGCGAAGCTGTTGTGGTAGAAGGCCGGAATTGGTTTACGGTTTTTTATAGCCGCTTTAACTGCCCCGAGTGCCAGCTTGTTTCTGAAGGCTTTTGTTTTGGTAATACCTTTTTTCTCTTCTTCATCGGTTGGCCTGGGCACAATGTCTAATAAATAGGTCTTGATCCCGCAGTTTGCCAGATGGGCGGCGATACCCATGCCCATAATTCCGGCACCCAGCACCGCTGCCTTCTCGATCTTTCGGCTCATGAAATAACCTCCTTAAGAAGGGACACTTCGTAAAATGACGCGCCAAGTCTAAGCATGGGTTGACTGAAATGTCAATCCCAAAACCAGGGCTCAAAAGTGTCCGAATTCCGGTCACAGTGCCTCGAAATCGGACACCCCAACGGGGACAGGGTAAGTATAGAATGTTGTATTTGTTGAGTTATATGACTGGCACAGCATTTGCGAGGTAGCAATCTCGAAAGACGCCAAATGGATAAAGACGCAGGACAAAGAACCGAGCCGCCAAGCAGGAGAAAGCTGGCTCGAGCCCGGAAAAAAGGTGATGTGGCAGTCTCTCGCGAGCTGGCCGGAGTGTCTGCTTTGGTTGCTGGAGGTGCTTGTCTGGTTCTTGGTGGAGGATCATTTGTATCGAGATTATGCGAACTTGCCAGGCATTGTTTTTCATCCGCTGATCCAAATCACTGGACCGTAGCAATTTGGCTGGTCATCAAATTTGTTGGCCTGATTGGGGGCGCAGCGGCTCTGGCTGCATTCCTGGCAATGGGTGTCCAGGTCGGTTTCCGCTTCAGGTTGAGATTCAGGTTTTCAAAACTGAACCCTGTCAAGGGCCTAGCTCGCATGTTCAGTCGCCAGAGGTTGTTGGATTTACTACTAATGCTGATCAAGTTGGGGATGCTTACATCGATTGGATTTTGGATAGGGGCCCGAGCGGTTGGCAAAATTGTTACCAGTGATCCTGTTGAACTCGATCGGCTCGTTGCGGCAGCCTTGAAGATCTTGTTGATTGTTCAGGGAGGTTTGGCGTCCGTAGTCGTGTCTATGGGATTAATGGACTTTTTTCTACAGCGTAGCCGATATCGCAAGCGAATGCGCATGACCCGCAAGGAAGTTCTAGACGAACATAAAGAAGAAGACGGAGACCCACATATAAAGTCGGAGCGAAAACGTCTCCATCGTCAGATTCTCCAGGGAGGAAATCTGCTTGGACTCAGCCAAGCTCGGGTAGTCGTCGTTAACCCAACTCATCTGGCAGTCGCGCTTGGGTATGATGCCGAGCATGATGAGGCACCCTGGGTGGTAACCTCGGGTAAAGGATCGCAAGCTGCCAAGATCCGCAATGAGGCGAATCGAATGGGGATACCAATCGTTCAGCACGTGCCTTTGGCGCGGGCGCTTATCAATGTTGATGCTGGAAGCGAAATACCTGAGCAATTGTATAAAGCAGCCGCAGAAATCATTCAGGCAATTTTGAACCTGGGTTATCAAGGGGTAAACCTGAGAAGTAAACCAACGTAGAAATCGAACCTTCAGTTCTGTGTTTCGGCCAGGTTTTCGAGTTTGGTTAGCTTGGTCATTTTAGCGGGTTTTCGATTTCCCCAAGGGCCATGCGGGCCAGATCCCCGATGAAAATAAGCGGCAGCTCATTTGCCTTGGCAACCGAGCTGAGTGTGTTTCTGCACATGGGACACAGGTAAACCATTACCCCGGCCCCGGCGTTCTTGGCGTCGAGAATGTTCATT
>JAFDKH010000264.1 GCA_019307065.1 Deltaproteobacteria bacterium
TCTGAAAAATAAGTAAAAATATGTTCATTCACGGAAGCTACAAATCCCTGGCCCTTAGCGACACCTAAAACTGTGGCGCTGACGCTTTTTGTCGCCGAATGAAGATTGTGTTTTGTCTCGCGGTCGAAAGCCACGTAATTGCCATGGAAGTCGGGGTCTAACCGGTCGTAGTCATGTCCGCCGAAGTACTGCTCGAACACCAACTTGCCGTCTTTGACAATCAAGATCCCGTGAATTTCGTGATCGGGTTCGGCCGCGAGGTCGGCCATCATGCTGACAAGCGGATCGGCTTTCAGCCCGACATCTAATATGTCGCTCGTCTCCCAACCGTCGTCAGTCTGTAGGGGTACCCCAAAAGGGTGTGATTCGCTCGAAGAGCAATGGGTCAGACATGTTGTCAGCAGCAAGCACAGGACTGTCCTGAAATTCATTTTGATACGCTTTTGCATGTGAGAACAGCTTACAAGGAAGTCTCAGCATTTGTCTAACAGCCCAACAGCTATGCCCCCTCCATCCAGATTTTAAAAACTCGCCCGACCGCCCATGGGTTGTGAAGTGGTAGCCCGCATATTAGAGAGAAAGTCTCTATCGGCTTGGGGAAGCACCTGGTGATCAGGTTTGACATCCGGGGGGGGAACCGGGTTGGCCAACTTGACTAGCATGGGGGAAGCGAGACTTGTAGCGAGCTTTTTGATACCGATTGGGCGGCCGGGCGATTTTGGTCGATGACGGGATTCTTCATTTTGCCCCTCTTTTTGAGCAGTTACGAGATCTGACTGCTCGAACACGATAATCTTACCGACTTTCTATATGGATAGAGGCCCGCATGTGCCCGATCTGATCGATCTTTTTTCAGTTTTTTTGAAAAAGCTTATGTTCTTGGAATTACGGGGTAAAAACTGGAGATATTATCTAGGCAACGCCGGCAGCTACTCCAGCCCAAGGTGATTATTGTCTCGGGGGTGTATTTTGGGATTCAATTATGGTTCCGTAGGGGCGCACGGTGTGCGCCCCTACGCTACTTGCGAAGATTTGGTCTCTCGGCTTCTTCTTCGGCTTCGCAGCATGAACAAGCCCGCGATACCAAGCAGCCATAGGGCGTTCGCTCCGCCGCGCGCAGATCCGCATCCGCAACCTTCGGCCTGCGGTCCGCCTTCGTCGCCGCCGCTGCCGCCGTCAGTGCTGCCGTCGGTGCCGCCGTCGGTTGCATGGCAGTCGGGATCTGCTTCGTAGCGGCAGAGGTGCACGGCCATGTCGCAGCGATCCAGGGTACATGGATCCGAGTCGTCACAGTCGGAGTCGTTTACGCACTCGGGCAAGACCGACACGTCTGCGTAGGTTGTCAGGCCCTCCGCGCTTGCCTGTATGGCCTGCTGGTAGAAACCGGGCAGGTCTCCCGCGCTCAGCAGTCCGTCCGGTGCAACCTGGCCGGCCAAGGAGTCGAGCATAGACCAGTCGACCTCGCCGGCGATCGGGTGTACTCGCCCGAACTGGTCGAAGCCGTCGAGCTCCAGCTGAACTTCCATTCCCGGCCCGACCTCGATCGGATCGGGCCGGATCGAGATTTGCGATAATAGGGGTTGGCACTCGGGTGCGAAGACAACTCCCCAGCACATGCGCACATGCTCGCCGCTGGTGTCGAGCAGGGCCGGCTCGCCGTTCACCTCGCCGCTTACGATCTGCACTGCGCTCGGCCACTCGACCAGCACGCCCTGGGGCAGGTTGCCTTCGGAATCGGGATAGAGCGCAGCTTCGAGCAGCGTGCCTTGCTCATGCACCCGCAGGCATCCGGGCAGGTCGAGCTCGAGCCGGGTGCCGTCGCCGACGATGAAACTCGATCCGTCAACCAGCTGCGCAGATCTCCCGCCCCACATGCCGAAGCCCTGGTCGAGTTGGGATGTCCCCATGATGGTATTCTCGGATACGGGCGCCTGCCTGGCATTGAGCACCAGGTATTGGGTGTCGCCCCGGGTAAAGGTAAAGGCTTGGTGTGAGCCGCTGATGTCCTGCGGGCCTTCGATGTCCTGCGGGTCGAGCGGGCGAGTCAGGTTTTCGAACTCGACGTCGTCGTACCAGGCAGTCCCCTGGGCAGACAGCTCCAGGGAAAGCCTGATCCGGTCGGCGGTGGCGGGCACAGTCGCCTGAATCTCCTGCAGGGTCCAGGCGTGGATTCCATCCAGATAGTCGGCCTGGGCTGAATCGAGATAGGTCGTGCCCTGAAAGAACAGCAGACGCAGCCGCGCCCCCGACCCGGACGTGATATCGGTTTTAAGCCAGGCAGCCGCCCGGACTTCGTCAGCCGCTGCGACCGGCGTGAAAGGTCCGTAGTAGTAGCCGGCCTCGGGCGCGTCGGGAAAATCTATGCGGGCCGAGGCGGGCGCGGAGCGAAAGATGGCTTGGTCGATCGTGTGGGCATCCAGGGTGACCGAGCGCGGCAGCCAGCCGGCCAGACCCGCGGCGAAGTCGCCGTTGAACAGGAAAGGAGCCAGGGTCGGATAGAGCAGCGTCGCCAGCCTTACCTGGGTCGTTGCATCCTCGCCGGCTGCCAGCCGGCCGAATGTGACGTCGTCGAACCAGGCGCTGCCCGCGCTCTGGCTGAATTCGAGGGCCAGCGCGGCTTCGTCGGCCAGGGCCGGGACGACGCCGGAGATTCCGCGCAGGTGCCAGTCCCAGTTACCGTTGATCAAGGGACCGGCCGCGTCCGAGAGGTAGCTGTTTAGTGACCAGAAGATCAGCCGGATTCGGGCGCCCGGGCCGGCGGCTTGAGCTACCTTCATAAACGCGGCGGCCCGCAGCGTCTCTCCCGGAACTACCGCAATGCGGTCGGAGGAGAAATAGCCCGAGTCTGCAACGGCGAAAGTGATCCGGGCCGACTGGGCACCGGTATGAGCGTCCGGGTCCAGGCTGTGGGCGTCCAAGGTGGTTGCGCGCGGAGCCCAGCCGGTCCAGTCGGCTTCTTCGAAACCCGGATCGGGCAATCCGATCGCTACACCGGCCGCGGGGGCCGCGCCAGCCAAAACCAGGGTTTCGGGGTAGCCGTTCGTATGCGCCAGATCCTCCAGGGCCGCCGAGAAGTCCCCGCCGACCGGGCGTACCGCCAGCCTGGCCCCGGCGCTGATCAGGTCGCCCGCGCCTTCGCTCAGACGCGCGATTCCATAGCGCCGGGGTTGGTGCAGCCACTCGACCTGGTTCGGAAGTGCGCAGTCTACTGAATCGAACAACACAGCAAAACCAGCCGGGTTCATCAGAATGCAGCGGGCCACCGAACCGGCCAGCGCTTCGGGGTAGCTTAACGCTCCCTCGCCGCACACGGCCCCGAACCCGGCCCCGCCGGCAACAAAGGTGATCGACGCTTTGTTTTTCTCTGAAGGCCCGGCGCGGTCTAAAAGGATGCTGCTGTGGCCGAAAGCCTCGTCGTAGTAGCGGAACAGGTCGGTCCCCTGAGAAGACTTGGAGTAGCCCGGGTCGCCGGTAAGCCACTGGCCCTTGGCCCAGATCTGGTAGCTCAGGTGATCTTTCTGGTTGTGTCCGGCCAAGGCCTGCGGCGGGCCCGACTTGAAAACCACCAGGGTCGAGCTAACGTCGGCGCCGGATCGCAGGGCTGCGAAACCGACAAACTCAGACGCCCAGGGCACCGGCGGATCTCTCCAAGGCTCTAAGTCGCCGTCGGCCCAGTGGACGCTGATGAAATCGGTAACTCGCCCAGGCTCGCCGTCTTGGAAGATCATGCCGGTGTCCACCAGGTAGGCCTGCGCCAGCCGGTCGCCCTGGTGCGCGAGATACAGGTGGGTTTGGGCTCCGCAGACTTGCCACGAATCCCCGAAGGTGCCCACCCCGGAACCGTCCGGGGCCAGAGCAGAAAAAAAGAACGTACTGACGTTGTCCAAGAAAGGACTCGTAAGCGTGCGGCCCTGCAAGGCGGCCACGTGGATCAGCCGCACCAGGTAGTCCAGGGCGTAGGCGCCGTATCCGTGATACTCGATCGCGCCTCCGTCTGGGCCCTGGTCTTCGAGCCAGTGCACAGCGATAGCCACGGCCGTATCCATCCAGCCCGAGGCGCGGTTGTCCTCGCCCATCAGGGCCGCGGCGCCGTGCGCCAGGCCGGTGCCCATGATGGCGTGCAGGTTGTGAGCCGGATGATCGAGGGAATACTCACAAGCCACGGCCAGCGGGGCCAGGCCCTTGTCGGTCAGCGCGCTGACGATGATCTGCCGGTCGCCGGCGCTGAGTACGCTGCGGGTCGCGTCGTAGAAGTAGGCTACGGCCATGGCCAGGTGTCCGGTATCCAAGCAGGCCGGTCCCGGGTAGCAGGTGTAGTCCGGATCGCTCCAGTCCTGCCAGGCGCACAGATCCAGAACCATGCCGAGGGCCGTCTGCAGATCTTCCGCCTGGCTGGTCGCCAGATAGGAAAAAGTCAGAGTATTAATACGCGTGGAGATCGAATCGGCCCGCTCCTGAAACATGGCCGTCCAGTAGGGAAAATTATCCGGGTGCGGTTCGGGCTGGACCGGACCGAGGCTGTAAGAAAAATCAGCGTACGAGTACGAATAGGTAGTCTCACGAAACCCCGCCGCCCGCTCCAGAATCCTGGCAACCACATCCGCCGGCGCGGCCCCGTAAGCCGGCACCCGCGTGTCCAGGGTCAAGGCCCGCACGCGGTCTGCCCCGCCCGGGCCGTAAAGCAAGTCGCCATCCGCGCCCCACACACTCGAGTGCGCCAGCAAGACCAGTCCCAAAAACATCAGCATAGTGCGTATCATCTTGACCTCACCCATTTGTCTGATGCCAGGATAACAAATCGCTTCTCTGACTTTAACTACAATTTTTTGCCTGTCGGGTTGTCGTGCCGGCGCAGGCGGTACCCTGTCATGGTGTCGTAGGGGCGCACGGCGTGCGCCCGGCAAGGTAGACACCCACAACGGGCGCATGCCGGGGTGACAAGCATAGCCATTACTTTCGTTTCCTTAGTCTACGTCGACCAGGCACCAAGATTATTCCCGCCAATACTAGATACCCGGCCAGGCGGGAAATCATTGGTTGCTTATTTCTTGAACTTAAAAGCGATTTTCCTGCCATTTTTTTCGGTCAAATCATATTCAGCCTTGGGGGCCTGAGCTTCAAATACCTTGACAATAGCACCGGCAACCTCGAAATCGGCTTGCATACACTGCGCATAGACGCGGAGGTTGTCTTCGACCTGCTCTGCCTTGCCGCAGAATTCGTTCAGTCGGGTCTGTAACTTTTTCATCAGGCCGGCCGGGGCATTTTCGACGGTTATCCGGTACCAGCCACCGTTCTTGGCCAAATCCTGAGTGTATTCTTTCAGGTGTTCAACAATTGAAGGCAAGGCCTTTTCAACTGCGTCCATCAAGGCCCTGTTTCTCTCGCCGGGTTTTTTCAAGTCGCGCGGGGTGCTCAATGCCAGCTTGGCAAACAAGAGTTTGTTGCGCAATTGTTCGCAAATAGATATCGAGACCGTCACTTGGGTGGCCGAATTGCTCTCGACAAGTTTAAACTCGACATATATATCGGGCTTAGTTGGTATGGCGGCCAATTCTGCTGCGCTGTCACCTGATTTGGCCGGCATGGCGTTGAGATCGGCGACAGCTTTCGCGGAAAGAAATTCCCAGGCGTCTACCTTCGCCTTCATCAGGCGATAGTTGATTACGTCGGTAATCATTTTCGACATTTTGAATTCTCTGGATTTCTTGTCGGGTCGGACCATGATGGTCAGTGACTGGGCGTCGGCTGTTTGAGATACGATAGCTGTCAGAAAAAAGGCCAGCAGGCTGGCTAGAATTATTGTTTTTTTCATCGGGGCTTCCTTTGAAGATGTTAGATTCTTGGCTGGGTGCAGGGTAGGCTATGACCAACGGGCTCGACACAATAAATGTCCGAGTCGATCAATTCCCAGGTACCCTGGTCAAAGTGGATCTCGACATGGACGAAGAAGAGCCGACCGTCTTGGGTGAAGCTCGGTTCTCCCGTATAACCTGTAAGCACCGTCTCCGCTTCCGAACCGAACGTTCCATCCGGATTGACACCCACCCGAAAGATCTCCGTCATCCCGCCGTTGCGGTCGCTGGCGAAGTAGATCCACAGCCCGTCGGGCGATATCACCGCCTGTTTCTCGTCGGCGGTTGAGTTGATCGGGTCCGGGAGATTTTCGGGGCTGGTCCAGCCGTTGCCGTCCCGTTGAGCTCTCCATAGATCGACGCCGCCCAGACCACCGGGGCGGTTGCTTGCAAAGTAGAGGATCTGCCCATCGGGTGTCATCCATTGCTCCCCCTCGAGGTAGACGCTGTT
>JAFDKH010000265.1 GCA_019307065.1 Deltaproteobacteria bacterium
GCCGAATCGCTGGCTTTTATAAGAGCTTTGTTCACCCGGTAATGCAACTCACTGAAAACCGAGCGACCACTGGATGGATCAATTGGTTGTCTCATCCGCTTATGACCAAAATAGGTCTACCTTCCCTATTGGGTGTTGACAATTGTCAATAACTTACTCTTTTTCTATTGTGCCCTACCGTTACATGTCAAACAACTTATGCCGGCAAAATCAGTATTTCCTCCAATTCCCGGACTGCCTCGGCTAGACATGTCATGAGTGTCTTGACCAAGTCATACTCTCTAAGAGAGTATGAAAACTGCAATGCAACCACCTCGACAAAGATATGAAATTCATGTTGGTTTCTCGTGCTGTTATCGGTGTGTTTTCTGCCCTAGTGCCGCGCCGGGTTATCATCGCCAGTTTGCAAGTCTACAACAAGTTCAATCGGAGATCGATCGAGCAGTTGAATCTGGTCACGAATCGATCAATTTTTCCGGTGGCGAACCCAGCATGCATCCCGAGTTTATCCAGATGGTCGAATACGCCAAGAATAAAGGCTTTAAACAGATTTGTGTCTGCACCAACGGATTCGGCTTTGCTGACCAGAGCTCCGCTAGTCGACTATTGGCAGCCGGAATCAGCCAGGTCAGCATCTCGGTCCATAGCCATCTCGAAAAACATGAAGAACGAGTAACCAACAAGACCGGGTCCTACAAACGGAAAATCAAGGCAATCGGCAATCTGGTGAAGGCCCGCGCCGCCAATCAGCTGGTTGACGGCTTATCGCTTAAAACCGTTATCCATAAGCAGCTATTAAACCGTTTCAGGCAACATGTGGAATTCTTCCAGAATCTCGGGCTCGACGATATCGGCTTCAATTTTATCAGACCTGACCATGGCTCCAGATCGAGCAAGTGGGTTCCGGCATTCAAAGAATTAACTCCGAAATTACGAGAGCTGGTTCTAAGCAACGAAACTGTTCTGAAAATGAACTTTTCGTTCCTCGACATTCCAACCTGCATGTTTCCCTGGGAAGTACTCGCAGAACCTCGGTTGAGGCAACGTTATATCGGTAAAAACTTCGAGCGCTGTATCACGATTTTCTCTCCAACCGAGAAAAACGGGCTCAGGCGCTTCGAGTGGAGCGATGAAAGAAAAAATTCAATGAAATCTCATCCAGCAGCCTGTTCGGACTGCCAACTGAACGATGTCTGTGAAGGCGTCTGGCGCGGCTATCTCGAGATCTACGGGGATGGCGAGTTCGCAGCAGGCCCGGCCAAAATTGAGACGTGTTTTGCCGCTAGGTGATGTCTTTTCTCGAGCTCTGAAATACAGCCGCCTGGCTCATGGCAAGCCGCCTGGCTCATGGCACCGGGCCCTATAATAGTGAATAGTGTGTTGCCTGCTGCATTATTCGTTGAGCAAAAACGACAGCTCCACCAAATCCCATGAGCGGCTCAGCGTGAAAAGCATGATGGCTGGTTGAAGGAAAACCAATCTCAACGCCAAATACTCTACCCTCTGCTTGCGAAGGGGGAAACATCGATTCAGGTTCCAAAAGATCCGCACTGGAGATTGTCGACAATAAATTCAATTCGGCTGAGGTTCCGAAAATTCCTGTTAATCTGTGCTGCTTGAGCAGTTCGATAAATTTCGAGCGAATCAGCCTGAGACTAGGCTGAACCAGTACTTCGGCTTTATCTGGCAATTCGACACCATCAGCCTTCAAGATCCTTTGGAACTCTTCGACACCCCCCAGGCTGGAATCTCGCAAGCCTATCAAGATTGGCTGCAGGTTCAGTTCGATCAACATACTGCAGACACCTGCAGCATAGGGAGTCTCGGCAAAAACCGCTACTTCAAGACCTCTCATGTGCTCTTCGGATAATCTCGATAGCCGGCTTTTTGCATATGAGACCTGGCCTGAGATAAATTTATCCGCCCGTTCTAAACTGACTTTAGCCGCTTTTGCCACCTGCCGAACCCAGCGAGCGGTGCCGCGCAATCCAAGTGGCAGATCAACCGAATGCAGTGGCCGTGAACAAATCTTATCTACATCAGCCCGAATCGGCCGCAGATAGGGTGTTCCTAGAAGCAACCCACAACGACGAATCTGCATCAACTCGTCATAAGGTCGGCCGGATAGCATGCTCGGTCCGAGATTCAATCCGATTCCATTGAGCAGAAACCGAATCTGCTGAAGATTGCCGATGTGGTCGGCCTCATAGCGGTCAAAAAAATAACCAAGCAGTCCGACTTCTTTGGGCCTGGATGGCTTTTTATCCCAATCTACCTGGCGGATCAGCTCCAGCAGCAACTGAGCATAGCCCTCAAACAAATCGCCCCTGAAACCCTCGGTTGCAATTACCGCGCAGGGACATTCCAGATAATCAGCGGCTTTCTGGGCGGCAGCCTTGAAATCCTCGCCGGTCATTTGCAAAAAAGTGGCGGTGACCATCGCGATGAATGCCGGGTCCCGTCTCTGGCTCCAGGTTCGCATGTATGGACCGATTCGTTCGGCCGAACCCTTGATTAGCGCCCGGTCGCCTACTTCGGTCCAACCCTCGCGCCGGTTAGGATGCACTTGCCAATCGTGATTAGCAATCTGTGAAGCTGCCTTGTATTTACAGCCGACACCCGTGTGCATCAATAGAAATGCATCGGGAACTGCGTGAACAGCCAGGCTGACACCACTCATCTTGCCCAGCTGGCCGGACTTGATGGCGTAGTCGTTCAAGCTTTTCAAGATCGATCCTTTCCGTCGCCAAGGCTGTCCTGGAGCAGTTTGTCCAAACGCTTCAAGTTCAGGTCAATTCCATGAAACAGTGGCACCAGTCCCCGACTGACAATCATCGGCACCGAGGCCTTGGCCGCTTCTTCCCGACCGTGATCCGCTAGATAGGCCACATCATATCTGCCCTGCGCCAGGCGCTCGGAGAGGTTCCACGGGTCGGGAAACATCTCAAAGGGCAGATCGCAGCCCAATGATTCCAGCGTGGCGGCACATTGCCGGCGGGCTTCTTCCTCCGGCGGTCCCTGGACCAGCAAGGTCAGATCGAGACCCAACTCGGCCAGAGCGGCAACATCGCCAAGCCCCTGGTAGGCTAGTTGGTCGGCCCGATAGTTGTTTAACATCCGAATGCCGACCGCCATGCGTAAACCTGAGCGCCGGCTTCGAAAATCGTCAAGGTCGGCCCGGGCCTGGGCTATTCGGCCGGCAATCAGCTTGTCAAGCTTTGAATCCTGGCCAAATGATTCAGCGATAATCCGGTAGAATTTTTCTGATTGTTCCAAACCGATCGGCAACGGAACCTCGATTACTTTTTGGCCGATATTTTCCAGGCGGGCCGTCAAGCGTGGATACAAACCACGATCAACTACAAATGAAGTTCTGGTGCATCCGATACAGCGCCAATCGTCCAGTGAGGTAGAATAAGGGTAGAAACCGTTGATTTCTAAGCCGAGATTCTCGATCACTTCAACAAGTTCGAGCTCATAGTCGCGCTCAAACTCAGGCAGGCCAATCAGATTGAGACTGCGTTCGGCAACCATCAATTCAGGCGATTTTAGATCTTCGTATTCACTGAAGACTTGCTGAATCGGCTTTGGTCTGCGCTCAAAACTGCTGAGGTACACCTTGAGTCCCAGTTTGGCAACCCGGCGACGCCAGACGCTTCCAAGTGACTCGAGCGCAGGAAGCTTGGCCAGAGTTTCGAAGAGCCAATCGAGCATGTCAGACTGCGAGCTGAGTCTTAAACCGCTGGTGTGCATGGCCACTATGGGCACCGAGCTCTCAGCGGCAATCTTTGAGACAGTATCTTCAAACCGGTCTCCGATTACCTCGATCAGGCAGGTTCCCAGAACCAAAATTGCGTCTGGTTGTGCCTGATCGACCAACAAACGCAGGCAGTTCTCGAGTGGCTGCCGGGTACGGCCAGTCGTGACTTCTTGCTCCGTCAGGTTTGTACAATAGAAATTAACTACCGCCGGCCCTTGATGATAAATAAAACTATTTATACAGTCTGTTTCACCGTGAATTACAACGGAAAAGTTCCCCTTGATGCCGGTCAATACCGAACACATGCCAGACAATGTACAGCACGGCTGGCCCAGGTTTTTACGCAGACGGGTTTCTTGTTGTTGCCAGAAAGCTTCATCGTCCGGCGGGCTTCGTTTGCGATCCCTTTTTGCCATTCCATCCACCTTGCAGCGCTTATGCTCACATTTTCAGTTGTGGACTGTCAAGCCGACCTTCTGGTTGCCTTGACGAAGTCAACCAATCCAATGCAATATGGCTTTGGACTGTGGGACGAATATGGATCTGCCGTGAAAAACGTTGAAATCAACCTCGGTCGGGCATGCAACAATCGTTGTCTTTTTTGCTCGAATGGCCAAGTTTCCGCTCAGGAACGGGCCTGGATGAAGATCGAGCAAGTAAAAACCGAGATAGAAAATCGTCGTAATGATGGCATCGAGTCTATCGGTTTCATCGGCGGAGAACCTACCCTGCACCCAAAGCTTGCCGAAATGATTGCTTTGGCTCGTGATAAAGGCTTCAAGCGTATCGCTCTATGCACCAACGGTTCCAGGCTTGCCGACCCGGCTCTACTCGATCGTTTCATTGAGGCGGGAGTCACGCGAGTTGCTTTTTCAATTCACAGCCATCGAGCCTCAATCGAGGACGGTATCACCCAGAGAAAGGGTTCATTTGACGAGAAGATCCGGGCAATCCACAACCTGACCCAGGCCTCAAACCAAGGCAGGCTACCGGATGGATTCTCGCTAAACAGCGTCCTGCACCGTAAAATCCTGGCTCACCTTGAAGATTTTGTAATTTTCTTCAAGAAAATCGGCGTTGTTGACATTCGTTTTAATTTTATTAAGCCCGAGCACCAGGCCGTAGGTAGCCGCAAGTGGGTTCCTTCGTTCAAAGAGACAAGCCCCCGGGTGCTTGAGCTAATTACGCTCAACGAGGCCAAGTACGGGCTGCATCTGACTTTCGCAGATTTTCCGTTGTGCCGGCTTCCCTGGCAAGTACTCAGCAATGCAAATCTAATGCAACGATATGTCGGCGAGAACCTCGACCTGGTTACCGAAGTAACTCTTTATCGGCCCCAGAACATCGGCGGTACGAAACGCTTCAACTGGAAAACGCAGCGCACAACCTATCTAAAATGTTTGCTGCCGGTTTGCGAGCATTGTTCATTGCGTACCAAGTGCGAAGGAGTCTGGAAGGCCTATCTGGACATCTATGGCGCCAAGGAATTCGAAGACGGGCCTGCCCTGGCAGAAGCCTGCGCAGTTGAGATCTAACTCGCGGCAGACTTCGGGCCGAATTCCTGACTGCCGAAATGATCGAAATAGGCCGTCCAAAACCCGCTGCAACGTGATCTGAAATCACATTCCCGGCAATCAGCAAGATATGATCTGTTCTGCAGGCGGGGTGGATTGTCATCATGATATTCATCAAAATATTCTTCGTAACCCGGGAGTGTACAAATCGGCATGCCACACAGCCCCGGAATGCGTAGATCCAGTCCAAGTCGTTTACCAAGCTCAAGAGCCTGGCTCACCTCTTTGGTTACTTGGCTAATTCTAGGAACAAGCTCGAGATGATCCAGGGCCCAGCCCTGGAGAGAGACAAAGCTGAGGCAAATATGGGTACCTTGGTGTTCATAGTGTTCGGCAACAAATCTGACCATATCAACTATGCCTGTCATATTCTTGGTCGTTATGACGTAGTTGAAACGAACCTCGATCCCCGCCTCGAAGCAAAGCGAAGCCGCCCGAGTTGCTTTTTCAAAGGCGCCTTCAACCCCCAACATTGAGTCGTGTATTGAGGCCTCGGCGCTATGCAAGGATAGGAATATAGACACTAGTCCGGCCTTTGCCAATGTCTCGACCAGTCGGGGCCGGGCCAAGAGAATTCCATTGGTCTGGAGATCTACTTCGGTAAATCCTGCTTGGCAGGCCGATCTTATTAGATCAGGCAACTCTTTTTTCAGGGTCGGTTCTCCCCCGCTAAACGAAACCTTCGTCTGGCCGGCTTTAGCAAAAAGCTCAATACGCTGCTTAATCAACTCGGTATCTTCGATCAAATCCGGTAGAGTTCCCCGGGCACTACAGAATTCACAATGAGCGTTGCAGCGCGTATTGATTCGAATCAAAATAGAATCACCGGAAGATATTTTTTCAAGATTGGTTGAAGACGCCGGCAACGCTACTGCAGGCTTGCGCATGACCATGTCCAGAAAATCGCTCCAGCCGGTTTGACTCTCGACCTGGCTTAGAGCTAACTTCAAACCTTCCAACCAGATTCTCTCCTCGGGCGCGGGCCAACGCTCGCCTTCGTAGCTCATGCAAGTCGTGCCGGAGCAGACATAGCCGTCCTGGCTACCATCGTCTGTCGTAAAACAAACATGCAACATACGACCCGTAGCTGTGTACAATAAAAGGTGCAAGCCCTTGCCTGCCTTGGCGTCAATTCGGGCCGGAGGGCCTTCAATCCTTGCCAGGGGTACGGTCAGCATTCTCGTCCAACGCTTGATTTCTTTTATCTGCTCGCCCATCTTTCCATCCTGTCAATCTCAACTCAGCCTAAATCGATCGACTTGTTTGATCAAGCAAAGCGTGCATTCTTCTGTTCTTGAAAAGAACAAGTTGGTTCTTTAGACTAGGTCTCGAAACGTGAAAAACACCAAATACGAGGTATGTTGATTAAATGCAGATTTCCTTTTTTTTCCCCGCTTATTACGACGAAGCAACCGTCGAGCCGCTTGCCTTGCTGGCCGACCAGGTGCTGGCGGAAATATGCACTGAATATGAAGTCATAATCATTGATGACGCCAGTCCCGACAAGAGTGGTGAGGTCGCCGACAGGGTCGCCGGCAAAAATCAACGTATCCGAGTAATCCATCACGAAAAAAACCTGGGCTACGGCCGTGTTTTGCAGACCGGAATCCGTGAAAGCAAGTACGAATGGATCGCCTTTACTGATGGGGATATGCAGTACGACGTGCGTGAACTACCACGCCTCGCAGCCGAAGCGTACAAAGGCGCCAAAATTGTAGCCGGCTACAAGATGTCGCGCGCCGACGGCTGGAAACGAGAACTTACCAGCGCGTTGTACAACAATACCATCCAGATATTGTTCGGCATGAAACTGCGTGACGCGGACTGTGCTTTCAAATTGATGCACCGGAGCATATTTGAAGACTTCAAGCCTAGTCTGGACTACAAGGAGGCATTCCTGCTGGTCGAAGCGTTCTATAGGGCCCAGCGCAAAGGCACCAAGATTGTTCAAGTGCCGGTCAGCCACCGGCCGCGGCCATACGGCGATTCTAGCTGCTTTTCCTGGCGGACGGCCCGGCGCATGGCCTGGTATGCCCTCAGGGGAGCCGTATTCGGCCGAGTACTAGGGGGCTGGAAATGAACCCGCTTGCCCAGGTTGTTGTTCCCTGCGGAGGACGCGGAGGCCGCCTATCCTCAGTTATCGGCAACATGCCAAAGGTTTTGGTCAAAGTTGGTGAACGTGAACTACTC
>JAFDKH010000266.1 GCA_019307065.1 Deltaproteobacteria bacterium
ACAATCGGCAGCCTGGCTACAGGGTTCACCCAGGCTACTTGCGCATATGTGCAACTCGGTGTCGCAAGTCATGCCATCTTTACAGTCCTGATCGGCACGACAGCAACCGGGCGTAACCAGGTGCGAGCAGACTCCCAACTTGCAACGATCTTGGGTGCAGGCATCGTTGTCGTCGCAGTCGGCGGCTTGTTCACAATCTTTACCGCTCGAGCAGGCTCCAGCCCAGACGGGCAGCAAAAAAATACAAATGATCAAATATCTTAGCTGCATGGCGTCATTCTAAGGTGCACATTTTATAGGTGTCAAATGTATACTTGTCTACTGATTAGACCCCGCCCGAGAGAAAAACATAAAAACTATCTGCGCACCAGCCCGGCGAAGACTTCGAGGTGGGCGGTTTGGGGGAACATGTCGACACCTTCGAGTGTTTCTAATTCGAAGCCCAGTTCGAACAGGCGTGCCAGATCGCGGGCCAGGCTACCCGGGTGACAACTGACGTAGGCGATTTTTTCTGTCTTGCTTTGGGCCACTGCCTGCAGAACTTCCGCGGCACAGCCCTTGCGCGGTGGATCGAGCACCAGCCCTCCCGGCTCGAGCCCATCTTTTATAAGCTTGGGTAAGACTTGTTCGACCCGACCCTGATGAAAAGTCACTCCGCTGAGCTGATTGAACTTGAGCGTCTGGCGGGCATCCGCAACGGCACTTTCGGCTACTTCGATCCCGATCGTCTCATGGCCGTCCTTGGCCAGCAAACTGGCCATCACCCCAACTCCGCAAAAAGCATCGACCAGCGGGCCGGACGTATTCTTTAGAAATTTGCGAACCTTTTTGAAAAGTTCTCCGGCCTGGGCGGTGTTCACCTGAAAAAACGAGCCGAGCGACAGCCGAAATCTCAATCCGTCGATATGTTCATCGATATCGGGCTGGCCCCACAAGACGCGCATGCGCTTACCCAATATGACGTTGGTTCTTTGGGGGTTGATGTTGAGAACCAGACCGCGCAGTTGAGGCAATTGCCTGCGCAAACGGCGAATCAGATCCCCATAACTCCCGGCTCGATCGTCCTTGCCGACCAGGGCAACCAGCACCTGATCCGGCTTATCCGTCACCCTGACCACCGCGTGGCGTAAAAATCCACGCTGGCGCTTTTCGTCGTAGACCGTCACCCGTTTCCGGCCGGCCCAGGCCCTAATGCAGCCAACAGCCTGATCAACCCGCTGGTCATGAATATGGCACTTGTCGACCGCGATCACTTTATGCGAGCGGGCCGCGAAGAACCCGGTGACCACCTTCGAGCCTTTGCGCGCCACCGGATATTGGCCGCGATTGCGATAGGCCAGCCGGGCCGCGGCCGGAACAATTTTCAACTCCGGCTCGTAGTCAAGGCCGGCAATCGAACGCAAAGCGTCTGTTAAAATAATTTTCTTCAGGCCCAGCTGCGCCTGATAGTCGACATGCAGCAGTTGGCAGCCGCCGCAACGCTCAAAGACCGGGCAGACCGGAGTCACCCGATCCGCCGATGGTTCGATTATTTCGACTAACTCGGCAGAAATCTTTTTTCGGCCCAGATGAGTTATTCGGGCAACAACGGTCTCTTGGGGAATGGTCTGCGGAACAAAGATCGCCCGGCCGCCATGGTGGGCGACTCCTAAACCGCCGGCCGCAAAACCGTCGATCGTAAGCTCTAACTGCTGCCCGACTTCAACACTCATATTGAGTTACTTGCAAGGATAGTTCAAAAGCTTGTATGACGCCTTGGATTCTTTGATTCTGACAGTTGCCGCCATGCCGCAACTGAGTTTGCCGCTGTTGAGCTGCCAGGAAAGCGGATTGGCCGAGCCGACATTGATGTTCAAGCTATCGACCCACTTGTTCTCAGCGACGGCCTTACCTTGACTATCGACAGTCTGGCCGCCAGCTTCGATAATATGGCTGAAAAGACCGAAGGCTATCTTGTTGTCGCGCAAGAAATCCGTAATCAATTGATCGCCGACGTTACCGCCCTCGGCCGCGTAATCCAGGGCCTTGTTCCCGCTGCCCTTGGGCGGCCCATGGCTGACGAAAACGATCGGCGAGTCGATACCTTTGAGCAGCTTGCGCATGCGCTTGATGTCTCTTCTCTTGTAAGTACATCCGCTGGTCTGGTGGACAAACCTTCGATCGAGGTAGCCCGGCAAGCTCACCAGCACGGCACCACCCAGGTCGACCCTGCGAACAAAATCCATATTGATGATATTGTCAGCCGCCTTGAGAGCGGCCAACATCGCTCGATTGAATGCCGCCCGACCCTCGCTGTTGCCAATCAAAGCCAGGACCGGCCAGCCGCGCTTGGCGCAGAACAGGAGGATCTGGGTCAGTTCAAACTCTGAAGCGGCAATATCTCCCAGCAACAAGATCGCATCCACCTTGTCCTTTTCAAATTGATCCATGTAAAACTTGAGCGCTTTTTTTGACTCGGCTCCAAAGTCCTTGACCGCACCCATTACCCCAAGTGTCACTACACCGTCTGGATCTTTGCCCTTAAGTGTCAGGGCCGGTCCGCTATAGGTAAAGGTCTGTTTGCCAATTTTCATCTCAACCGGAGCATCCAGCACATTTCCATCCCCAGTACACTCGAGCCTTCTGGCCTGCAGATATTTATAGTAGGCCGTGGTAGGCTTCGGATAGCTCTCGAGAACTTCAGGATCATCGATAGGATCAGCCGCCTGTAACGCCCCTTGGCCGAGTAAAACAAAAAAACATAAAAACATCGTAATTGTACGCATGTGACCTCCCGTTTATTTGAAATGCCATGCCTTGTTTCACATGTCAATTGCCTTGCTTGGACGAAACCTGAGCCAGCGAATAAGTTCAAGAAATACCCAGATTTCGGTTGACAGGCCTATGCGCCAAATCGCACAATAGGCCGTTATATTACTTGATAGTTGCGAAATAGCAGGTGCCGGTAAGGAGGATGTTTCGATGAAGTTCACCCGTACCTTTAGTCGGCTGATTATTCCAGGCTGTCTGCTCATGCTGGCCTTGGCGAGTGTGGGATGTAAACAAAAAGCCGAGGATGATCCTTGTGACAAGATTGGCTGTTGCGGACATGGAACCTGTTCGGCAGCCAGCGGCTCCGCCAGGTGTACTTGTGAAGATGGATATCAGGTGTCAACTGACGGCTTGCGCTGCCTGCCTCCCGACCCTGGTCTGTGCGCCGGCCAAACCTGCTCCGAACACGGCTGTTGTGAGCTGGAAAACGGCAATCCGATCTGTATTTGCGATCCCGACTTCCGTGTCGATCCCGATGACCCGCTCAAGCTCACCTGCATTGAAAAGGTTTGTCTACGCATGGGCGAAAAGTGCTCTGACAGCAGCGAATGTTGTGATAACGACTGCTTGAAGTACACCGGCCAAAAAGAGGGTTATTGCACGCGCCGTAATTGCAAAACCAACGAAGATTGCACCAACCGTTCCAAAGACGGCAAAGAAATGTGTTGTATTGATGTGGGCGGTGAGTATTTCATTTGCATGAAACTGGGCTCTGGTTGCTTCTGTGGCAACCAGACCGGGTCCTGCGGGGCCTCGTGTACCTGTCAGAACGACTCAGCTTGCTCGCCCGGGTTCTCCTGCCTCAGAGGCAGTGACGAAGATTCCGGCGCTATCTGCACCAAGCCCTGTCTTACCGATCAGGATTGTCGGGATTGCCGCAACGTTCAAGATCCAAACATGCTCTATATATGTCAGCCGATCTTCGGCGGAGAAACTTATTGTCTGGCCGCCGAGCAACCGACTTGCGAATGGTCGGGCGATTGCGGAGGCAACGACGTCTGTATCGCTTATCCAACAGCCGATGAAAAATCACTTGAAGGCCGCTGCAATCAACTGGGCGGTCTCCCGACCGGCACCGAGTGCGATGATGGGGCCAATCCCAACCAGCTCCCGTTCGAAGAACGCTGTGCGGATTTCTATTGTATGCGCGGCTTTTGCTCCGAGGTCTGTCAGCTCGATACCGACTGTCCCGAACATATGTTCTGCGGCGAGGTCAGGTTCCGCATGGACGATGCCGGCGACGTCAGCGCTGCTATCGGCATGTGCCAGGGAGGCACATTCTGTACGAGTGGTGCCGACTGCGAAGGTCAGGATGTTTGCCAAGTCGCACAGATTTCGGTGGATGATCTGGTCGGCATGTGCGGACAACATGACGGCTTGCTCGAAGTCGGTGAAGCCTGTGACGACTCGACCAGCCCCTATGACCTGCCACCTGATCAAGCTTGCCGCGGCTTCTATTGTATGTTCGGCAATTGCACCGAGGTTTGTGTCGAGGACAGCGACTGCGTCAATGCCGGCCGCTGTTGTTCGGTTACTTTCGGCGGGATGGGTGAAACCGGTAATGATACGGCTTCAATCGGCCTTTGTAGATGGAGCCCCGGCTCCGGTCAGCAGTGCGCCGGCAACGACGATTGCCCGGCTCACGAAACTTGCCAGTATTGCGTCAAAGAAGGCGAGTCGATCGATAAATTCTGCCAGGCTGAAAACTGCGATGTAGCCAATTCGAAATGCGATCCGCCCGGGACTGATGGCTGTGGTGACGACGGCGCCAACGCTTGCTGGGGAGATCTGTGCCTGGTCACCATGAACAGCTCCTTCTGTTCATCACTGTGTGATAGTAACGATGATTGTCCTGGAACTATGTCTTGCGGCTTGATGGGTGTTACCGACACTCAGACTACCGGTGTTTGCACCCCCTAGCCCTTATCCTAGTAATCTCTGAAAATCGTCTCGAGATTCGTTTTCAAGGCAGAAGTGATTTTAAAAAGGGAAGATACCGAAGCAGCTGACTCTGCTCTTTCGATCTGACTAAGCAGACTTACCGACAGGCCTGTCCTCCTGGCAACTTGCTTGAGGGTCAGTTCTTGCTGTTTTCGCTCGGCGCGAATCCGGGCACCGATCGAGGCCAACAACCCGTCTTCGGGACTGCGCAAGAGGCCTTTCTCGTCGACTATCTTGTTGACCGCCGCCAATAGTTTCTCTTTATCGACTGGTTTCTCGACGTAATCCGAAACCCCTCCCTTGAGTGAAGCCACCGCCGAGTCCACGGATGGATAACCGGTCACGATGATGACCGCAATATCTGTATCCTTTTCGCGGAGCTTTTTGAGGACGTCAATTCCGTCCATCTCAGGCATTTTCAAATCCAACAATAAGATATGATACTGCCGAGTTTGCAGCATTTCCAACCCGGCCCTCGGCGAAGTCACTACTTCAACTCGGAACCCCTCCTTACTCAGAAGGTAGCGCAGTACTTCGCCAGTGTCAGAGTCATCATCAAGAACAAGGATTTTAACAGCTCGACTTCTCATTTTGCCCCCCAGGCAAAGCCTTTTACAGGCGGAGAAAACTGAATTCAAGCTATCATTCGAGCAAAGCCCAAGTCAAGATCACAAACCCCAATCTCCCACCAGTGCCTGCATGAATTGGTGTAACCCAATGACTACCCAAATGATTCCTCGTTACGCATCTCCACAGATCCGGTGAGTTAATTATTCCCCGGTCCTCTCGGATGGTTTCCATCCTACGCGGGAGCTTGGGATTGACAATAATTTCATCTGGCAGATCCTGGACAAATAGCGCCAGACTGCGGCTCAATGAAAAGAGGTTGCAAACCTTGGCCGGAAACCTTAATCTGTCTTGGCCGGAGAAAACAATGCCCAGAATTTTACTCGTAGATGACGTCAGGCTTTTTCGACATCTGGAGGCCGTAATCCTCGGTTGGCGGGGTTACACGATTGAAGAGGCAGCTTCCGGGGAAGAAGCCCTTGAAAAAATTCGTAGCAACCCGCCCGATCTGGCGCTGATTGATTTAACCATGCCCGGGATGAGCGGCTCTGAAGTCTGTGAAAAAGTCAAGAAAGACCCGGCCCTGCAATCAATACCAATAATTATCGTGGCTTCATCGGGTCGTGATGAAGATATTCGCGCGGCCGTAAAAGCCGGTTGTGACGACTACCTGACCAAGCCACTGGATGACACAACTCTAGTAACTAAAGTCGAAGAGTTGCTTGGCCAGTCAGACACACGCCGTTGTCCGCGCATCTCTACTTCGCTTCAAGTATCCTTTGAAGATTTCAAAGGCATCTTCTTTGAATATACGCGTGACATCAGCCGTACCGGCGTTTTCATCGAAATGGCCAATCCTTTGCCTATCGGCACCCGTTTACGGCTTTCTTTTTCGTTACCGGCGCCTTTCGATCACCCCGTCCT
>JAFDKH010000267.1 GCA_019307065.1 Deltaproteobacteria bacterium
GAGTTAATCGGGAAAGTAGACGCGATCTTTTGCCGTAACGTCCTGATCTACTTTGACAAACCGGCCAGGCTCAGAGTAGTGAAAACCTTCTACGACAAATTGTGCGATCTAGGATATTTGTTATTAGGACATTCCGAATCGCTGATGAACGTGAGTACGGACTTTGAACTGGTTCACCTGAAGAACGATTTGGTATATCGGAAGCCGATTGCCGCTATGAAAGGGGTGCAGGGGATATGACTGCAAACATCTCGAGTTCACTTCGAATTCTGGTGATTGACGATTCGGCCTACAACCGACAAGCCATTATCGAAATGATCGAATCTTGCGAGGACATCGAAGTCGTCGGTATGGCGGCAAACGGTGAGGAAGGTCTGAAGTCGGCCCTGACTCTAAAACCGGACGTGATTACGCTGGATCTCGAGATGCCGAAGATGGATGGTTTCACGTTTCTCAGGATCTTGATGAGTCGGCGACCAACGCCCGTTATTGTAATTAGCTCCTACGCCAGGAAACAAAACGTATTCAAGGCGCTTGAGCTCGGAGCGTTGGATTTTATCGCCAAACCGACTAGGTATCTCTCGCCCGAGTTGCACAAGATTCGAGATGAATTGATCGAGAAGGTCATGATGGTTCGCCATCTGAGATCTTTCAGCGTACAGTTAACGTCCGCAGAGAAGATCCAGCCGGGCATGGCGCCAGGTGAACCCGGTGAATTTAGCAAAGAAAGCCCTCGAGTTGCCCTGGTTGTGATTGGGGCTTCTACCGGGGGCCCACCCGCCTTGCAGAATCTTTTACAAATGCTTCCTCCTCCTCTTCCGGCGGCCTACCTGATTGCCCAACACATGCCTGAAAACTTTACCAGGGCCTTTGCCGATCGCCTGAACCGTTATACCGGCCTGGAAGTCAGTGAAGCTCAGGGTGGAGAGCAGATTGTGGCCGGCCGGGTGTTTATTTCCCCGGGCGGGCAGAATCTGGCAGTTTTCCGCGATGGCCCAACCTTGAAAACAGTTATTCAGCCGGCTATAGAAAATTCGAAATATACGCCTTCGATTGACACTCTTTTTCAGTCTGCAGCCGAAGTAATGGGAAGACATGTCATGGGCATTTTGTTGACCGGTATGGGTTCGGACGGCAAAAAAGGCATGCGGGCGATCAAGAATGCGGGTGGCAAAACACTGGCCGAATCGGAAGAAACCGCGGTGATTTTCGGAATGCCGAAAGAGGCTATCGAGAGTGGCCAGGTTGATATTGTCTGCCGCCTGGATGACATTGCCGGTGAAGTTGTGCGCTTTTCCGACATGATTTGCGATATTGGCATTGAGGATTGAAAGCCGAAAGGGTTCATGATAAGTTACCAGCGAATTGACCGCAGAATGTTGTGAAACGAGAATACATGGCAGACGAAGAAAAACCAAATTCACCGAAAAGCAAGGGAGCTGCCGAGGACTTCTTGCAGGTATTTAAGAAAGGAGTTCAATTCACTGAGGAACTCCTTGATGAAAACGAACGCTTGCGTGTCCGAGTTGTGCAACTTGAAGAAGAAAACCACGCTCTGGCAGCCCAGAAAATGGATTCACAGCATTTTCAGGAATTACTAGATCAAATCAAGGAAATGGGAGGCGAAGGAGATCGCCTGCTAGAGCGTTTTAGTGCGGTCGAATCCGAAAGTCGGGATTTCAAGCGGCGCTACCAGGAAATCGAAGAAGAAAACAACCGCTTGGCAAATCTCTACATCGCCAGCTATCAACTGCATTCTACCCTGGATTTGGCTGAAGTCGTACGGATAGCATTTGAGATAATCGTCAATCTGGTCGGCTCGATGGACTTCACTCTCTTCATCAGGGATGGTTCCAAACTCGTACCGGTATGCGCCCAGGGGCGTGACCTGGCCGGATTGCCGCTGATTACAATTGGCAAGGGAATCGCAGGTAAAGCAGCCCAACAAGGCGTCTTATATATTTCCGGTGATGAGATGACCGAAGCTTCACTCCAGCAGCCTAAAGTGTGTCTGCCACTGCTAATGGAGGGCAAGCTCATGGGTTTGATTGTTATTTTTAGCTTTCTTGATCATAAGATGTGCATTACCGAGTTGGATCGTGAGTTGTTCAATTTACTGGGAGGGCATGCCGCAACCGCCCTTTACTCGGCGCGTTTGAATGCCGATTCAAAAACAATAAATCGCGATGCTGCTAGTTATATTAAGATATTGAACTCCTGATTGCCTGCTTTTACGGGGGCCTTCCCAAGAGGAAGAAACAATGCCGGATCCAATGCAAGCACTTGTGGTTGAAGACTCGCCGACGATGCGGCAGTTGATCTGCTTTGCACTACGCCGAATCAAGGGCCTGGAAGTTGTCGAAGCTGATGATGGTGTCGACGGACTCAAGAAGCTGTCAGTCGGAAAATTTGATATCATTATCACCGATATAAACATGCCGGTTATGGACGGTCTCAAACTAGTCAGCCTTATTCGTAAAGACGAGACACACATGAATATCCCGATTGTCATAATCACTACTGAGGGAGCTGCCGAAGATCGCCAAAGAGCGATGAGCTTGGGCGCGAATGCCTATATCACTAAACCAATTCAGGCACCTCAGGTGATTAACTGCGTTAAGAAACTTTTGGAATTATGATGTTGGCAGAGAAAGTTGACAGTTTATCCAATCTGAAATAGCATCGAGCATGCGTAAGGTAGTGAAAAAGGGGCTTAAAATCTATCTGTGTTTTAACCCGGAGTAATAGGGCAGTGCGCAGAATACCGCAAAGGTTGTTGATCTTCATTGTAGTTTTTTGTTTGCCCACATTCGGGCAAGCCCAGGACGGGGCTTACAAAAAAAGCCAATATTATCGGGGAATTACTTTCAGTCATGTCGTTACCAGTGTAATCGAGGACGATGTTGATGGGGATGGTTCAAAAGAGGTCCTGGTTTGCTATAAAGAGCAGGGCGATTCTGTCAACCAACCGGGTGGCATACTCATTCTTTCTAATTCGGCCCAAGGATACATAGTAGCCTGGCATGCTCTGTTCGAGAACGTTTATCCGAAAAGCGTGGTAGTCAGTGGCGGTAGTCTGACTTTTGAACTTGTTCAGACGACAATGCAGGCTGACAAGACAATTTCGAAGGTATTCGTCAAGGGCAAGGACTTCTTCTTCAGAGATGACGAGAAAGGCCCCTATGCCGGAGTAAAAATCGAAGCATCTTCCACGCTACGCAGCGATACTGTAAGCACCGCCAATATTTTTGATCGCGACCTCGAAACATCCTGGGCCGAGGGGATGGAGGGAACCGGAGTCGATGAAACGGTGACATTTGAATTCCCCAAGCCTGTCAACCTCGGACTAATCGGTGTGCTGCACGGCAATTACAAAGGCCGGCGATTCTGGAATGACAATAATCGGATTCACCGAGCCGAAGTCACGGTAGAGACTTCTTCAGACCGTTACGACACCGAAAGCGACGTGGATTTTGAAGCTGATCTCGGGCTGGGCCTCTACGGAGACAAGATTGAGTTGAACTTTTCCAACAAACCAGTCATGAGATATTTCAAACTGGGCAAAAAGAGTGTTCTTAGCCTGGAGCTGAAAATAACATCGGTTTTGCTGGGTGAAAAGAACGACGATACTCATATAGCCGAAATCGATTTTGCCGAGATGATTCCTTCTTCTGTAATTTTTGGGACTGCCAAGCCCTCAAAAAAAGATAAGCCCCAAAAACCCATAGAGAACAAAAAAGAAGAAGAGCCCGACGACTGGACGGATGACGACGGGTTCTAGAATTTATTTTTCTTCTGGCCTGCCCCAAACCTTCTGAGCATGCAAGATAGCCGAACGAATATCATCGGCCGGCAGGCTATGTCTGTCGGCAGCGGCTTTGATGGCATCATCGAGTGACATGCCCCGGCGCATTAGATTTTCAACCGCCAGGAGCTTGAGGTACTCGTCTTCGGTGACTGGAGTAGTTCCGCTTTGGGCTAGCTTTGACGGACTCGGCAGGCTGACTGAGATCGTTTCGAAACCGACTCCGCTACCTTCCCAACCATGCCCGTCTTTAGCGAAAACCGAAGTTCCTACTGGGAGTACCAGGGTTCCCAGTTTGCCCGGCCATGCACGTACTTTGATTACTGTCGAGCGGCCGAGTATGTCGTCATCGTGACAAGCGTCTCTTAGAATTTTCTCCAGTTTCTTTGATGTAATACCGGGATCAATTTCAATATCCGCGAGTACGCGCTCGCGACCACGATGAGTTGCTATCTTCTTTTTTCGCAAGCTATATGGTTTGATTTTTTTCTTGACGGCGCTCTCGGCGAAGTCAGTACCCTGAGCAAAGCCTTTAAATGTTTTAACCGCCTTGCTAAAATCTGACTTGT
This sequence comes from Deltaproteobacteria bacterium, assembly GCA_019307065.1. Taxonomy (GTDB): domain Bacteria; phylum Myxococcota; class B64-G9; order B64-G9; family B64-G9; genus JAFDKH01. Next base: position 4,375 of record JAFDKH010000267.1, read on the forward strand.
CACACTTGCAGCCCGAGCCGGCCCAGACGAGCAAGATCAGGCCAGACAGAATCAGGTGTTTCATCTGGTACTCCGTTTTGAAAGGAATCCTAGTTTACTGGCCGTTTCTGGTACCAGCAGTCCTCGCAAGCCGTAATCCAGGATTTCTTTCACTAAGATCTCGCGGTTGGGCATTTTTCGGCCCATCGCAATCTGGTAAAGCACCTCTTTGATCGTGCCAATAATACATAAACTGACGATCTTGACGTTTACAGACCGGATAACCTTCATATCATGGCCCTGGACCAACGAGTGCTGGGTCAGTTCCACCAACCTGTCGTAGAACTCGGTAAGTTTCTTGTCAAAACTCGAATCAAGTCCGGCTACTCCAGCCATCAATAAGCGTAGCATCGGACGGTTGTCGATCAAGCAGCCCATTACGGCGTCAATATTCGATTGCATTTGAGCAACAACTCCAACCGATCCACGGCTGGGGTCTATGCGCTTGACTTTTGTGTGTAACAGGGCAAAAAGATCGTCGAGAAGTTCGTCGAAGACCGTACGCTTCGATTTGAAATATAGGTAAAAAGTCCCGCGGGCAACACCGGCTTTCTTGATGATGTCGGAAACCGATGAGGAATGATATCCCTTTTGGGCGAAAACTTCCAAGGCACAGGCAAGAATGTGCGCTCGTCTCTCCTCGCGTCTCAAGGCTGACCTCCCGCTAACTTATTGAATAGCAGCCTATTACTGGTTTTACCAGCATAAGTAGTAGGGCCGGGCAAAAAAAACCGCGCCACGGCATCGGCCGGGCACGGTTTCACGATTGAAACTGTCTAACTACTTGATGGCCCGCATGGCCTCGCCAATCTTGGCGGCCTGTTCCGGGCACTTCTGGTTGATTTCCATGATGACGGTCATGCTCTCTTTAATGAGGCCTTCCATCTTCTTCATGGCTTTCTCAGCGAATTTCTTCTTGTCTTCTTCGGACATGCTTTTTTCCATCTCCGCACCCTTTTTGGCGATGGCTTCGAACTCTTCTTTGTGCTTCTTGGTGTAGCTTTCCAACTCGGTGACGACTTTGCCACAATCAGCCTTGTTGTCTTTGATGATCTTGAGCATGGCCTTGGTATGGGTAATCATGTCGTCCAGAGGGTCTCCGCCGCCGCCCTTGGAGCAACCAGTTGCAAAAAGAAAACTAATGGCTGCGAAAGCGGATACGGCGATAATTGCAAATCTCTTCATTTTATTCCTCCCAGTTAGTGGATGGGTAAATGCTCAATTTGTGCCTTACAAACGCAAGAAAGCAGATTGTCTAGCTGGGGTCAAGTAAAATGTGGGAGACTGGCAAGCAAGCGATTTGTCGGGGAATTATTTTTTGAACTGTTGATCTTATTAGGTTCCTGAGGCATACATTGCGAAGGAATTTTGAAGAGACTGACAGAAAATTATCATTAAAAGGAAGAAAGTCCATGGCGAAAAAATCGAAGAAAAAAGCGAAGCCAGCACCCGAGGGCACCGCAAAAGACGCGGCCAAGAAAAAGGCGCAGGCCTCCATTAAAAAGGCAAGTCAGGTGGTAAAGCCTTATCGCTCGAAATTGACCAAGCGCGAACTCGAGGAAATGCTCACTTTTTCCAAGGGGCTAGCTAGAGCCAGTGGTGCCCTGGCTTTGTCGTACTATGGCCGGGCGAATCCTACCTTGAGGTATGACAACGACCTGGTTACAGAAGCCGATTTGGTCGTCCAGGAGTATATACGCAAAGAGGTGGATCAAGCTTATCCGTCTCACAAGTTTCTAGGCGAAGAGACCGAGGCGCTGCCCGAAGACAGAGATTTGCAGGAACCGCTTTGGGTTGTCGACCCG
>JAFDKH010000466.1 GCA_019307065.1 Deltaproteobacteria bacterium
AGATCATCGATCCAGTTGTGATTAAAGGAAACCCCAAAGGCGAAGACTTTGATGCATTGGATAAATTGGCGGCTACCATCGCGGAAAAGCACACGAGCTTAAAAAAATAGCCATGAAAGATTATGCATTGTAGGGAATGGCATAGCTGGTATAACCGATGGGTAGTGACAAGGCAGTAAACCGGATACTTCTTCATCCAAATTGCCACAAACAAGTTCATAGCCAGGGTATTTATGTTGGAAAACCGCGTCTTGTTCTACAAGGGGGTCGTTTAACATACGTGTCACCAACTGCCAACTTTGGCCACGATTTTGCTTGAAATTATCCTCAACTCATTCCTAACGCAGGTCATTACAACCTGTGTTAGGGGATGGAATTGCAGGTCATTTTGAAATGCCATAGCGGTCGTTAAGACAGGGCAAAAGGAATCCGTTTCTCCTGTCCTGGCCGAATATTCTCATCCGCCCACCGGTCAGTGCTGATACACGGGTGCTGGCGTTCGCCAAGAGTAGTCGTGATGCAGGCCCCCTAGTACTGGACGGGATATCACCTTCCCATTGACTGGTGGCGCAGCAAGCCACCCGGGCTTGCAAGGTATCTGCTGCTCGATCCCCTGATGCGGCCGGGCATCGTTGAAATAGATCCCGTACTCCTTCACTGTTCGATACAAACTGCGCTCATTGGGGATCAGAAAGTAATCGAGACACTCTCGGCGCAGGCTTGTCCTGGCCGAATATTGTCATCCGCCCGGCTATCAATGCCGATACGTCATTCCGGTGTTTGCCAGAAGTAATTGTGATGTACGGCAGAGCCAGTCCAAACACGGGGTAGGCTATGACCTTTCCATGGACTGCCGGTGCCTCTCGCCGCTTTGGCTGGCATGGCTGCATAAAAACGTCGTCCAGGTCTGCAGAAAGAAACAAGCCCTGCGATCTTCGATTCATCGAAAATCCCGCTGTCATCTTTAGACAGAAGCCGCATATGGTGGTTTCATGATATCAGAAACAAATCTGAAAGGCATCCAAACCTCATTTATGGGGCGCTTTGGCATTTTGTCCACAATCGATCTCCTATTTTGGCGGTTAATCGAATCAACGTTCGCCGGGCTTGTCATCTTTTACGAGCCCCGCGGTCCCCGGTTAAGGTAAAGGGACCCGGCCGAAGACCAGTCCAACCGGCGACCTTTGGATTTTATCGCCGGAATACACAGGAATCCGGCTCAAGGGATATGGGAAACAAAAAAGCGCTCAAGAGAGCGCTTTTAAGTATCGGGGGCCCGGCCGAAGGACATTCGAACCGGCGACCTCTGGGTTATGAGTCCTAAAGCGGTTTATGCTACCTCAGACCGCTGGGGCCAGCATCTGAGGCTAACCCGACGATCTTCGATTCAACCAAACCATGGTTACTACGATGCACGTATGTTACATGGGTTCGCCGTTTTCCGCAAGAACCCCAAGTGACAAACCTCGTCCACACATAAATCGATTTTATCGACCTGAACAACATGGCTAAGTTTCTTCTGGTTTATGGGGGGCGACGATGTCTTTTGAATACATTCTACTGCGCAAGAATGTTTTCACATCGTCCAATTCAATCTGCCGAACCACCAGACTTAGCACGAAATCCAGCGCCTCCTGCTGGTCCCAACGAATCACGTATCCGTTTAGATCGAGGAAAACCAGTGTCGCTAGAACCGCTGTGCGTTTGTTGCCATCGACAAAGGCATGATTCAATACCAGCGAGTGCAGCAAGGCTGCTGCCTTGCTGGCCAAGTCTACCAGTGTCGCTAGAACCGCTGTGCGTTTGTTGCCATCGACAAAGGCATGATTCAATACCAGCGAGTGCAGCAAGGCTGCTGCCTTGCTGGCCAAGTCTAGATAAGCATCAGCGCCGAAAGCGCTGGCTTGCGGCCGAGCAACGGCCGAGTCTAAGAGCCCTCGATCCCGCAGCGCGTGCCTTCCGCCCATCACCTCTGCATTGATTTCCAGGACTTCCTCGATAGTGAGGTAACGCATAGTTTCAGTGTTTTGCCAGTTCAGTGATCAACTGAGCATTTTCCTGTAGGGCTCGCTCCAAGGATGCCCGGAACTCGTCATGGG
>JAFDKH010000094.1 GCA_019307065.1 Deltaproteobacteria bacterium
CGAACCCCTCTCCTCCATTGGAGGTCGAGGTCACCGAACATTGCTCAGATCCAGGCCGCTGGTTCTTCCGTATGCTGGGTTTTGCAGTCGAATCCTCATATCTCATTTTCTTCGAGTAACATTCGGCAATCCTGAGTGTCCGGAATCCGGACACCTCCTGTGCAGAAAGAAATGAGATATGAGACCCTCCGACCCCATTTTTTCAGAGATGCTGACTTTGGACAATAACCTGTTCCAGTGGATTCTATGGTAATATTAAGTTTCGCTGCAGGCGGGAGGAATCAGGAATGAGAAAAGGGGTTTCATATGGGGAATGTCCCATAGCCTTGTGTCTTCCTATCGCATTGTTCATGGTCATCGCCGGATGTTCGGAGGATGTTAATCACTGTTGTTGGGAGGAAATGGAGATTCGTGGGGACTCGTACGTCGAACTAGAAGACATTTGGGGGACTTCAGCAAGCAATTTCTATGCGGTTGGTCGGGATACCAGGATAGTTCATTGTGACAACTTCACGTGCACTACGGAGGACATCGGTGTCGGAGGATTTGTTGGCATCTGGGGAAGCTCGGAGAGTGATATCTATGTAATCAGTAGGACCGGCCAGATCATGCATTACGATGGCAATGAATGGTCAAAGGTCTTCGACGCAATCGAAGAGCAAGACCACTTGCGCTTAGAGGGAATATGGGGAAGTTCAGAGTCGGATGTATACGCCGTTGGTTCCCACTTTGTTGGACCAGATTACAATGACAGGATAAGCAAGATACTTCATTTTGATGGAGCATCATGGGTCCGCGTCGAGAATAACTTCAAGACAGGTCTCACTTCTGTTTGGGGTAGCTCGTCTACCGATGTATTCGCAATTGGCGCTATGGAAGTTTATCATTATGACGGGAATGAGTGGTGCCTGATGATGGGAGATGCTCCCGAGGAACTCACCGATGTATGGGGGACGTCAGCCAATGACGTGTACGCAATTGGAAGCAAGGAAACAGTAGTGCACTATAACGGAGTAGAATGGTCCGAAATGAATGTCGACTTCGGAAGTAGCAGTTTTCGTAATACCTGGGGCACATCATCGGATAATATCTACGTATCTGGAAGTTATGGTGGATATGGTGGAGTTGATGTTTCACACTTTGACGGAAACAGCTGGATCCACTTGGACCTTAACTTCGGTGGATTTAATAGTGTGTGGGGTTCATCACCAGATGAAGTCTTCATGTGCGGCTGCAAGGACACTGTTGCGGGATGTGAAGAGGGTATCATTGTTCGGAAAACATGCGACGTTGAAAAGATGAGAGTCTGTAATCAGTAAGAATTAGGCGGGATGATCAGGATCAGGGGGACGTTCTTTCACAATTTGCATTGACACCTGAGTGAAAATAGTGAAAGAACGTCCCCTTTGTATTTATCCGTCGCTGAGTTGTGAATAATCTCAGGATTCGTTATAACAGACACCATTGTGCGAGCCATTACCTTCGACCTCTGGGATACTGTCTTCATCGACGACTCTGATGAACCCAAGCGCAAGCAACAGGGATTGCCACCCAAGCCAATCGCCCGGCGTATGCTGGTGCATGACTTTTTGAATAAAAAAAACACCATTTCCAAAGAGATCGTCGATGCCGCCTATGACACCGTCGACGCGGCCTTCGTCCGAGTCTGGCACGAGCACTCGATTACCTGGAGTGTAGCCGAGCGCTTAGAAGTCCTGCTCAAGGGCCTCAAGCACTCGCTGGCCGATGCCGAAATGTCCGAGCTGGTCCGGCAGCACGAGGAAATGGAACTCAGCATCCGACCGGATTTGGCGCCCGGTATCAAGGCCGCCCTCGATGACCTCAAAGGAAAATACAAGCTGGGTGTCATCTCGGACGCTATTTTTTCACCGGGCCGCGTTTTGCGTAAGCTGCTCGAGGCCGAAGACCTGCTCGACTATTTCGAATCATTCACTTTCTCGGACGAACTGGGCTGTTCGAAACCGGCAGCGAGAGTTTTCGAAGCCGCCGCGGCCGAGCTGGGTGTGGAGCCCGGCCAACTCGTTCACATTGGAGACCGCGAATCGAACGATGTGGCCGGGCCGCAAGCCATTGGCGCCAAAGCCGTGCTGACAACGGTTGTAATAGATCGCGGCCAAAGTAAAAGCAAGGCTGATGCTATTTGTAACGACTACGCTGAACTCACTCGAGTGATCCAGTCACTATAGTTGCGCTACTCCTGGAGCAATAATGTCCGAGCTGAACTTTCTGATTATCGACGGTTACCCCAAGAAAAGCCGGCAACACTTCACCGAGACCGGCGTGCAGCATGCCTGCGAGCAATACAGATCTATGTTGAACGCATTCTTGCCCGATGCAAACAACGACGTGCTGTTTCCCTCAGACGACGACTCCGAACTACCTGGCGGGGCGGGCCTGGCAAGCTACCAGGGCGTCATGTGGACCGGATGTAACCTGACCATCTTTGATGATGATCCGCGGGTGCGGCGCATGATCGAGCTGGCTAAAAAGATCTACGAAGTCGGGGTCCCCTCTTATGGCTCTTGCTGGGCCTTGCAGATCGCGGCCGTCGCCGCCGGCGGCGAGGTCAAGCTCAATCCCAAGGGCCGCGAGATGGGAATTGCGCGCAAGATCAGCTTGAACCCAGAGGGCCGCGCCCACCCGTTTTACCAGGGCAAGGCCCCAGTCTTTGATGCTTTCATTTCACACTATGACGAGGTCACCAGCTTACCTGCCGGGGCGACTCTTCTGGCTTCAAATGATTTCACTCATGTCCAGTCACTGGCCGTCACCCACAAGAAAGGCACCTTCTGGGCGGTCCAGTACCATCCCGAGTACAGTCTGTTTGATATGGCACGCTTGATTGTGGCCCGCGAAAAAAGACTGGTGAATGAGGGTTTTTTCAAAGACCGCCAGGAAATGAACTATCTAGTTACCCGCATGGAAGCCCTGCATAAAGAACCTGACCGAAAAGATCTGCGCTGGCAACTAGCCATCGATGACGATGTGCTCGATCGCAAAATCCGCCAAACCGAGTTCGGCAACTGGCTCAACAATCTAGTCATCCCGACTGCCAATAGCCCGAGAGGCTGACACCTCATGTCTTTCGCGGCCCCGGTATCCAGCCAGCGTGGCACCTACCGGCACTGGCAGGTGCGGATTTTCTATTCCACCTGGCTGGCCTATGCCGGCTACTACTTTTGCAGGATGAACTTCTATGCGGTCAAGAAAGCCCTGGAGGATAATCTGGGTTTTGACACGACCGATCTCGGCAATCTGGGTACCGCCTATCTATTGGGCTACATGTTGGGACAATTTTCTTCGGCCTACTTCGGCCGCAAGCTGGGTCCCAAGTTGCTGCTTCTGGGCGGTACCGGCGTCTCGATCGTCTGCAATGTTTTGTTCGGGTTCTCAGATTACTTTTGGACGATCCTGGTTTTCATGACCCTGAATGGCCTGGCCCAGGGTACCGGCTGGCCGGGCTGCATTGGTTCGCTGGGCTACTGGTTCAAGCGCAAGCACCGCGGCAGAGTCTTGGGTGTCTGGTCGACTTGCTATCAGGTCGGCCCCTTACTGGCCAGTAACTTTGCCGGCTTGATGCTGGGCATGGCCGGTTTCCGCTGGGCCTTTTTCGGGGCCTCGATAGTCTTGCTGGTTGTTTGGGGCTTGGTCTTGTTTTTTCACCCGGACACTCCTCAAAACGTGGGGCTCGAGCCGGTCAGCGACGAGGATGAGCCCCAACAAAAACCTGTCTCCCCTGGACAGAAAGAAGGTCTGGGCTGGAACCGACAGGTAGTCATCTCAATCTTGTTGATGGGCGCGGTCTACTTTTGCATCAAATTTGCGCGTTATCTGTTATTCAGCTGGACGGCATACTTTTTGGGACACAACTTTGGTTTAGAAGGAGACCAGGCCGCCTATCTCTCAACTATATTCTATGCGGCCGGTTTCGGCGGGGTCTTGTTCGCCGGATTCATTTCCGACACTGTTTTCAAGGGCCGCCGGGCTTTAATTTCGCTCTTGATGCTGATTGGAATGACACTGGCGTTTTTAATGATGGCCACTTATGGAGCAGCCAGCTTGATCTTTTTTACCGTCTCGATGGGCCTGGCCGGGTTCATGCTCTACGGACCTGATTCTTTGCTGTCCGGTGTGGGCGCCATCGACGTAGGCTCTCAACGGGGTGCCTTGACGGCGGCCGGAATTATCAACGGCATGGGCTCGGCTGGTCCGATTGTCCAAGAGCAACTTGTGGCGCGCATGTACCAGAGCTCGGGTCACGACATCGGACCGATTCTTGTCTTGCTGCTGGCGGTGGCCGGAGCCGGCACGCTAATCATGGGAATCTTGTGGCTACGGGCTCGTAAAGGAAAATCGAATTTATAGGGCCTACTTGATCGTCTTTTTCTTGTGCATCTTCTCGATGCCCTTCATGCTACCCTTGGCGCTTTCGCGTTCGTCTGGCGGACGTACACGGATTTTTCCGACCGTATATGTGTCCGAGGGCTGGGTCAGCACGGCACTGAAGGTGTGGCGTTCCTCCTGTTCGGTGCCTTCATACATCACCGCCTCGACTCGAAACGGCACTATTGGCAGGCGTTTTGAACCGTAGGGCCCACCACTGACTTCACCCTGGCCCCATGAACCGCCAGCCCAGTAGTTGACTTGAATGAGGTATTCTCCGGCCGCAGCGGCAGACAGAGTATAGGCCTGAGGCCCCATTCCAACTCCGCCACCCGGAAGATCGTTGTACAGATCGTGCAGCACACCGCCTTTATCGGTCTTGCGATGCTGCCAGAAGCATTTTGAGCCATCGGGTTCGGTTACCCACAAATCGATGTAAAAAGGCTGGGGGCCAAATATCAAATAGATGGTCAGATCAACTTTTGATACTTTGGAATAAAAAGTCACCGAATCGGAGCCGGTCCCATCCGGGTTACTTGCTTCTACAATAATAGTATTGGGTCCTTTTGAGAGAATCACATTCTGGGCGAATCTACCGTTGGTGACTCTTATCAAAAAACTGGTGCCGTTGGCGACCAGCGTGGCTCGCTGTATTTTTGAGTCGGACACGCTGCCCTTGACGGCGACCCGCCGCTCGGAAGTCCAGCCACCGGCCGGATGATCAATCTTGACCTCGGGCGCTCCCGCCAGGACTGTGCCCGAAATCAGACAAGCCACAAAAAGGACACATATTTTTATTCTAAACATATTCGGTCCGCCCCATTTGCCGGTCGTTATCAACTAAGTTGCCAGGAAGGTTCGTGCATCAACATCAGAAGGGTCAATCTCCAGGATTCGTTGATATGTTTTTTGAACCATATCCATGCTATGATCTTCTTGGAATATCGTTGCGACTACTTTCAAAATCTGGATTGCTTTCAATGGCTGGCTGACAGCCAAGAAAGCCTGACAAAGCATCTCGAGTACCTCGATATCCCGGGTGTTCAGACGATAGGCAGCTTGAAGTTTACCCAGGGCCGCCTTGATATCTCCAAGTTGCATATAAATATTGGCCAACTCCTTGAGCGCTTCGAAATTATTCACGTCGTGGTAAATAAGTCTTTCGAGTACCTTGACGTACTCCTGCAACTTACCGGATTCTTTCAACTTATCAGCCGCTCGCGTGAAACAGGCAATCGCGTCAGCCGTCATTGCAAGACTCGAGCAGATCTCAGCCAGCTTCAGCAAGCTGGCAATATTATCAGGATCTAGTTGGACCAGGCGCCGATATGCGTCTAACGACTGACCGACAACTCCTTGCTTGCCATAATGATCTCCAAGAATTTCGAGCTGATTGCGAGCATCTTTCTGCATTCCCATTTTCAGATACAGGTTAACCAGATGTTGATGGGCATCGATACAATTAGGATCGAGCTTCAACACACTCAGGAACGAAGAAACTGCCTTGAAATGATTTTCTTGGCGTCCAAAAACCACACCCAATCTGAAAAGAGTCTCAGAAGCCCTAAGGTGCTGGCCAAGCTTTACTTGCAACTCGCTCGCCTTGAGCAAAATTTCGGTATCTTCGGGATCTTCCCTGAGAATGCGTGAGAATTCGGCCAGAGCTTTTTCATACTGCCCTTTTTGCAGCTGCTTGGCGGCGCTCTGAATCCGTTTTTCTTTTTTGCCCGCCATATGATCAGACCTAGTGAATAGTTGATTAGAATCAAGATACCTGTTCTCGGAATTTGCCGCAAGTCCGTCGGAATATTACCTTTGCATCCTTGATCTGAGATATCCGAGGGCCTATTCTGGAGGATATGTTCTGCTAAGGAGACCATCGATGAACACAACAAGCAGGCTGCTCGTCTTGGGGACGATCCTAACGCTTACGGGCTGTCTGGAAAAACCGGGAGAGACGACCCCGCCCAAAACCGAGCCACAGTCTGCTGCAAAGACAAGCCTTGAGAAACAACCGGCAGCCCTTCATCAAAGAGCGATCGTCTTCGACGCTCACTGCGATACGGTCCTGCGAATGCTGAAAAAAGGAATCGATCTCGGTCAGCGATCCGAAGAAGGTCACATCGATATCCCGCGCATGAAAGCCGGCGGCCTGGATATTCAGGTTTTTGCTCTTTGGGTCGAACCCGATTACTGGCCCGATAAAGCAGCCAAACGAACTCTGGAATTGGCCGATGCAGTTTTGTCGGCAATCGAGAATCATCCCGATCATCTTAGCCTGGCCCTGACCGTCAAAGACGCCCGCCGGATTGTAAAACAAAACAGGATAGCCATTTTTATGGGTATCGAAGGTGGACATGCCATTCAGGACAACTTGGCATTGTTGCGCATGTTCCATCGAATCGGCGTTCGTTACATGACTTTAACCTGGATGAAAAACACCAATTGGGCCGATGGTTCGGGCGATAAGCCCAAACACAACGGCTTGACCGAACTTGGCCGGCAAATCGTAGGCGAAATGAATCGCCTGGGCATGTTGGTCGATATATCGCATGTCTCGGACAAAACATTTTATGACGTGCTCGCAGTCACTACCAAGCCGGTGATTGCATCACACTCCGGTTGTCGAGCTATTTGCGACCATTACCGCAACCTGGACGACGATATGCTTAAGGCCCTGGCAAAAAACGGCGGAGTGATTGGAATCAACTACTTTGTCGGCTTTCTAGACAGCGAGGCCGCCCGGCTATCACAAGCCCTGTGGGATAAACTCGACATACTCTGGGAAAAACACAAGGACAACCGCGAGAAATACCTCGAGGTTCGCAAACCGCTGGTTGACGAATACAATAAGAACCTCCCCAAGGTTCCGCTCGACCGGCTAATCGAGCATATCGATCACGTCGTTAAAGTTGCCGGGATCGATCACGTTGGCCTGGGTTCGGATTTCGACGGCATCTCGATCACCCCGGTCGGGCTCGACGACGTTTCAGATCTTCCCCTAATCACCGAAAAGTTAATTGAGCGCGGCTACTGCGAAAAAGACATTAAGAAAATTCTCGGTGAGAACATGCTCAGAGTATTCGAAGCGGCTATCGGAAACTAATAGAAGATATCAAGGCAAATCCACCATGCGTACAAAGCGAATGCCGAGCAACTGCTTGAGCTCATCGCGCTGCTGTTTGGCGATTTGCTTATCGAGCTGAACCACGCCGATAGCTCCGCCCTGTCTATCGGAACGCAGCGCAAAATTGGCGATATTGATCCCATTCTCGCCGGCGTAAGTCCCTACCCGCCCGATCACACCGGGTACATCGTCGTTTCTGAAAAACAGAGTCGGTCCCTCGAGCGGTGCGTCGATTTTTAATCCATTCATGGTCACCAGGCGCGGCGGGCGGTCCTCTCCGACTGCCGCTCCTTCGACTTCGATTGTGCTGTTTTCCGTCGTCAGGGCTACCCTGACCAGGCCGGCAAAACCGCAAGCCTCCGACGAAGTTGCCTCGGTAATTTTCAATCCACGTCCCTCGGCCAGGGCACGGGCATTTATCGGATTAACGTCTGCATCGCTCAGAAACGGGCGCAGCCCTCCGGCAATAACTTGATCAGTCAAGAGGGCATAGCGAGTCGACGTTAGATCTCCCAGATAGGTAACGACCAGTTCATGCATTCTGCCGACTGCCACCTGGGCGGCGAAAGCGCCCAAACGCTCGGCGACCAGCAAGTATGGATGGAGTGTGCGCATTTCTTCGGCCGTTACGGTCGGATAGTTTACCGCGCTCTGAACCACACCGCGCACCAAATAATCAGCCACAAAACCGGCCACGTAGTAGCCGACCTGTTCTTGGGCTTCTAGAGTTGAAGCGCCAATATGCGGAGTCGCCACTACGTTGTCGTGGCAAACCAGTTCGGCTAGCGGCTCGGGCTCGGATTCATAGACATCCAGTCCGGCCGCGCTGATTTTGCCGCTATTGAGACCTGCCAGCAAAGCTGCCTCGTCTATCAGACCACCCCGGGCGGCGTTGAGCACAACCGCCCCGTCGCGCATTGCTGCGATCTGGTCCTTGGCGATCATATATTTGGTTTTATCGTTGCGCGGAACATGCAGCGTAATGAAATGGCTCTTGGCCAGTAAAGTCTCGAAATCGACCAGCTGAATACCTTTCTTCTCCAGGTCACCCTCGCCGACAAAAGGATCGTGACCCAGCACTGTCATCCCGAAAGGCCGCGCTCGAATTGCTACTTCCTGGCCAATCCGACCCAACCCGATAATTCCCAGAGTTTTACCGTTTAGCTCGCGCCCCTTGCTCTCTTTTTTGGCCCAGATACCCTGCTTGAGTTTACGGTCAGCGCTGGCAATCTTTCGCGAACAAGCAATGATCATCCCGATAACCAGTTCGGCCACGCTGACGGAATTGCCACCCGGGGTGTTGACGACCACCACGCCATGGGCAGTGCAGGCTTTCAAGTCGATGTTGTCGACCCCGCTACCGGCCCGGCCGACAATCTTGAGATTTGTAGCAGCCTGCAGCAGTTCGGGAGTGACTTTAGTCGAGCTGCGCACAATCAGTCCATGGTAGGCCGGGATGAGCTTGGCCAGCTCGGCCGGAGATTGTTTGAGTATAATATCGACTTCGATCTCGGGCTCGGCCTCGAGCCGGGCAATTCCTTCTTCGGCCAGCGGTTCGGCTATTAAAACCTTCATGAAAATCCTCCAGTAACATCAATTATACCGAAGGTTAGGCTACGAATTTAAACAAAAGTCAAGGATTGATATTCGTTGACTAGCGTAAAAAAAATGACACAATACATACATGGCTGCCATTGGTGCTTTTTTTTCTAATCTTTGGGAAATCCTCAGTCAGGGAGGGTTCTATGTCCTGCTGGGTTTTCTGCTGGCCGGCATGGTTTATTCCCTCTTCAAGCAAAAAGACCTGTCCAGAATTTTTCGTGGGTCAGCCCCGGTTGCCGCACTGAAAGGCATGCTTTTCGGGGTGCCCTTGCCCATTTGCTCGTGCGGAGTAGTTCCGATCACTATCGCCCTTCAGCGCCGAGGAGTACCGCGCTCGGCCCTGATGAGCTTCCTGATTGGAACTCCCGAGACCGGCATAACATCGGTTCTTTTGACTTTCGCCCTGATTGGTCCGTTGTTTACCTGGCTGCGGCCGACAGTCGCCGTGGTGACCGCTTTGCTGGCCGGTATTCTGGTGGCGGTCATCGACCGGCGGCAAAAGCCGGCCGTAACGATCGAACCTGAGCCAGCTGATAACGTTCCTGACAAAACCGATCAAGCTGCTCCAGAATCGCGTGGTCTGTTCCAGCAAGCCATCCGGTTTTTTAAAAGAAGCCTGGCCTTTGGGTTTATCGAGATACTCGACGATGTCGCTTTCTGGCTGATCATCGGAATTGTCATCTCGGCCGCGATATCCACATTGGTACCGGCTGATTTTCTGCTTGGCCTGAACCCCTGGGTTGCCATGTTTTTAGCGCTGATCGCCGGTCTGCCTTTATACATGTGTGCCGCCGCGTCCACTCCTGTCGCCATGGCCCTGATGATCAAGGGTCTCGCGCCCGGCGCCGCTCTGGTTTTCTTACTGGTCGGCCCGGCCACCAACGTCGGTACTTTGGTCTTACTCAAGAAGTTCTTCGGCAAGCGATTCACCGGCTTGTATCTGCTGGTGGTTGCCGGAGTGGCGCTCATTGCCGGAGCGATATTGAATATTGTGATGCCCGATTTCAGCCTGGCCCTGGACGCCGGCAAGAAAGCCATTGTGAGTTACTCATGGGTGAACGCGGTTTTTGCCGGTATTCTCATTTTGATCCTGTTGTTGAGCTTGTACCGGACTGGTCTGCGAACAGGCACAAAGGAATTCGTCGAACAACTGGACATGCTGACCTCGGGCTGGGCGTCGAAATTCGGCCGGGGCGTCGCCGGGATCGTAGGCTGGTTCTTCAAGGCGCCGGCCAGACGGTTTTCCGGGTTGATCATTTCGGTCCTCTTCGCGTTGGTGTTGCTGTCTTGCTTTTTCCAGGTCCCGCTGGGTTACCAGGCCTTTGTTCTGCGTTTTGGTCGAATAGTGGATGAACCGCTGAAACCCGGAATGCACACCAAGCTGCCCTGGCCAATCGATCAAGTCAGGGTCGTATCGGTCGAACGACTGCGCAAGATCACAATCGGCTTTCACAAGACTGTCGATTCATCACGGCCCGTACCACCCGTGGGTGCTCTAGATACCAAGCACCAGGATGCCCAGACTCTCACCAAGGATGAGCTCCTGGTCGAGATTCCTTTTTCGGTTCGTTTCCGGGCCAGTGATCCGCGGCGTTACTATTTTAAACTGGCCGAGGCCGAGGAAATCCTCCGCTCGCTGTCAGAAGAAGCTGTCCGGGCAACTGCCCGGGTGTTCACATTCGTCGATATAACCACCGACCGCCGTGAGGATTTTATCCAGGCCTGCGATGAACACCTGGCTCTTGCGCTCAAGGAAACAGATCTCGGGATGGAATTGCTCGGCATCCAGGTTGTGGATGCTCATCCACCGGCGGCGGCCGCTAGCGCTTTTAGAGCAGTCTCGGATGCCTTAGAAGAGAAAGCCAGGAAGATCGAAGTGGCCAAGACTCAACAAATCAGCCAGTTGGCCAATGCCCGCGGTCAAAAAGCAATGAAGATTTCCAAAGCACAGCGGGAAGCCTTCAGGGTCTTGGCCGAGGCCAGGGGTCGGGCGGAAGCCTTTGCCGGTCTCCGGGTAGCCTATCGTATTGACCCGGAAATCACACGCTTGCGCCTGAGACTCGAGGCCGCTGCCAGAACATTGGCCGAATCCATCAAGTGGATCGTGCCGACGGGTAGCGCAACGCCTGATTTGTGGTACACGGTGCCGGCCTGGCTTTCCGGGAAGGGAGGAATTTCTAAGTGAAGAAACTAGTCGTTTTCATTATTGTGGTGTTGATTCTCCTGGGAGTCTATTCGTCGGGATTCCAGATTCCGGAGGGATACTCAGCGGTGGTGACTCGTTTCGGACGACCAGTCAAGGTAACCGATGAAGCAGGCCTGTACTGGAAATTTCCGGCGCCGATCGAGAGAATCCACCTGATCGATCATCGCATAAGTCTTTTGCGGCCCCCCGCTCTCGAACTGTTGACGGCCGACAAGCGCAATATCATGGTCGAGGTTTTTGTTGTCTATCAAGTCGACGACCCCTTACGCTACCTGGTCGGCGCCGGCACTCCCCTGGTAGCCGAAGCTCATCTGTTGGATATGGTTCTGGCTCATCTCGGCGCTCAGGTGGGTAAAAGAGATTTTCTGACATTTCTAGGCAACCAAGACATTATCCAGGAAATCATCAGTAATGTAACCCAGAAAGTCGACCAGAAATCACAAACCAATCTAGGTATTGGAATTCGGCGAATTGGCTTCCGGCGCTTGATTTTCCCTTCCCAGAACGCAGCCAGTGTTATCCGGCGCATGAAAGCCGAGCGTGACAAGATAGCCAGGAAATATCAAAGCGAGGGCCGTGAAAAGGCCATGCAAATCGAGGCAGAAACCGAAAAGGAACGAGGCCGGATCCTCGCCACTGCAGACGAAGAAGCGTTGAAAATAAGGGCCAAAGCCGATGCGGAGGGCGCCCGAATTTATACCGAGTCTTACACCCGGGACCGGAAACTGTTTCGGTTTCTAAAAACCCTCGAAACCAGTGAGGCGGTTCTTAAGAAGAATGCAACCATTATTCTGCCCCAGGACAGCCAGTTTCTCGACCCCTTGTTCAGGGGAGGCGAATAATGTCGCGCCCGTTGAAACGTTGGTTTGTCTTTTTCGGGCTGCTGGCTGTGGGCCTGGTGATAGTGTTTGTCGCCAAGGGAATCGTTATCGTTAAATCCGGCGAACTGGGCATATTACATACCTTCTCGAAAGCCGGGAAATCACCAATCGAGCCCGGGCTGCAGTTTGTCATTCCATTCGTTAATGACGTAAAGATCATCAGGCTGGCCGAGTTGAAAAAACAAGTAATACTACAAGACGCTCGAAAAGTTCAGACCACCCTCAAGTTGCCGGCCGTGCGCCGGAACCAGGCAGACTCTGGTATCCGATATTTCCTGACTGCCGATGAAAACCTGGTCACCGTGGATGCTTCTATTCAGTATCGCATTAAAGATCCCCTGCCCTATATCTACAGAGCCAACCAGCGCGATGAATTGCTGCGCGCGCTGGCAGAGCACGCCCTGATAATGGAACTAATCGCCACCGAGGTGGACGACGTTCTTTCCCGGGGCCGGGCGACGCTGCTCAAGCGGCTGCGCGAACGTCTGCAACAGTCAGTTTCAGATCTTGGCCTGGGCATTGTAGTAACTTCTTTCCTGATTGGAGACGTGGTTCCGCCGTCGGCCGCCATCTCCGCTTTTCAGCAGGTTTCCGACGCCCGGGCCGAATCCGAGCAGATCCAGAGCAAGGCCCAGGCCAACGCCAACGAAAACCTGGCCCGGGCCAGGGGCGAAGCCCGCAAGATTAATGCTAAAGCTTCAAGCTACCAATCGCGTGAACTGGCCCGCGCCCGCGGCGAGGCCGAGCGCTTTGATCGTTTTCTAAGCGAGTACAAAAAAGACCCTAAACTGACTCGCAAGCGCCTTTCGCTTGATGCCCAACAACGCACATTGCCAACTATCAAGAAACTCTATTTCGACCCCCGCAAGGGCAGCCCCAAGATCCGTCTGCAACCATAAGCGGAATTTTATCATTTTACTCACTCGTAAGAACTGATTCTGCGAACCGCGAAGCGCTCTAGAAATTCAGGCTTGATAGCGTCTGTCAGCACCCGCCCGGTCAAATCATCGGGTACCGGGAAGCCCAATAGATACAAAATAGTCGGAACAATATCTTGAAATGTAACCTTCTCTAGTTCAATGCCTGATCGCACCGGACCGCCGGACATCAGAAACAAGGCTTTTTCAGCATGCCAGCCGGGCCAAACCAGGTTGCCCGGACTGGCTTCCATGCCACTATCCGAAAGCAGGATCACGACTGTGTCTTTATTAGCCTGTTGGAGTATTTCGCCGATACGTGTTTCGACCAGCTGATGAAAGGCATCGATCAGGCGGCCCCAGCGGGGGTGCTGGCTTACTTTACGGCCAAAATCTTGAGGATAGCGCTCGGCCCAGAAAATATGCATGGCCAGATCCAGCCCGTTTAGTAAGACAGCGGCAAAAACATATTTTTCTTGCGGCCACTCGGATTGCAGGATGTTTAAAAAAGTCAGATCCAGATCGTAGACATCGACCAGCATTGACAGCGGAGCAGGCAGCATTGGATTGTAGATGTGATCGGCCAGCTCGGCTATTTGTTTATTGTCGAATCCTCCGAGTCGTTTCAACATGGCTGCCGGGTTTTTATTCGAATCGACTGTCAAAACCTGCAATCGCTGTTCGGCCTCAGGCGGGTAGATGCTGCGGGGCACCGGACCTTCATGATGAGAGAACATGTCCCACTCAGTCGGCCCGAAACGATCGGTGACCGTCAAACCCGGCAGGGGTTCAGCCGGCCAGCTACACGGCATGCCGAGCAATAGCGAGGCCTGCCGGTCATCGGCCAGCATGTGCCAAATAGACTTCACTCGAACCCGCTGGCTGGTGGGCGGAATGCCGTCAGCCGTACCGGCCAGGAAATATCCCAGGGCCACGAACGAAAACGGCAGAATGGATGGATCATTGGCCAACGACCTGAAAGGCAACGGGCTCAAGCCCGGCAAGTCGACCAGTAAATACTCGTTGATGCCGTGCTGGTCGGGCAAGCGCCCGGTAACAATCGAGGTCCAGGTAATCGGCGAAATGTGCGGCGGCGGCGACAGCGGCGTGCCGCGGGTACCATGTTCGATTAATTGCTCAATAACCGGCAGGCTGCCGGCGCTGACCAGGTCATCGACTACCGTCCAGGTGGCACCGTCGACGCCGACCAGCATTATTCGAAGCCCGGTCTCGACTCTTTGCAAGCCTGCCGGCGGGCCTGATTTCTGGGCAATATTGCGTGGCGAGGGCAAACCAAAAAGCGGGATAAGCAATGCCGCCCCTACGCAAAAAACCAGGCCCGCAGCAACAGTCTTCCAGCCATGCGGGTCGCCGATGCGAACCAGCAATTTCTCAAGTCGATTTCCCAATCGGCTGCACATGGCCCAGCAAAAAGTCGCCCCGACTCCCAGGGCCAGCGCCGTCCTTGTAAACAGCCACAACCTGGAAGTGTCCGCCCTGAAGGCCATCGATAAAATGATGTCGCCGGCAACCAGGAGTATAGTCATGGCCAACGTAAGGCCACCCAGGGCCGCAAAAACCATGCGCACAAGAGTCCGTTTTTGAGGGCCGGCTTCTTTTCCAGGCAGCCATCCAAGAACCAAGCGCACTAAACCGCGCAGGGCCAACAGAAAGGCTCCCAATAAAAAGAAAGCCAGGCCGACATAGGCCATCAGCAGGAGATTATCCCGGGCGCTGCCGGCCAGCCGCAGGCGCAGAGCGACGAACAAGCCATAGACGGCCCCGCCGAGGCCCCAGCCGATAACAACGGCCAGCAGGCTGCGTCCGCAGCTCGATATTAGTTCAATGAGACGCAAAGTCAGTATCCAAGACAGTACATTTACCCTGGTCCAAAAAACTTCGAAAACAGTCGGCCACGATCTGCTGAGAGTAGTCTTGCACGATCAGGCCCCCATGCCGCTCACCGGCGGATACTTCGGCCAGGGGACATTGAATCAACAATCGTGTAGCCGCATTGCCGCTGCCCGTCCAGGAGAAGTTGTTGTCAGCCGGCAAATCGAGCTCTTGCATTCCGGAGACTGAATGATCAAAAGGCTTTGCCAGGTCGGCCCCGAATGCCCGGGCCCAGGCGTCGTTGGTCGGCGGGTCGATGATCAGTTCGCCTTCGGCCTGGAAAAAAATTACCGGCCGCGGAGTCGTTGAGCGGTCTTCAGACCGCTTGGCATAGGCATAGGGATCGGCGCCATCCAGCAAGACTTCGGCCAGCCCCAGGACAACTTCGCGCTCGAGCGGATCGAGTTCGAGAATGTCCGCTACCATCAAGGAGAAAAACCCGAACTGTACGATCTCAGAGTACCCGGCAGCTCCCACAAACAAGGCGGCCGCATTCAGTTTTCGGGCCGTCGCAAATGTCAGGCTGCCCGAAATGCCTCCCATGGAGAGCCCCATATAAAACACTTTTTCCGGATCGAGGCTGGAGCTGGTCCCCAGAAAAGGTTCCAAGGCCGCGTTCAAAGAGTCGACCCCGCTGATGATCGCCATCTGATCGGCGGCTGCCTGGCGCAGGTTGTCACGGGTTCTTAGAAGGTTATCAAAATCGAGAATATCCAGATCACTGCCGCCGGAAGCCGATGCCCGATCACCGTGAAAAGGAAGATCGAGGCCGATGATTGCAAAGCCGGCCTCGGCCAACGGCTTGGCATGCAGGAGAAAATCAGCTTTATTCTGTCCGCCGCCGTGCTGAAAAATTACCAGGGGATAGGGAGGCGCGCCTTGGGCCGGCAGGGCCAGGACGAAACCCGGCCTGGTGCTGCCCTGGATCTTGGGGCCCTTGTCTAAATCACGAACGAAGACACCGTTAGCATCACGATATTCGGGCAATTCCAGTATGCCGCTGTAGGCCGTGGGCGCTAAATGAACGGCTATCTCGGGCGGGGGTGCCTTTTCTCCAAATGACTCGAGCGTGCGCTCTTCGATTGATTCGACAATCAGGGCCGGGGTAATTAAACCGTCCAGGCGTTCCCAGAGATACTCCAGATCCTGGTGAGTTGTCGCCAGCCTGAATGGCAGAGCCAGTTGCACGTCGTCAAGATCTGCTATTGATTCCTTGGCGCTAACATAAGCCTGGTCGGGTTTCTGATCTGCTCCGCAAGCCGGCAACGCGATTGCACTTCCGGCGGCACCTTCTCTGACGACCAGGATCACGTCGCGCACTTCAGGCGGAAAAGGATTTGTCGGTTTGAGAATCAGACTCCTGCCGGAATCTTCTAAACTGGCCGAAAACTCGACCGGCCATTCTAGCAAGCCGCTGCCTGTGTCGGCATACAGCTTGATCAGACTTGGGTCGATGCTGGTTGCCCTCTTCGACATTGGAACAACAATTGTCGGCCGGATAGGCCAGCCGTCGAGCTGATCGAGCTTGGTCAACCATTCGGCTCGATGCTGGCCGAGTAAGGCTGCCGCAGCATCACCGGGCGGGGCCGACAAGTGGGTACCTTGATGCCAGGCCGGGCTAGGCAGTGCATATTTTGTAGAAGTATCAGCACAGGGTCCCGGCACAGGCTGGCTTTCATTAGAGCCACAGGCAGCTAGCATGCTGCTCAACAACAAGGCTGTGACAAGTCTTTTCATGGCAACCTCCGCAATAAGAATGCCACCTGTCTAAGCTGATATCAACATCATACTCTGCCCTACATATACCACTCTTAGCCCCAAGATCCTGGCCGCATCTTATTGACGCTATGAAAAACAGTTGGTACGTTCGGTTCAACCGGCAACGTCGACGAATAAAAAAGGGGCGATCATGGCTGATACTCCTGCACTGTCTGTCCGCAAGCTTGCAGTACATTTCAGAGATCAAGTTGAGCTGGCCAGGTGTTACTTGTCGAGTCCGGCGCACGGCGGACTGACCGTCATGGCTCCTTACTCGATTCGTAATGGGGAATATGTACAACTACGTGTGCGCTTGCTTTCGCATGCCCGCGAAGAGCTTCTGGATGGCATGGTAATTTGGTGTCGCCAGATCAAAGGCCAACAGGTGCAAACCGGCATTGCTTTTTTTGAAAACCAACAAGAAAAAATCGAACACCTGATGAGCTTGGAAATCCCGAAGTTCCCGCAGAGCCAGGAACGTCGAGAGAAACGTATGCCGGCCAACCTAACTGTGACTTATCAGACGGACAGCGATTTCTCCGTCAGCAAAACGGCCAACATATCCAAGGGTGGTTTCTTCATCCAAAGCCAGACTTTGCCGCCGGAAGGCTGCGACATACTGTTCCGGCTGCATCCTAGTGAAGTCGAGGAAAGCATCGACATCACCGGCCAAGTGGCCTGGAGCAAGGCCGGCATCGGCTTCGGCGTCAAGTTCATTGACGTAGCTGAGAAAGAATGTACCCGCTTCGCGCAGCTGATCAGCCGGCTGGATAAAGAATAGTTTACAATTCAGGCCGGCTCTTTTACCTGAGCATTATTCACGATTGGAACGCTACAGCAGGCCGGCTCGCCGCAGATGTCGCGCGACGCGGCGCTCAACCTCGTTGAAGTGCGGCAGTTCTCCCGACAAGTGCTCACCGAGTTCCATCTCCCATCGCTTGCGGTACTGCTCGGTACGTTCGGCGTATCGCTTTGCAAACGATTCCGGATCGAATCCGCGATGCCTTGCCTTCAGCCTGAAAACGCTAGCCGCCTCTGCCGGTTCAACCGTGACCTCTTCGAAAAGCAGGTGCAGGTCGAAAAAATCGCGGCACTGTAGACGTTGAAGCACGCATCTGAGCTTCTCCGCTGTTATCTCGAGCAGCGTGTAGACATGTACGCTAGTGTCCCGCGGAAGATCAGACCACCTCGGAAGAAGCCGGCGGTGCTCGGTATCGAATACCAGTTCGTCGTCGGCCAAATCGAGTTTGATCGTTCTCTCACGACCGAGAGGACCGCTATAGGCAATTCGGGGAGGATTGTCTTTTGTGAGGCGGATCCCATTGAGTGAGCCGCCCACTGTGCATAGGCCCTGAGCTATTGTATCAAGGGCGTCCTCGGTTGATCCACCCATGATAGAAAAGTCGAGGTCCGCCGAGTAGCGATAGTCTTCGAAATGACACAGCCGCAGAGCTGTACCACCCTTGAATACCAGCTTAGAGGCCTCACTCTGGCTGGCGATGGCAGCCACTATATGCGCCAGCGCATAGTCCCTCTCCACTGTTTTTGCGGGAACGCCCTGGCGAGAGGCGAGGCGCGTGATGTAAGCTTTGGTGATCATTGCCGAACCACGCTCTCGATCTCAGCCGGGGAGCATGCCCAGCGTACCCGCCATCTAGGGTCCCTGTACGTCTGGGCCGTGTCCACAGGTATATCAGCGCCTGGTTCAAGATTGATGTCCGCGACCGGAACTTCCAGGGGAGCGAGCTTGCCGGCCAGACCCTTGATGTCAAGCGTATCCGCGATGGAGCCGATGCGGCGTAGGGCTGCCTTCCATTCCAACTGCTTGGCATAATTGGCCAGGCGTTCAGGACAGACTCTCCCATCCGCGGCCGCGACCGCCCCGGCGATAACAGCAACGCCTCCCGCAAGCTCGGGGCGCGCTGCCGCATCCAGTAAAGAACGCTCGAGGTCGGAGATCCAGGACGGGCCGAGCGCCATGGCGCCAACTCGTATCTTGTGGGCCGGCTCGGCGACGGTGCGCAGGGTTCGACCCGACAGGTTTTTCACTCGCATACGTTTCACTGTGGCCACATGTACAGTTCGCACCGAATGGGCGATCAAATCGTGCTCGTCCAGAGCCGTTCTGTAGGCCATGCGATGGGGATGACCCGCGAAAACAGCGGCCACGACAATCGCCAGATCCTCTGCGGCAGCGCGAGTTCCCAGCACCCCGAGTCTGCGGATCACGTAGTGACCACGCCGGACGCGATCGACGAGCCCATGGTCAATCATGCGGCGTAACAGGTTGGCGGTGGCGGAGGGAGAACGATTGAAACGCCGTCTGGCCTCTTCGAACGTGAAATACGTGATACCTTCGGCCACCAGGTCATCTACCAGTTTAAGCGCTGTATTGTGTACTCTGCCGTTCATTATTCACCTATTTCATGA
>JAFDKH010000268.1 GCA_019307065.1 Deltaproteobacteria bacterium
AACGCGGGGAACTTCACTTGATTCGTGCTCGTGTGCCACCCCCGCGGGCAAAACGAGCCGCTCGCAAGTAGAGGGGTTTTGCAGCGGAATCATATGAGACCCTCCGACCCCTACGGTGGCTATTTTTAGCCCGGCTGTGCTATATTTCTTAGCCGGAGGTTATCGAAAATGAAACGCTTGTTTGTGGCTGTGCTCGGTTTATCTTTGGGTATGCCTGGTTTGGGTCTGGCCGGTATTGCCAAGGGTCCTTACTTGCAAGACGTGCGCAAAGACCGCATAACGATTGTTTGTGAAACAGATAGTTCCGACAGTTGCACCGTTTATTGGGGCGATGGTCTGGCCGACAGCCTAAGCTTGTCGGCCAGCGGAATCCACCACGAGGGGACCATCACCGGATTGTCCGCCTCGACTTGTTATCCCTATCAAGTGACCTGCACAGGCATATCCAAACCCGAGGCTTCCTTCTGCACCGCGCCCGAGCCGGGCGAGCCTTTCAGCTTCGTGCTTTTCGGTGATACCCGTTCGAACCATGATGATCACCAGAGCGTGATCGATCAGATTCGCAATGAAGGAGCGGATTTCGTTATCAATACCGGCGACCTGGTTTCCAGTGGCGAAGTCGAAGACGACTGGGTGCATTTTTTCGAGATCGAGGATGAGTTGCTACCTGTCACGCCGATGTATCCGGTGGTCGGCAACCATGACGAGGATGGCGGTAACCTCGATGTCTACGAGCGCTTGTTTGCCTTGCCGACCGATTCTTCCGGCACGGAGAGCTACTACTCTTTCAGCTACGGCAACGCCTACTTTATTGTTATCGACGACCAGGCTTCGGCCTTGTGGGATTGGTTTCTAGATCTGACCCAGAAGAACTGGGCCCTGGCCGAGATGGACGCGGCCAATGCCGATCCGGACATCGATCATATATTCGTCCTGGCGCATGCGAATATTTACTCTTCCAAAGACGGTCGCACCGGTGACTTGGTTCTGCGCGGGATGCGCAACGACATGCTGGCCAAGGGTGTTAATATGGTCTTTTCGGGGCACGATCACCACTACGCACGTGGTGAAGCCGATAATGGCCTGGTGTATATCACCGCCGGGGGCGGCGGGGCCGGGCTGTACGACACCAAAGATGAGACCGAAGGCGACCCGATTGAAATTGCGTTTCCAGCCCATACCGTTCATTACTCAAAGGCGATTCACCATTACCTGCGGATAGACATTAACGGTTCCTATTTCAACGCTTGCGTCAAAGATATTTCGGGAGTCGCCTTCGATTGTTTCTCCTACGGTCAGCAGCCTCAGGATGGTGGTGTCGACGGCGGTCAGGATGCGGGTTACGATGGGGGAGTCGATGGCGGAGTAGACGCCGGTCTGGATGCTTCCGATGACGGCGGACAGCCGGCCGATGAGGGTGTCTGCGACTGCAGTTTAGAGCCATTCGAGCCGGTCTGTGGCGAAGACGGGGTCACTTACGACAATATATGCGAGCTTGACTGTGCTCAGGTTGGAATGGAACACATGGGCGAATGTGAACAGAATCCCAACTGTGAGGCTGAATGTCCGGACATTGATCAACAAGTTTGCGCCAAAGACGGCACAACCTACCGCAACATGTGTTTCTTGGAGTGTGCAAAAGCTGAGTTCGATTACGAAGGTGAATGCATTGATCCCTGCGCGGATTGTCCGGCCACTTCAGATCCTGTTTGCGGCCAGGACGGCAATACTTACGCCAATGAATGCCTGATGGAATGTGTTGGCGTGACCAAGGACCACGACGGCGAGTGTTCAGAGCCGATCGATTGCAGCACCTGTCCGGATATTGACCAGCCAGTCTGCGGGCAAGATAATAATACTTACAAAAACCAGTGCTTGATGGAGTGCATGGGTGTTGAAGCTGCATACGCAGGCCAATGCAAGGCCGGTTCGAGTTGCGGTTGTGCTGCGGATCAACCCGGGTCGGCCGGGACACTCGGGTTGCTGTGTTTTGCCTTGGCCGGCTTTGCCGTGGCTCGACGGCGCAGGCAACAGCCGCTTGACAACAAGTAGCTCACCAACATACCGTCAGATAAATCAAACAAAGTGAGGCCTTTATGACCAGCGATTCCGAACAACCGTCTGGGGCGCAGCCCGAAAAAAAAGATGAAACTGCCCAGAGCCAAGAACCGGCAGCTGAGCAAAAACCGGCCGCTAAACCCAAGCCGCAGCCGAGTGGTGGCTATATAACCCCGGCCCCGTTTCCAGTCGCTGGGCAAACCGGCGAAACCAGCCTGAAAGAAATGCGCACCAGGGGGCAGCGCTACTTGATTATCAACGTCCTGCTCATGTTTTTCGTTTCTATTGTCGTCTTCACGATCGGTGTTTTCTTCTTCCTGGTCCCCAGGATTGTTACCCACGACATTGAAATCAGACAGATGGAGAGCAAGCTTGGCGATGCTCGCGAAGAACTGAGTAGATTGAAAGTGACTCTGGCAAGATTTATTGCGCCGACGGTTGACAAGACCCCGGCACCTGAAGCGACGGCAGTCAAGCCCAAACCCGAAGAGAAGCCCAGCCTGAAAAAGCCAACAGAAGAAGCTGCTACAACTAAAGATGGATCGACCAAGCTGAAGCCCGAGAAAAAGCCCGAGAAAAAACCAACCAAGAAACCCTAGGGTCCCGACACTACCCGCTCGACAGAAATTCCCTCGGGCGGATGCAGCTTGAATAGATCATCGGCGAGCTCGGGATTGATCTCGGTTTCTCTTATTTTGATTATGAGCTTGATGTCCTCGGCCGGCATCTCGAATCGCATCTTGGTCGGTATGGCTGGTTGGTTGTCCCCGGTCTGCCAGTCTTCGTAGACCAGACTGTAGTAGAGCTTGCCGTCTTGCTTGCAGATAACCTTGCTCGGCCGCAGCCTAAACGGATGAATCAAGATCTCTTGCTCCATTTGAGAGTTTGACAGTCTCAAGAGATATTGACCTTCAGAATCGTCCCACTTGAGGGATGATTTGGCATAGGCTATTAGCGGTGGATCTCCGGCCATAATCCCGACTACTTCCGGGCCATCCATCGGAATTGGGATTACTCGCGAGATGTTGGCCGGAGTAGCCTGACCCACCAGGAAGCGTCCCTTATTCATGTCCCACATAGAGAACTGCATGCCGTCGGTTACCAGGATTGAAAGCGGCTGATCGAAAAAACTCTCGGTTTCGAAGCGCAAATTGGCTGGTCGTCGCACGAGCACTAGAATATGGGCTTTGAGGCGCTTGGCCCCGCGGCGCATGACTATCGAGCCGGTCGCCCTAAGGGCCGTGAGTTGCTTGCCTTTGTCTCTGACGGCCTCGAGCAGTTCGGTTGGGTTGTCGATCCTTAGTTGGGGGTCCAGATCGGGCGGTCGATGGGGGCAGCCGAAAATGAAAACAGCCACTCCCAGGACTACTGTTGTTCTTGCAGCAGCTTTTATACAGAGTCTCATCTCAAGGCCGAAAGGCTGCGCAGTAAGTCATAGAACCCGCCTGGAGTATAAAAGGTGAAAAGTATATCTCCGAAAGCAATTTGATCACCATCTGTAAGATAACGGGCTTTTTTCGCCTCAATTCGCTGGCCGTTGAGCTTGGTGCCGTTGGTCGACCCGGTATCTGTGACAGTGCTGCGTTTGGCATCCGGGTCGTCACTAAAAAAGGCATGATGTTTCGAGACAGTCAAATGAGGAATGACAATATCGTTGGTTTCGGTGCGGCCGACCAGGACTTTGGCGGAGAAAGAGTTTCGGTCGGTTTTTGCAAGCGGGATCACAAGGTCAGTCGGCCAGGGTGGCCGCGGTTCGATCCTGACTTCCTTCCTCTCGGTGTCGATTCTAAGTTTCAGTGTAGAGCGATATTCGTTGCGTGGATCGACTGTTTCATTTTCTTTTTGGCGGACGAGGAAGGGTTCGGCATTATTGGCCACGAAGGTATCGCGGTCTAGTGAGTGTGCTTGCTGCAAATACTGACTTATTTCGCCCATTCCAACCTGGGGTTGAGGCCAAATTCTGTAGAAATCATAGGCAGATGCAGACAGTTTGTCAAGAAACGGTCACTACCCGGGATTGGCTTATGGTTCAATTCCCAACTTTTCAAGTCGCTTGAGAATCTCATTCTTGTCACGTTGGTTGGGATTAAAACTCAGCGCTTGACGGTAATAGCGAATTGC
The DNA here is from genome assembly GCA_019307065.1 of Deltaproteobacteria bacterium. Classification (GTDB taxonomy): domain Bacteria; phylum Myxococcota; class B64-G9; order B64-G9; family B64-G9; genus JAFDKH01. Next base: position 4,180 of record JAFDKH010000268.1, read on the forward strand.
TGAATCACGTTTACCAAGTTTAAGATAGGCGTCGCCGATATGCATGATGATGACCGGTTCGCCTGGAGATACGCGATCTGCCCGCAGAAGATATTCGAGGGCTTTTTCGTATTTCTGCATGCGATACAAAACCCAGCCAAGTGAGTCTGTAATGGCCCCATTGCCGGGATTGAGCAGAAGGGCCCGGCGAATCAAGCGTTCGGCCTCATCGAGGTTCTTTCCCTGGTCGGCCAGAGTATAGCCGATGAAATTCAATGCCGAGGAATTGTGCGGTTCGATATCGATTACCCGGCGCATTGCTTCCAGGCTTTCGTCAATCTGGCCCATACGCTCGTATAACGCCCCGAGCGAGTAGAGCAGGGAAACACTCCGGGCGTTTTTTTTGATCGCTTTTTTCAAAACCTTGACGCCCTCTTGCCCGCGCTTGGCTTCAAACAAGAGATTAGCTTTGGCTTCGAGCAGGTCGATTACTTGTGGATTGGATTTGATAGCCTTGTCGAGCAGGCCCAGTCCGGCCTTGAACATCTTCTTTTCGGCATAGACTTCGCCCAGAATTCTATAAATCCGACCGATGTCGGCCTTATCTTTGTTGTTCTGCAGAGCCTGGTTGAGGATTTTCTCGGCTTGGTCATAACGCTTGATGTGTCGATAACAGTAGCCCAGGTTGATCTTGGCATTCGAGTAAAATCTGGATTTCTGCGGGATGATCTGCAACTGGGCAATGGCTTTTTCCCATTCTTTGCGCTCTTCGTGGAGAATAGCCAGCAACAAGCGTTCACTGTGCAGGTTGGGATCTTTTTTTAACAGAGCGGTCAATTCGCGGATGGCCTCGTCATGCATGTTGAGCTTAGAATACTCGTAGGCAATCAAGCGCGCGTTGGCGGGATCGCTGGCTCGTAGCTGGTTGAAGTAGGCATTCCCGGATTTGTCATCGCCGGTTTTCAAATACAGGCTGGCCATGTAGGCCATATAGTAGGGATTCTCCGGGCTGGTCTCCAGGGCATCGATGAATATCTCGATCGCTTCTTTATAGCGGCCCTGTTGCTCTAACAGGCCGGACAGGACCTTGGTCGTATTCGTATCGGATGGGTTGACCTGCAGAGCGCGCCGGTAAAAAGATTCGGCCTTCTTTTCTTGACCTGTTTCAAAATATAGATCGGCCAGTTTTCTGAAACCTTCACCCGATGACGGGTTGGTCTCGGTCATTTCGGTCAGAATGTGAAGCGCCTTATCCTTTTCTTTTTGGTCGAGGTATAAATTTGCCAAGAAAATGTAAGCTTCGATGTTGTGCTTATCCAGCGCGATGGCGCGCTGGTAGCTCTTGATAGCTGCGTCTTTCTTGCCGGCCCGTATCTGGGCCATGGCCTTGAGTAAGACGGCGTCGACATTGACAGGATCGAGCTGTAAGGCCTGGCTGGCTTCCTTTTGAGCCAGGCGCCAGAGTCCGTCTTTGGCGTAGAATTCTCCCAAGCGAGTGTGCAGGTAGGCCGAGGAGTTGTCGTAGACCAGGGCCTGGCGCATTTCCTGAATCGCGTCGCGCAAGCGCCCGTCCTTTTCAAAGAGCTGAGCCTTGATGTAATGCTCGAAAGCTAAAGCGCTGGTTGAATGCGATTTGTCTTTGGAGCTTGTTTCGGTGGATGAAGCTGGGCTGTCTACGGCTGCTAAGGTAGAGGCGCAACCGGCCGGCAACATGCCTGCGCAGACCCAGAAGATTGTCGGTAGAATGATTCCGGCGTTCATGGCAAACTAATGCTAGCCGATTAACCGCACGTTCTCAACCGATAATATCCAGGCCCTGGAATGTTTTGCTTGTTAGTTGCTGTTTGAAACCGTAGCCTGGTTTAGTACAGCAACTTATGCTGGTATAGCCAGTATCTTCCGGGTCCCTGAATGCGAGAAGTGTTTCAGGAGGGCAATATGGTTTCGGTCATAATCTGGTCACTGGGTGCTGCCGGTATTTTCTTTTGGAACCATTTCAAGGCTCCCTATA
>JAFDKH010000009.1 GCA_019307065.1 Deltaproteobacteria bacterium
GCCTTCAAAGAACTGACCGCCAATCCCGATCTGTCCAAACTCGACACAAAGGACAAGTCGACCCAGCAGACTATCGCGGTGGCAATGCGCTTTTTACGCGAAGCCAAAATCACCGGGAAACTGGAGCATCCCAATATTATCCCGGTCTATGAGCTCGGCCAGCGTCCCAACGGGAAGCTCTATTAGACCATGCGCCGGGTGCGCGGGAAAACTCTGGCCAACGCTATGTCTGCCCATACAGACCTGGCCGGCCGAATGACTTTGCTCGGCCATTTCTTGGATCTGTGCAACGCGATCGCCTACGCCCACAGCCACGGCGTAGTGCATCGCGACATCAAACCGGCCAACGTCATGGTCGGAGAATTCGGCGAAACCGTCGTGCTCGACTGGGGCATCGCCAAAGTTCGCGGAAAAGAGGATCGTCGCGGCCAAGAACTGGCCCGCGAACTCGAGCAGCTTCAGGCGACTTCGATCAACCAGACCATTAACGGAGTCGCCCTGGGGACACCGGCCTATATGAGCCCCGAGCAGGCCAGCGGGCTTATCGAGGAAATCGGTGAGCGCTCCGACATCTGGAGCCTGGGAGTCATGCTCTATGAACTGCTTACCGGCCAGCCGCCCTTCAAAGCGCCGACTCCAATGGCTGTACTGGTCAAGGTCCGCTCGGCCGAACCCCAACCGGTACTCGAGCTGCGCCCCGATGCACCACCCGAACTGGCCGCAGTCGTCCACAAGGCCCTGCAAAAGGACAAGCAAGATCGCTATCAGAGTGCCCAGCAACTAGCTAAGGACGTGCGCGCCTACATGACCGGTGAACGCGTGCTGGCTTACGAGTACACTTCTTGGGAATTGCTCAAGCGCTTTGCGCGCAAAAACAAACGCATCATAGCAGTTGCGGCTCTGTTGTTAATCACTGTCCTGGTTTCTCTGGTAGTGGTTTCGGTTTCTTACAAAAACGAATTGACCGCCCGCCAGAACGAAACTCAGGCCCGCAAGCGAGAGGAGCAGGCCCGCAACTTGGAACGCAGCGAACGGCTAAAAGCCTCTTACCACCTGGCCCAGGCCTACACTCGCGAAGCCGATCGCTTGCTGGAGAAAAGAATGTTTCTGTCCGGGAGGATCTACGCGGCCGCCGCACTGATCCATAACCCGGCCAATCCCAAGAGCCCCAACTATCAGGCGGATGTCACCGAGCAATTACCCGGCAGTCGGGTTTTGACGGTTGATGCGGTTTCTCAAGTCTACCGCAGCGACCAGCGCCTGATTACCGGGCTGGTCCACAGTTTCCGATCGAGCGAGGCCGTCGCCCAGGCGGTCTTCTCGCCCGACGGCAAGGCCCTGGCGGTGGCCGACATGGCCGGCTACCTGACAGTCCGGAACGTACAAGAGACCAAGCAGATCTACCAAGTCAAGGGCCATGACGACCGCATACAGGCAGTCGCCTTTTCGCCGGACGGCCGCCGACTGGCCACCGCCGGGCGCGAAGGTACAATCAAAGTCTGGAAATTCGGCCGGGACAAACCACTCTGCCAATCCAGGAAATCCGGGGTTTCATTTAGTTCACTGGCATTCTCACCAAACGGTAAGTGGATGGTATCGGGCGACAGCAAACGACAGGTGCTGCTTTGGGATTCCGCCCGCTGCAGGCTGAAATCCCGGCTGACTTTGCATAACGACCTGGTAAGCCAGGTGGCCTTCTCGCCGGACGGCCGCTGGGTGGCGAGTGCCTCCTGGGACAAAACCGCCCGAGTGCTTGATGCACGAACCGGCAAAGTGCGCCTGAAGCTGACCGGTCACACCGATGCGGTCCACAGCGTTGCCTTTTCGCCGGACGGCAAACGCCTGGCGACCAGCTCTTTCGACAAGACCGTGCGCATCTGGAACAACTCAGACGGTGTCCTGCAAGGAATTCTCAAAGGACACTTGGACGCAGTTTCATGCGCCGTGTTTTCGCCCGACGGCCGGCGGATTGCCACGGCCGGCCAGGATTCGACCGTAATGATCTGGGATTCGAAGGCGGCCCGGCTGCTGGACGCCGTCCAGGCTCACCGCGAATCGGTCAATACGGTGGCCTTCTCGCCCGATGGCGGATTGCTGGCCTCGGCCAGTCTGGATCGGACTACCAAGCTTTGGTGGATCGCCGAGAAGCGAGCTCTGATCCGCCTCGATCACGACGACTGGGCTTACGGCATCGATTTTTCGGCTGATGGCCGTGTCATCGCGACCGGCAGCTGGGATAAAACGGTTCGCCTTTGGGACGCCAGGAGCGGCAAGCAACTCAAACTGTTGCGCGGCCATGCCTACGGCGTCTGGGCCGTGGCGTTTTCGCCGGACGCCAAGCGCCTGGCTTCCGGCGGATTTGACGGAGGCATCCACTTCTGGACTCTCGCCAGCGGCAAGTCGATCAAGGTTAAAAATGGCCAACCCGGCGGCCTGTATGATCTGGCCTACTCGCCGGACGGCAAGCTGGTAGCCACCGCAGGACGCGACAAGACCGCCCGACTCTGGAACCCGCAAAACGGCAAACTCGTCAGGGTCCTGGCCGGCCACGGAGATTGGGTTTACGGAGTAGCTTTCTCGCCCGACGGTAAGCGCCTGGCTACCGCCAGCGGCGATAAACTTGTCCGCATCTGGGAAGTCGCCAGCGGCAAACTGCTTGAAACTCTGGCGGGTCACAGCGACTGGGCAACCGGGGTGGCTTTTTCGTCCGACGGCAAGCTCTTGGCTTCGACCGGCAAGGACCGCCTGGCGATCCTCTGGGACCTCGAGACAAAAAAAGAGATCCGGCGCTTTAGCGGCCACACCCAATGGGTCAATAGCGTTCGCTTCTCGCCCGATGATCGCTGGCTGGCTACCGTCGGCGACGACCGACTGATCGTCATCTGGGAAACCGCCAGCGCCAGACCCTTGCTGCGGCTCAGGGCGCTGCAAGGAGCCACCCGGGCGGTCTTCGCGCCAGATGGCCAGCGCCTGGCGGTCACCGATCATACCGCCATATTAATATATCCGCTTAAAGATTCCTTCGAGGTAGCCGAACCCCAGACACTCTTAAGGGAGACCGAACGAGTATCCGGCCTGAAACTTACAGGGTTCGATCTTAAAGTGGTCTCGGGCCATTAGGCACCAGACCCGCAACTGCAAGGAAGGCAAATGAGCAAAGTCGAACGGATCGAGTTGTATCATGTGAATGTCCCCCTGGACGAACCGTTCTACCCCTCCTGGATTCCGGGCTATCCCCAAACGCATGTGCGTTTCACCGTAATCCGGGTAACCAGCGACGACGGAATTTCGGGAGTCAGCGCCGGGACCGCTTTTTCAAAAGAACGCGCGGGCTTGGGCGATCTAATTGGCGGGTTTCTTATCGGAGTCCAGGCCGATGACCTGGTGACAGTCCGCAAACGACTTCGCGAGGCATCCTATCTCGGCTGGCGCAACTGGTGGATTGAGGGCGCTTTCTGGGACCTGCTCGGCAAGCTCAAGGGCAAACCGGTTTACAAGCTGTTACAAGACAAAGAAGAAACAGTCCGGCAGGCTAAGATATACGCTTCCAGTGGAGAAGTTCGCACAATCGCCGACCGGCGTCCTTATCTCAATGATATTCGCGACAAGGGAATCCAGGCCGTAAAAATCAGGGTCAAAGATCCGGCCCGCCGCGATGACGTGACTATATTAAAGGAGGTCCGTAAAGAACTCGGCGATGATTTCATCATCGGAGTTGACGCCAACCAGGGCTGGCCGGTCTCCTTGTTCGACGAGACTCCAATCTGGGATCTCGAATACGCTACCGAATTCGGCAAGGCTTGTGATGATCTGGGCCTGGCCTGGATCGAAGAGCCACTCGACATGCACGACTTCGACGGCATGGCCGCCTTGAGAAAAAGAATCAAAACCCCGATCGCCGGCGGCGAACTACACGGCGACTGGCACGAAATCCGGGCCCTGTTCGATCACGAGTGCCTCGACAAATACCAACCAGATGCAACTTTCTGCGGCGGGCTGACCGTCGCCAAGCAAGTCATGGCCGAATGCAGGCTGCGCAAACTGAAATACTCGCCGCATACCTGGACTTGCGGTATCGGCTTGCTTGTCAACCTGCATGCCTTTGCCGCCTGGGAAAACCGCGAGTTGCTCGAATATCCCTACGAACCGCCCGGCTGGGTGCCGGCTAAACGAGAAGGCATCATCCCGCCGATTGAAGTCAATCCGGACGGCACGCTCGACGTCCCCCAGGAATCCGGGCTGGGCATCCATATCAACGAACGCCTGCTGCGCAAGTACGGTAAGCGTTTTTACCTGGCTACTCCGCTCAGGATTGCCGTCAAGACAATCCGAGAAAAGGGCCTCAAGACGGCTCTCGAGCTCAAACGCAAGAAATCTTGATGTCGGTCGAGACCGGCACCACTTCTTAATTGGAGGTTTTATAAATGCTTGGCGACCTCGACTTGAAACGAATAAAGGACGGACTCGGCAATCTGGAAGTACCTTTGGAAATCATCTTCCATCCCGATCAGCAAGATTCAGATCTTTCGAAGGAACTACTTAAAACCGCTAAGCAAATCGAACAAGCCGCGGCCGGATCGGTGACCGTCAAACATGGCTCGGGCGAAGGCCTGCCGGCCAGACCCGGATTGAGTCTGGCCTACCGCGGCAAGAGCAATATTCATTATCTGGCTATTCCCGAAGGACCCGAAGTGATCCCTTTCATCGAAGCCTGCCTCGACTTACCCAAGGGGGCCGTTGGTCACGACCAGGCCTGGGCCCAAACGTTGGCCGGCCTGAATCAGCCGGCCCAAGTGTATGTCTTCATGGCCACGACCTGCCCCAACTGTCCCAAGGCAGTCCAGGCAGCTATCAAGCTCTCTCAAATCAGTCATCAGATCGAATCTTTCATTATCGATGCCCAGCGTTATCCGGAGTTGGCCAAGCTTTACAAGGCCCAGTCGGTCCCTCTAACGGTCATCGATCAAGGTTTTTCTAAAATCGGAGTCATGCCGCCGGCCAGCCTGGCCGAGATCATCCTTGGCCGGGATCATGTGCAGTACCAAAGCCAGGTGTTTACATCGCTGGTTGAAACCAGTCGGCTCGAAGATGCCGCTAAGCTGGTCGTCGAAAAGGGTGCCGTTGGTTTCGTAGGCGCCTGGAACAAGAGCACGACTTCATCGCGAATGGGCCTTTTGCTGGTTGTTGAAAACGTCCTGGGCCAATCAGCGGATGCATTCAACGAGATCATCTCAGAGCTAGTAGCCGCAACCAAGAGCGAAGACGCAGCATTAAGAGGCGATACAGCTGACCTGTTGGGCCAGATTGGTCATGCCGACTGTGTCGCAATTCTAAAAACCCTGCTCGACGATCCCAACCCGGATGTGGCCGAGATCGCCCAGGACGGCCTGGACGAAATCTCGGCTGGCTGACCGGCTTCCTGTGTCAACTCTCTGAAAAAATACAATAAAAAAGCTGTTGACACTTTTTCGAAGATTAGTAGAATATGTTCGAATCATCGAAAGCGTTAGTTCTTCAGACTATGGGAGTAGATTCAATGGGCCGCCAAAAAGAAGAGAAAAAAGAAGCCATTCTCAACGCAGCTTTTGAGATCTTCAAGAAATACGGTTTGAAAAAGGCAACCCTGGACGATATCGCCCGGGAAGCCGGAATGGCCAACACATCTCTGTACTACTATTTCAGCAACAAAGATGACCTGTTCCAGGCGTTGATTCGAAGAGAATGCGAGTCGATGCTCGAACAGGAAAAAAAAGCGATTGCCGAAGCCCACAACCCTAAAGACAAGTTCAGTGCCAGTTGGACAACTTTTAGATCAATGCTCGAGTACCATTTCGACTCTCTGTCGACTAACGAGTTTAAAAACCTGCGCGAATCGATCTGGGAGGCGCATGAGTTCGTAAACAAATATCAAAATGAACACGAGCAGTTGATTAAGCAAGTGCTCCAGGCCGGAATCGAACAATCCGTTTTTAAAAAGTGTGACGTCGGCCTGGTGGCTACATCTGTTTCGGCCTGCCGCAAAGGCCTGTTTCAAGAGTTCATCGAAAGTGAAATGCCAATAGATCGCATGTCGAAAGTGATGGACTCGCTTTTGGACTTGATCCTGCATGGCCTCGAAAACACAAGAGTGGGAAGAGTGGGGACGGAGGAGTGATGAAATCAGCATCTTGGTCGATCATGATAGTTCTAGTCTTTATCAGCTGGCCGGGCCCTGGCCTGAGCGAAGAAGGCCAGCCAAGCCAGCTGACGATTGAACAGGCGGTTGGCCTGGCCCTGAAACAAAGCCCCCAGATTCGCGGGGCTGATTTCGAAATCGCCGCTTTTGATGCTCAGCGCAAGATCGCCCGTTCGAGATTCGGCCCGGTCTTACAGCTCGAATTGCGGGCTCTATTCTACAATGCCCCGCCCTCAATCGGCGGGGGCAGCATGAGCGAAGAAGATCTGGCCGGCTTACAGCAGCTGGCCGGGACCGACCCTTTCGACAACGCCATGATTCAAATGTTCAATGGATTGCCGTCAATGTTCGAAAGCGAGAAATACGATTTCAACACGACCGTCCGGGTCGTTCAGCCGCTGACCCAGCTTTATGCAATCTATCACGGCTACAAGCTATCCGAGTTGGGCGTCGATGTAGCCCAGGTTGCCAAGACTCGCGCAGAAGACGACCTGGCCTACCGCGTTCGCGAAACCTGCCTTAGAATCTTGCAAGTTCAGGCCGGTGTGCGCGCGCTCGAACAGGCCGAGCAGACGGTCGCCGTGCATGTCGAACGGGCCGGTCATTTTCTCGACTCGGGCCTGATCGGACGCAATGATGTGCTCCAGGCCAAGGCCAGGCTGGCCGGCCTGCGCGGCGACTTGCTGGCCGCCCGCCATGGCGCCAAGCTGGCCCGGGCCAACCTGGCCATGCTGCTGGCCATGCCGGCCGACAGCCAAATCGAGGTTACCGAACCTTCTTTAAACCTGGATACTCACCAGAGCCTGAGCCTGGCCAAAGCTCAGGCCCTGGCCGCAGCTCAACGTCCCGAGCTTCAAGAATTGAATCTGAGAATGAACCAGGCCGATCACGGAGTCAAAGCCGCCTGGTCGGGGCACATCCCGCAGGTGAGCGCCATAGCCATGTATCAGCACAATGAAGGTTCGCTGATGAAACCGCCGGCCTGGACGGGCGGGCTGATGCTGACATGGAATGTCTGGGAGTGGGGAGCAACTCATTACGGGATCGAAGCAGCCGAAGCCAATCGTATGCGAGTCGCGACGGCCAAAGAAGAACTGATCCGCGGAATCCAGCTGCAAGTCCATAGCGCCTGGCTGAAAATCCAAGAAAGCCGCGAAAGGATCGAGATCGTCAAAACCGAACTGACCCAGGCCGAGGAGCAACTTAGAATTGAACAGGAACTATACGAACAGCAACAGAACACTTCCACCGATGTGCTCGACGCGCAATCGCGTTTGACCGGGGCCCTGGTCAAGCGCGACAGCGCTCAGTACGAATACATGATCGCCCTGGCTGCTTTGCACAAAGCTCTGGGCCGTCGCGAAGCAATGTTTGGCGGGCCTGAGTAATCCGGCCGTGGAAGAAACTCATGCCAACTATATATTTTGCAAAACAAATTAATCAAAGGAACAAACGGATGAAAACCACTACGGCATTGAAAAATACAACCCAGATTGTAACCAGGCTGTCGACTATCTTGATGGCAATTGCTATGTCACTCTACGCTTGCCAGTCATCCAATCAAGCAACTGGGCAGGCAACCCAAGCCAAAAAGTCAGGTGCTAAGCCGGCCAAAGAGGTTAGCACTGTCAAGATCGATAAGACTAAGTTCATTTCAACTCTCAAGGCAACCGGGGTAGCTCTGCCGGTGCGCGAGAGCTATCTGTCTTTTTCTGTGCCCGGTCATTTAAAAACCGTCCTGGTGGCCCCCGGCGACCGGGTCACCAAGGGCCAGGCACTCATGCGCCTCGACCGCGAAGGCTTCTCCCTTGGTGTCTTGCAAGCCGAAGCCGCCGTAGCGGCCGCCCAGGTCGGCCTGGATCAACTCAAGATCGAGATGGGGCGCTATGACCGTTTGATCAAGAGCAAGTCGATCCCGCGCGCCGCCTATGACAAAGTCAAAGCCCACCATGACGGAGCCGCCGCCCAGCACACCATGACCGAAGTTGCCGTCAAACGGGCCCGCAAAGCCCTGCGCGATTCCGAATTGCGCGCGCCCTATGATGGAGTGATCAACGACGTTTTGAAAGAAGTCGGCGAGTACATACCCTCGATGCCCCCGACCATGGTGGCCAAAATCGTCGACTCCTCGTCGCTGGAGGTTCAAATATTCCTGCCCGAAGCTGAAGCACCTTTTGTCAAGGTCGGCCAGCAAGCCAAAATCATGATCGACAGTGCTCTGGTAAAAACCCACGGCGAAGTAATTTTCGTATCAGATCGCATTCAACCGATGACTCTCAACTTCGAGGTTCGCATCCGGCTCGACAATCCCGAGGGTCAGATCAAGTCCGGAGCCTATACGCGCGTTGAGATCGAGCGCTCGGCTAAAGACGATGCTATCTTCGTGCCGCTGCGCGCAGTCATGCACGAATCCGACGGACAAGCCTTCGTTTTCGTTGAAAAGCTTGGCAAGGCAAGCCGCATCAAAGTCGAGTTGGGCGAATCGCGTGGCGACCAGACCTTGGTTACCTGCTGCCTCAAAGCCGGCCAGCAAGTTATCACATCCGGGCTGGCGGATATCTCAGACGGAGACCCAGTCACCGTCGAGACCAACTGAGCCCGGGAGCCAAACTATGTTTTTATCCGACGTATCAATCAAGCGACCGGTTTTCGCCAGCATGCTGATGGCCGCTATAGTTGTTTTCGGCCTGGCTGCTTATCCAAGCATTGGCCTGGATATGCTGCCGGAAGTCGACGTCCCGGTGGCCACTATTTTCACGATCTATCCGGGTGCCGATCCAGAAACAATCGAGAAAGAAGTTTCCGAGAAAATCGAAGACGCGGTCAGTACGGTCAGCGGGATCAAGACCCTGCGTTCAATCAATGTCGAAAACGTGTCACAGATCGTGATCGAGTTCGAACTCGAGGTGGATGTCAACCAGGCCATACAAGATGTGCGCGACCAGGTCAGCCGGGCAATCCCCAACCTGCCCAGTGATGTCGAAGCGCCGATAATCTCCAAATTTGATATAGGCGCGGCGCCGATTCTGACCCTGGCGGTCAGCGGTCCCGGCAGCGTCGATCAAGTCACCCGCTTCGCGCGTAAACGAGTCAAAGAACCGCTCCAGGCCCAGGCCGGGGTCGGGGCGGTCGACGTGATCGGCGGCCAGGAACGCGAGATCAAGGTCTGGATCGATCCGGGCAAACTGCGGGCTCATAACCTTACGGTCAATGAAGTCGCCGGCGCGCTGGCCGCCAATAATCTCGATTTTCCCGGCGGGCGCCTGACTTCCGGCAACACCGAATTCTCGGTCAAAGTCCGCGGCCGCTTCGATCAGATCAGCCAAATTAAGCAGATGAAAATCATGGAGGTCATGGGACAGAGCGTCCGCATAGCCGATGTAGCCCGCGTAGAAGACGGCCTCGAAGAAAGGCGCACGTCCGCTAACCTGGACGGCGAGCGGGCCGTGACTCTGGTGGTCAAGAAACAGTCAGGCACCAACACGGTCGAGGTCGGCGAACGAGTCAAGCAGCGCATAGTTGAACTGCAGCAAGGTTTTCCGGCCGGCTGGAAAGTCACCCTGGTGGCCGACAAGACGGTCTTCATTCGGACTTCTTTCGAACATGTCCTGTTCGATTTGATTTTCGGCGCATTTTTGGCTGTAATTATCGTCTTTCTGTTCTTGCGCAATGTGCGCTCGACCATGATTGCGGCAGTCGCCATCCCGGCCTCGGTGATCGGGACCCTGACCTTCATCAATATTATGGGCTTTACCTTCAACACCATGACTCTCTTAGCCTTGTCGCTTTCGATCGGGATCCTGATCGACGACGCGATCGTAGTGCTCGAAAACATCTACCGTCACATGGAGCTCGGGAAATCGCCCAGACAAGCGGCCGGTTTTGCGACCGGTGAAATCGGCCTGGCTGTCTTAGCAACTACCCTGTCGATTGTGGCGGTTTTCGTTCCGGTCGCATTTATGAAAGGCATGATCGGGCGAATGTTCTATCAGTTTGGCCTGACCGTGGCGGTGGCTGTCTTGATTTCCCTGTTCGTGTCTTTCACTTTGACGCCGATGCTCTGCTCGCGCTACCTGGTCACCGGCGGGAACAACGCCTTCTATCGTTTCATCGAAAGAATACTGAAAGCCCTCGACTCGGGCTGTCGGGTAATCATCGGTTGGGCGCTTAAACACCGTTGGTCCACCGTCGGCATCGCCCTGCTGATCTTCGTCGGCAGCTTAAAGTTGGCCGGCCAGATCGAAAACGAAATGTTTTCCCCGATGGATACCTCTGAAATCGAAGTAACCGTCGAGCTGCCGACCGGGACCACGCTCGTTAAAACCGAACAGGTCGCCACCAAAATCGCCAAGCGCGTCCGCCGCCACGAGATCGTGCTCTCGACCGTAACTTCGGTCGGCTCAGACGCCCAGAAAAAACAAAACCTGGCCAGCATTTTTGTCAGCCTGACACCCAAAACCGAACGGCAGATGTCGCAGTTCACCTTGATAGCCAAGTTGCGCAAGGAACTGGCCGACATAAAAGAGGCCGAGGTCCAGGTATCCTCGGTCGATATCGTCTCCGGCGGTGAAACCGGTATGAAGGGCAATGCCGTCCAGCTCAACCTGCGCGGCGGAAATTTGTCCGAACTCGATCGCTATAGCCGCCGAATTGCGGCCGAGCTCAAAAGCCAGCCGGGCTTCACCAACATCGACACAACCTACCAGGCCGGCAAGCCCGAGGTGCGCGTGCTGGTCGACAGCGACCGGGCCGCTCACCACGGGGTAGTAACCGCGGCCATCGGCCAGACAATCAACGCCCTGGTCGGCGGAATGGAAGCTTCCAAGTTCCGGGCCGGCGGTGATGATCACCCTATCCGGCTGCGCCTCGAAGAAGGCGCCCGCAGGCAGGCCGAGCAAATTCGTGCCTTGCGAGTCCGTGGGGCTGGCGGTCAGACAGTCGAGTTGGCCCAAATGGTCAAAGTCGCAACCGGCACCGGCCCGACTCAGATCGACCGCCAGGACCGCATGCGCCAGGTGACTATTTTCGCCGGCTATGAAAAAGGCATGCCGATGGGCCTGGCTTTGAAAAAGGTCCAGGAGGCGTCCGCCAAGATCGTGCCCGATAAGATCGTGACCGATTTCGGCGGCCAGGCCAAGATGATGAAAGAATCTTTCGAGAGCATGTTCTTCGCCCTGATCCTGGCGATTCTAATCATCTACATGGTCTTGGCCAGCCAATTCGAAAGCTTCTTGCATCCATTTACGATTATGATCGCGCTGCCGCTGTCGCTCCCGGGCGCTCTGGGCGCGCTGTTGATAAGCGGCGAGGCCTTTAGCATCTTCGCCATGATTGGGGTGATCATGCTGATGGGCCTGGTTACCAAGAATGCTATCCTGCTGGTCGACTACACCAACGTGTTGCGCCGCCGGGACAAAATGGAGCGGACGGCGGCCCTGCTCAAGGCCGGGCCGACCCGGCTGCGCCCGATCTTGATGACTACCGGGGCAATGGTTTTCGGCATGCTGCCAATTGCCTTGAGCAACGGCTTCGGTTCCGAAATGCGAACACCCATGGCGGTCACCGTAATCGGCGGTCTGATCGTCTCGACCTTGCTAACTCTGGTAGTCGTGCCGGTTATTTACTCCCTGGTGGACGACCTGGGCGGATTGTTCAAACGCAAGAAGATAGTCGCTCCCGCGGCCCAATCGGCCAATTCTTAAATGAGCCATGCGTTTCGTGAGCGTTTCGTAGAGTGTAGCGTTTCCGGACACCCCGACTGAATTTCAAAATCTTTGAAAATATGTCATTCCTGGTTTCTCAACCACTTGCGTAGCGGCACGATGGCTGGCATCATTCCTGCTTACACTAAAGAGACCATGTATAGACAAGCCCTGAAGAAATATTTCAACTATGACAGCTTCCGAGAGGGCCAGGAGGCCATCATTCAGGCCGTTTTACGGGGTGAGAACACCCTGGCGGTTCTGCCCACCGGGGCCGGAAAGTCCTTATGCTTCCAGCTTCCAGCCCTGCTGAGGCCGGGCCTGACCCTGGTGGTCTCGCCCCTGATCTCTCTGATGAAAGACCAGGTGGACGCCCTGACGCAGAACGGAATCCCGGCGACTTTCGTCAATTCTTCGCTGGGCTGGACCGAGATGCGGCGGCGTTTGGCAGACATGAACCGCTACCGCCTGGTTTACATTGCTCCGGAGCGTTTCAATAACGAATGGTTCCTCGCCTCCCTTAGACGCATCAACGTCTCGCTCTTCGTGGTCGACGAAGCGCATTGTGTCAGCATGTGGGGCCACGACTTCCGTCCCGATTACCTCAAACTGAAAGACACCTTGGATCTGCTCGGCCGGCCCCAGGTGATGGCCTGCACCGCCACGGCCACTGAGGAGGTTCGAAAAGACATCACCTGCCAACTGGGCCTGACCGATCCGACCGTGATCGTGCGCGGATTCAGCCGCGAAAACCTCAGCCTGGCCGTCCGGCGTACGACAACCCACTTAGACAAGCTCGCCCGCACCATGGAGATCCTTCGCGATCACCCAACCGGGATAGTCTACTGCGCTACGCGTGCCAACGTGGACAGGCTGGCCGCCAAGCTGAAAAGCGAGGGCATATGTTGCATCGCCTACCATGGCGGCCTGGAAGACGCAGAGCGTAAGCACGCCCAGGAACTCTTTATCCGCGCTGAGGTACCGGTTGCCGTGGCCACCAATGCGTTTGGTATGGGAATCGACCGCCCGGATCTGCGCACCATCATCCACTGGGACGTGCCCGGCAGCATCGAAGCTTACTATCAGCAGGCCGGCCGCGCTGGCCGCGACGGCCGGCCCGCTCACTGCGAACTCCTGTTCAGCCACGCCGATGTTTACACCCAGAAGTTCTTCATTCAGAAGAGCAATCCCCAGATCGCCGAGCGCGAACGCTCGCGCCTGCGGCGCCTGCTGGCCTATGTCAACTCGCCCAACTGCCGCCATGCAACCATCCTGCGTTACTTCGGCGATCCGGCCGGCCAGGAGATGCAGGCCTGCAAACAGTGCGACAACTGCCAACGCAATTTAACAGCCAGCAGCCAAGCCCGCCGTCCTGCCACGCCTGAAGAAAGCCAGGAGATCCACAAGACGCTTAGCTGCATCTCAAATATGAACGGCCGCTTCGGCCGCACCCGAATCTGCCAGACCCTATGCGGCTCTCGCGACCAACAAATCCTGCGCTTTGGCCTCAACCGTAGTTTGCTTTACGCAAGCTTGCAGAATCAAACACAGAGCTACGTGATGAAATTGATCGACACCCTGCTCGACGAGGGTTGCCTGGAAGTCACCGGCGACGAGTACCCCACAATCCAACTGACTCCCAGCGGCTACTCCGTGCTCTCAAAAGAGAAATCCATCAGCCTGCCCTTGTCCGCTCCCCGTCCCCCGGCAAAACCCAAGCAGCCGGACCCCCAAACCGCGTCCGCATCTTTGCTGGACACAAGCTTGTTGGATGCCCTGCGCTCCATGCGCGCCCGGCTGGCAAAAGAACGCAAAGTCCCCGCATACCTGATCCTCCACAATAAAACCATCGAAGAAATCGCCCGCAACCCACCCCACGACCTGACCTCCCTCCTCGCCAGAAAAGGTATCGGCCCGGCCAAACTGGCCGACATCGGCGAGCACATCCTGGAAGTTGTCCGCTGTCACGTAATAAATAAATAGGGCAAAGGGTCAGACACCCTTTATATCATGACAAACCTGTGACACAAGCAGACAAGCCTGTGACATTAATTGCCCGCCCTGATTGTAGTCTGGTAAAGCAACCTTTGGAGGAAGGCATGAACTCGTTAGAACGTCTGATGGCTGCCTGTGATTCAAAGCCAGTCGACCGGCCGCCGGTCTGGTTGATGCGCCAGGCCGGGCGCTATTTGCCCGAGTATCGCAAACTGCGAAAGCTCCACGAATTCTGGGAAATGATGCGCAATCCCGAGTTGGCCGCCGAGGTCACTATGCAGCCGCTGCGCCGTTTCGGCGTTGACGCTGCGATCTTGTTCTCCGATATTCTGATTGTACTCGACGCCATGGGAGTCGAAGTTCGCTACAAAAAGGGTGGGCCGATCATTCACCCGCTGATCAACGACGAAAGCGGATTGACCAGGTTGGAAACTGTCGATGCCGATAAGCAGTTTGCCTATCTGGCCGAGACAATCGGCCGCCTGGCCGAGCAGCTCCACCCCCAGGTCGGCTTGATCGGATTCGCGGGTGCGCCGTTTACCCTGGCTTCATACTTGATTCAGAAGGGTCCTTCCAAAAACCTTACGGCTCTAAAGAAGCTGGCCGCCAAGCGTCCAGAGATTTACGAAGAGATCCTCGAGCGGATTTGCGACGTGGTTGTCGATCTGCTGCGCCTGCAAGCTCGAGCCGGGGCCGACCTGCTGCAAATTTTCGATACCTGGAGCGGCAAGCTCAATCTGGAAGAATATCTTCAACTGGCCCAGCCCTACTCAGAGCGGGTGATCGAACGCCTGGCCGATCTGAAAATACCAGTCACCCTGTACATTCGCAACGCCAGCCAGTTGGCCAAAGCAGCGGCTTCGACCGGCTGCCGGGTTTTGTCAATCGATTGTAGTCTGCCGATTGGCGAGGCTCGCGCCCGGCTGGGTGACTACCTTGCTTTACAAGGCAACTATGACCCGGCCCGCCTCAAGGGCGACCCGGCCGTCATTCGCCAAGAAGTGCAGGCGATGATCGAGTCGGTTCGGGGCACCGGGCTGATCGTCAATCTCGGACAGGGTCTGACACCAGACACTCCGGTCGCCGGCGTCGAGGCTTTCGTTTCGGCCGTCAAGGAGTGGTCGCAGTGAACGCCAAGGAAAAATCAACCGAACCGGTCGCCGATCCCCGAAGGATCGACCCCAGGCTAAGAAAGAAATATGACGTACGCGGTCCGCGCTACACCAGCTACCCGCCGGCTACTCACTTCGGTCCGATCGACAGCCGGCAACTATTCGAACGCTGGCAGGCACGCAACCAACTCAAAGACGATCCCGGTCTGTCGTTGTATTGCCACATTCCTTTCTGCCGCAAGCGTTGCTTATTTTGCGGTTGCCACACTTACGCTGCCAAGCAACCCGCAGTGGTCGATGCCTATCTGGAAAGCCTGATCAATGAAATACAGCTGGCGGCCAGGCAGGTCAGCCCGACTCGACCTGTCCACCAGGTAGCCCTGGGCGGCGGTACGCCCAACTTCCTTACCTCTAAGCAACTCGAGCGGCTGCTATCTGCAATGCAGTCGACTTGGCAGGTTGCCGCCGGGGCCGAACTCTCGGTCGAGATTAACCCGCGTACGTCGACAGCCGCAAAACTGGATGTCTTCATAAAGTATGGCTTCAATCGCTTCTCGCTGGGCATCCAGGATTTCTCGCGGACAGTTCTCGAAACAATCAAACGCGACCAGGGGCTGATGGAAGTCGATCAAGTCATCAGCTATCTGCGCCAAAATGAAATAAAGTCGATTAATTTCGATTTGATCTACGGCCTGCCCGGCCAGAGCCTGGCGAGCTGCCGGGAAACAATCGACCAGGTCATCGATCTGAGGCCGTCGCGAATCGCGCTGTATTCCTATGCCCACGTACCCTGGATACACGCCCACCAAAAAGCACTCGAACGGGCCGGCTTGCCCGAACCTGACTTGAAGGCGGCCTTGTTTCTGTCCATGGCGGACCGCCTGGTTGAATCCGGTTATCAATTTATCGGCATGGATCACTTTGCGCTACCCGACGATCCCCTGACGGTCGCCCTGGCCGAACGCCAACTACGCCGTAACTTCATGGGCTATACAACCGGCCGTGGATTGGATCTATTGGCTTTCGGGGCCTCGGCCATCTCTTCAATCGGATCGGCTTATTCTCAAAACGACAAAGACCTTGCCGGCTACCAGACCCAGCTGGCCGACAACCGCTTGCCGGTCGTGCGCGGGTATTTGCTAAATAGCGACGACTTGATTCGACGTGAGCTGCTGATGGAGCTGTTCTGCAACTTCTTCGTCGACTTCAAGGCCCTGTCGCTGCAGTTCGATATTGAGGCAGCCGATTATTTTGCAAAAGATCTCGAAAAACTGGCTCCGCTGATCGCTGACCAACTGGTCAGCTGGACGAGAGAAGCAATCACCGTAAGCGACAGCGGGCGTTTCTTCATTCGCAACATTTGCATGACTTTCGATCGTCACCTCGAAAAAGACGATTCCCAGCGGGTCTACTCGAGGACAGTTTGAGCGAAGACCAAAAAACAGGAGTAGTTCTGCTCAATCTGGGCGGACCCGAAAGTCTTGAAGCAATTGGCCGCTTCTTAGTCAATATGCTCTCCGACCCGGACCTGGTCCCAATCCCCTGGCCGCTGCGCCCGATCCTGGCGCGCCGAATTGCCAAGCGGCGCAGCGGCGTTGTGGCCGGACACTACCGGGCAATTGGAGGCAAGAGTCCGATCGGCGAGCAAACCAAGGCCCAGGTTACCGCCCTGGCAAAACAGCTCGGCCAGGGCTATCTGGTAAAACATGCCTTTCGTCATTCGCCTCCGGATGCCGTCCGGGTCGTCAAAGAATTGGTCACCCAGGGTGCCAGACGAATCGTGGCTTTGCCGGCCTACCCACAATGGTCGCAAACTACGACCGGCTCGGCCTTGAAAGATCTAAAAAAGGCCTGCCGGCCCTACCCTCTCGACCTGCGGGCCACCCCGTCTTTTCCTGACGGCCCCGGGTACATCCAGGCCCTGGCAGAAGAAGCCTACGACTTGCTCGAAGAGAACACCCATGTGATCGTCAGTGCGCATGGCCTGCCTCAGCGAATCGTCAACAAGGGCGATCCATACCTGGCTGAAGTCGAACGAACATTTGCCGCCCTCAAGGCCGAATTGCCTCGCGGAGTCACTTGTTCACTGGCATTCCAGAGTCGCCTCGGCCCGATTGAGTGGACCCGTCCGTACTTGACCGACGAAATTCGGCGTCTGGGTCAAGCCGGCACCAGGTCGCTGATGGTCGTTCCAGTTTCTTTTGTTTGTGAGAATCTCGAAACCCTCTATGAACTCGACCTGGAAACTGCCCAACTGGCCAAAGAATGCGGAATCGCAACTTACCGGCGCGCCGCAACGCCGGGAACTCATCCGGCCTTCATCGACGAGTTGACAGGCCTTGTCCTGCGGACCGTAAAACTTGCTGGATGGGAGACGACTAGTGGCGGATAAAGTGATCATCATCGGTGGCGGAATTGCCGGTCTGGCTTGCGCCTGGCGATTGCGCTCAGCCGGCTGCCCAATCGAATTGCTGGAAGCCGCCGGGCAGGCTGGCGGCAACATTCGCACCGAAATGATCGATGGATTCAGGATCGAACGCGGTCCGCACACTTTTTTACCTTCGTCCGACGATATTTTCTCGCTGGCGACAGAAGTCGGCCTTGAATCAGAAATAGTGGTTAGCAACAAGTCGGCCAAGAAAAGATTCATCGTTCGTGACGGCAAGCTGCATAAAGTCTTCAGTGGCCCGGGTTCTTTTGTCGCTTCGCGGCTTTTGAGTTTGCGGGGCAAACTCAAACTGATCGGCGAGCCGTTCAGGACAAAGCTCAGAGGCGCGCCCGACGAAAGCGCAGCTACTTTTTTCGAACGCCGCTTCGGCCCCGAAGCCGCCCGGATCCTGGCCGGGGCTTTCATTTCCGGAGTCTATGCCGGCAATCCCGAAAAGCTGTCGGCCAAAGCCGCCTTTTCCTTGTTCTGGGGATTCGAACAAGAAACCGGCAGCATGATTCGGGGAGCCCTGCGCCTTCGAAAGCAACGCAAGGCCGAGCGCCGGGCTAAGGGGTTGCCCAAGTTGAAACGCCCCAAGGGCCTGTGTTCATTCAAAGAGGGCCTCGGCCAATTGAGCTCGAGGTTGGAAGCCATGTTGGGCGCCCACTGTCACACCAACTCTGAAGTTCGCAAAATCGAATACCGCGATCATAACTTCGTTGTAAAAACAGATTCAGCCGAGTTTTCGTCCTCGCGGGTCGTCCTGGCAACGCCGCCCCAGGCCGCGGCCGAGGTGCTCAGGGATCTCGACTCCAGCCTGGCCGACTCGTTTAGCGAAATTCCGATGGCACCCATGGCGGTTGTCCACATGGGACACGCCCAAAAAGCAAGCCAGATCCCGGACGGGTTCGGGTTTCTGGCCCCGCGCAATCAAGGCGTGCGTACGCTGGGAGTCTTGTTTCCGGCCCGCCTGTTCAACGGCCGGACACCCGCGGGCGGCGATCTGTTGACCGGATTTGTCGGAGGAATGCTGGACAACCAGGTACTGGATCTGGATGACCAGGCTCTGCTGGGAATCGTCAAAAACGACCTCGAGCTCCTGACCGGCTTTAGCGCCCCGCCCGATTTTGTCAAAGTCGCCCGTTATTCAGCCGCCATTCCGCAACTGACCCTTGGACATCTTGAGCGCCTGCAGAATATAAACACCCGCCGACAGAAATTTACGGGTCTGTATTTTGCCGGCAACTATTTGCGCGGGGTCGGAATGAAGGATGCGGTCGCTTCGGGATTCGAGGCCGCTGCCGAGGTGAGCGCCAGTTTCGAGAAAGGAATACCAACTTGTTGAACAATGGTTCAAACGATCTTGGCCTGGCCGTGGTCGGCTGTGATTTCCGGGTGGCATCTTCACATTGGCGATCATTGATGGTTCTCGACGATAGCCAGGCAACCAAGTTGGCGGCCGACTTGAAAAGAAACCAGGCGGCCGATGGGTTCGTCGATCTGAACACCTGCAACCGCAACGAGTGGATTGTGTCCGGACCGGATCCCCGCTGGGCAGCCGAATTGCTGAAAAGCCGCATGCTGCAACGGGTCGGGGAAAAAGCTCAGCAACACATTGAACCATATGTTTACCTTGGCGAAGCAGCCGCCCGACACATTTTCAGGGTGGCCATTGGACAGGAATCATTGGTAACCGGCGAGCGCCAGATAGCCGGCCAGCTTTACCGGGCCCTGGAGGTTTCACGCCAACGAGGTACCTCTTCCAGGATCATAAACGGTTTGGGATCGATTGCCGGTAGACTGGTTCGGATTGCACTCCGGCGTGGCTGCATTGAAAGTGCCGCGGTCGGGGTTCATAGCCTGGCGCTAGCATACCTGAACAAAAATCTCGAAGACAAGCCGACCCGGGTGGCAGTCATCGGCTTGGGACGCATCGGGCGCCGGGTCCTCGGCGTACTCGAAGACGCTCGCCAACTCGAACCAATCGCTTTAAATCGCACGCTTACTCCGGACAACCAAGATCGAGTGCGCCCGCTTACGGCCCTCGAGGAAGTTCTCGATCAGGTCGACGCTGCGATTATCTGTACCGGCGCCCGGGATAAAATCATTACGAGTTCGCAACTGAAGCCGCGCTCGGCTACCCGGCCGCTATTGTTGATTGACATCGGGATACCCGAGCAAGTCGAGCGAGTCGGGCTACCGGCCAATGTAAGCCTGGCTGGACTAGATCAACTGGTCGAGTTTCATCAGGCCAATCAGGTCAACCAGGCCAGCAACAAGAATCAGGCCCGCGAATTAGTCGACCGGGCCGTTTTCGAATTCAAGGCTTTCTGCAATGAGCAAGCCTATTCAGGCATTCTCGACGCAATTCAAAAAAACCACCGTCAGCTGGTCGGTGAAGAAATCCCTCATTTAATTGCCCGGCGACTCGACTACTTGCCGGACGAGGCCCGTGACCGACTCGAATCTGATTTGAAAAATATTGTTCTCGAATATACTTCTGAAGTGTTTCGTTCAATCAAGGAAACCGCAGTTCGCGAAGCCCAGGAGGCCAGCGGCCCGGTCCGGGAGAGCCAGTGTCAAGACGAGTCCTCAAAATAGGAACCCGCGGTAGCAAATTAGCCATGGAACAGGCCCGCCGGGTGGCTGAAAAACTTCCCGGCCCCAGCCAGGTCACGGTAGTTCGAACTTCCGGCGATCGTTTCAAAGACATTCCCCTGGCCGAGCAGTCCGGGATTGGCTTCTTCACCAAAGAAATCGAAAACGAGCTGCTCGCAAAAAATATCGACCTGGCTGTGCACTCATTAAAAGATCTACCGACTGGGCTGGCACCCGGACTGAGGCTGGCTGCAATTCTCGAACGCGACGAAGCCTCTGATCTATTGCTGATCCGACCGGATGCGCAGCATAGAGAAAACGAACTGCCCTTGAAGAACGGCTCACGGGTCGGCGCCTCGGCTATGCGCCGCAAGGCCTTGCTAAAAGTATACCGAGAAGATCTAATCGCCGCACCAATCAGGGGCAATGTACCCACTCGGGTCGACAAGGCCCGCCACGGCGACTACGACGCCGTGATTCTTTCACGGGCCGGTCTGGCCCGCTTAGCTTACAAAGTAGACCCGCTGCTGGCTTTCGATCTCAACCCGCGGCGCTGGATATGTGCGCCCGGCCAGGGAGTCATTGCAGTTGAAGCACGCGCTGAAGACGAGCAAGTATTGCAGCGCCTGGCCGGTCTGGATCATATGGAAACTCGGGCGTGTGTTACAGCCGAGCGGGCCTTGCTGGTGACTTTCGGCGGAGGTTGCCACGCCCCTTTCGGGGCCTGGGCCCGTCGTCAAGATGACGACTACCAGGTCATGGTTGCCGCTCCGGGTAATCAAGCCGACTATCAGGTCGAGCATTTCAGAGCCGGCTCTTTAGACCAGGCCCAAAAACAAGCTGAACAATGGATTCGCGCCGGTTGCCCGGCCATCTCTAACGAAAAGAGTCAAGAATGGATTTGCCGACCGGCCCGGCCGTGGTGCTGACCCGCGAGCCCGAAGACAATCTCGAATTGGCACTGGCCTTGAGACAGCGCAATATTGTCGTCAGAGAAATACCTTGCCTGGCGACTAACTACCTCAGCCAGACGCACTTACCCAAAGGGCCGTTCGACGCAATCACATTCTCCAGCCGCCGGGGAGTGCGTGGATTTACAAAACTCGATCCGGTTGAGCAAATTGTGGCTGGTGACGAATCAAGTCTAGTCGGCGCCGTCGGTCAGGCGACGGCCGACGAGCTGACTGCCGCCGGATTCAAGGTTGATCTGGTTGCCGATCCACCCGAAGGTAAAGTCCTGGCCGAAATGTTGATTAGCCGGCTGAAACAAAACGCGCGAATCATGACCGTGCGCGGAAACTTACGAGCCGGTAAAATGGATACTCTCCTTCAACATGCCGGCCACCAGCTCGAACCCGGCATTGTCTATGAAAACCTGGCACCCGAGATTGCGTCTTGGCAGCCTTTCGAGGTAGCCGCTATTTTTATAGCTTCACCTTCGGCGGTCAAACGACTGCTTGAAAAAAACCCGTGGATGAAAGAAAAATCATTCTTAGCGATCGGCTCGACTACTATTGCAGCCTTACAAGAGCTGGGAGTCGAGTCGTACGAAATGATCGGCACGCAATTCGACAGCTGGCTGGACAGTCTGACGCGAGCCGGCCAGCGCTCGACCGAATCGGAGAGACCATGCGAAGAGTAACCCAAAAGTCCGAAACGCTTTATCAAAAAGCCTGCCGCCTGATGCCCGCCGGAGTATCCAGCCCGGTCAGAGCCTTCAAGAGTGTCGGCGGCACACCCCTTTATTATTCCAGGGCAGCCGGTTCGCGTTTCTTTGATGCCGATGGAAATGAATACGTCGATTACTGCCTGTCCTGGGGCCCGCTCATTCTGGGTCATGCCCACCCAGCAGTAGTTGAGGCGGTCAAGCGAGCGGCCCGGGACGGGTTGAGTTTCGGGGCCTGCTGTGAAAAAGAAATCGAATTGGCCGAGCGAATCCTGTCGGCTTTCCCGAGCATGCAACAGGTGCGCTTCGTCAGTTCGGGCACCGAGGCAGTCATGACGGCCATCCGTCTGGCTCGAGGAGTGAGCGCCCGGCCGAAGATCCTCAAATTCGAGGGCGGCTACCATGGTCATTCCGATTCTCTGCTGGTCAAGGCCGGCTCCGGGCTGGTCACTTTTGGCAGATCCTCTAGTCAGGGCGTCCCGGAGTCCTTCGCTGCCGAGACAATCGTTTGTCCGCTCGATGACGAAGAGGCCCTGGCAAAAATCTTCGAATCCCATGGCAAAAATCTGGCAGCCGCAATTGTTGAGCCGCTGCCGGCCAACAACGGGTTGCTTCAACAGCGGGTCGAATGGCTGCAGAAACTGCGCCAACTCTGCACTCAACATGGCAGTTTGTTGATCTTCGACGAAGTCATCTCCGGGTTCAGGCTTAGTTTTGGCGGTTACGCCGATTCGCTCGGCGTCCGGGCGGACATTATCACTCTGGGCAAGATAATCGGCGGCGGCATGCCGGTCGGGGCACTTTGCGGCTCAAAAGAAATCATGCAAGCGCTGGCCCCTCTGGGCGGTGTTTACCAGGCCGGCACTCTCTCGGGCAATCCGGTTTCGTTAGCGGCCGGGATCGCCACCTTAGAGATCCTGGCCGACGATGAGTGCTACGTCAAACTCGAGTCGCTTGGTCAGACTTTCGATGAAACCCTCAAGAAAGAAACTGCCAAGTTGACCTTCGTCAACTGGCGCCGGCTGGGTTCGGTGCTTTGGCTGCATCTGGCCGAGGGAGAGCTGCCCCGAACAGCTGATGCAGTTCGTCCCGAAGCGGCCGAGCGTTTCAACCGGATGCACCCGGCCCTGCTCGATCGCGGAATCTATCTGGCACCTTCGGCCTATGAAGTCACTTTCCTGTCGACTGCTCACACAACCCAAGAGGTAGGTGATCTGGCGGTTGAGATCGCCCGGGCCCTGAAGTAACCTGTAGCTGTATGAAGCGCATATTAAAATACCATTTTCTTTTCGGTCTGACCTTGCTGGCTCTGGCGGCCCTGGGAACCTGGTGGACGATCTTTTTCATGCGCTCGGTCGAGCTCGAAAAGAAAACCCAGCTGAACGAGTTGGTGCATGGCTGCGTAGTGACCGCCCTGATGCTCGGCCACGGCAATCAAAAACCCGAGCTCGGTCCACTGGCCGGTCCGATGCCTTTGGAAATCATCGCGGCTGAATCTTTCGAAAAAAACATGATTTTCGCGCCGGCCGTGCCCAACTTTCCCTCAATCGGCGTGCGCGTCAAACCAGCCGCCCTGGCCAAGATTGAAACCAGACTTCAACGCCGCCGTCTGATGTTGATCGGCGAAGGCGGCTTGCTGGTTATTCTTCTGGCTGTCCTGACATTCATGCTCTACCGCCTGGTCGGCCAGGAACGAAGGCATATGCGCCGCATGGAAGCCTTCGTCGCCTCGGTCTCTCACGAAATGAAAACGCCCTTGACGGGCATCAAGTCCATGCTACAGACCTTTGCCGAAGACCGGGTACCCCAGGCCGAAGCCCAGCGCTTGTATGGCCTGGGAATCAAGGAGGCCGAGCGGCTCGAGCATATGATTGAGAACGTCCTCATTTCGGGCCATCTACGGCGGACAGGCTTTCAACTACAGCTCGAGCCAATCGAGCTTCGCCAACTACTCGACGGCTTTATCGAACACCGCCGACGCTACTTGATTGAACATCCCGATGCGATCCGTCTCGAGTGGCAGGCTGCCGATCCAGGCCTGAGTGTAACCGGCGATGGCAACGCGCTACATCTCATCCTCGAGAATCTTACCGACAACGCATTCAAGTACGGCGGGCAGTCACCCCAGGTTACTTTGCGAGTCAGTCAGACTGATCAGACCGTCGAAATCTCGGTTGAGGATCAAGGCATCGGTTTTTCGCCGGAAAAGGCTGCTAAACTTTTCATACCCTTCAAACGTGCCCTGGATGAAAAAGCCGCCGCCCAACACGGCACTGGACTGGGACTCTCAATTGCTTTTGCCCTGGCCCACCGCATGGGAGGCAACTTAACCGCAAAAAGCGATGGACCAGGGACGGGCAGCCGGTTTACTCTCTCTCTCAGGGAGGCTGGTAAATGAGTCCGAAGGCTTTGCTGGTTGAGGATGAAGAACTGGTCGGCACCATGGTTCGCATGAACTTAGAAAGCGCCGGTTACGAAGTAGTCTGGCAGCGCAGAGGAAGTCAGGCGGTCGAACTCGCCAGCCAGGGCACCTTCGATGTGATCTTGTTGGACATCAGCCTGCCGGAGAGAGACGGAATGACGATTCTCGAAGAGCTCCGCCAAAACAATGTCAACACGCCGGTCATGATGTTGACCGCTCGCGGCGATACCGCCACCAAGGTCCAAGCCCTCGAAATTGGCGCCGATGATTATCTGCCCAAGCCTTTCGATGTGGCCGAGATGATCGCCAGGGTCAATGCGCTAGTCAGGCGTTCACAGTCTGATCGCGAGCTTCCCTCGGACCACGTTGTCAAACTAGGCAATTTCCAGATCAACGTAGAAACTCGGGAAGCCACCTGCAATGAGGGTGACATTATTCTGGGCGAGAAAGAAGTCGATATTATCAAGCTGCTGGTCAAGGCCCGCGGCAAGACATTGACCCGCTCGGACATTCTCGAAGATGTCTGGGGCATGGACGTCTCACCCACCGAACGAACAGTCGACAACTTCATTATGCGTCTGCGCAAGCTCTTCGAGCCGGACCCCGACCGGCCCCGACACATCTTGACCGTCAGGGGCAGCGGCTATCGTCTCGTACTCTAGCGTAAGGAGGTAAAATGTTTCCCACTCAGCGACCACGCCGGCTCAGGCGCACGGCTGCGATTCGCAACCTGGTCAGAGAAACTCATCTACATGTCGAAGACTTGATTTACCCTTTATTCGTTCAAGAAAATTTAGCCAAGCCCGAGCCGATCCAGGCCATGCCCGGACAGTATCGGCATAGCCTCGACTCACTGGTCGCCGAAGCAGAAAAAGCCAGTGCGGCCGGACTGCAAGCCATCTTGCTTTTCGGCATTCCCGAAAAAAAAGACCCGCAAGGCAGTGGGGCTTTTGCCCCCGACGGTATCGTCCAACAGGCGGTCAGGGCGGTTAAACAGCGAAAGCTTCCTCTGGCGGTAATAACCGATGTCTGCATGTGCGAATACACTTCGCACGGCCACTGCGGGGCCATCCGCGACAATGATGTCGACAACGACCCCAGCCTGGCGATGCTGACTGATACGGCCGTCTCGCAAGCCGAAGCCGGGGCGGATATCGTCGCGCCTTCGGACATGATGGACGGCCGCATAGCCGCCATTCGCAAGGGCCTCGACCAGGCCGGCTTCGAACAAGTTGCCATTCTGTCTTATGCCGCCAAATATGCCAGCGCCTTTTACGGCCCTTTTCGGGATGCAGCCGGCTCGGCACCCCAATTCGGCGACCGTCAGTCGTACCAGATGGACCCGGCCAATATTCGCGAGGCTTTAAAGGAAGTCTGGACGGATCTGGAAGAGGGCGCCGACATGGTGATGGTCAAACCGGCCCTGGCCTATCTGGATGTCATTCGGGCGGTCAAGGAAAGTACCGATGTGCCCGTAGCGGCCTACAATGTAAGCGGTGAATACGCCATGATCGAGTTCGGCGCCAAGGCCGGTATCCTCGATCGCGAGCGCATCATTCGTGAAATATTGGTATCGATTAAGCGAGCCGGGGCAGATCTGATTTTAAGCTACCATGCCCTGGAAGTCGCCGGCTGGCTGAAATAAATTAAATAAAACTACTGGAGTTGGTCAGCAACTGCAGCTGCCGCAGGCATCCGATCCGGCATCGGCCGAGAGCGGGTTGGCCGATTCGATCTTGAACCCTCCCCCGAATGGGTTCTGGGTGTACTCGATCTTTATTTCACCGGTTTTAGTCAACAGCTCTTCTTCGATCACAAACTTTATTTCGTCAATATCGAACGTTTTGTCAGTGTCTTTTGGCTCATCCAGAGCCAAACCCAAAGAGGGGCCGCCTCAGCCATAGGCCAGATAAATTCTCAACGGCGCGCTCTCTTTGCGCTCCTTCATGAAAATACTAAGCTTTTCACGGGCTTCTGGAGTTATGTCCAACATAGCTTACCTCACTTCCTAAGTTTCGTTGCCCGCCCCTATTTCAGTGGTAATCTAAGCAAGTTTTACGCAAGTGTCAATCGTTACAGGCTTTAAAATCAGAAATCCTCAAGGAGAAATGAACATGAAAATCAACAAAATCGACCATATTAGCATCGCAGTAAAGAACCTCGCAGAAGCCAAGAAAGTCTGGGAGCCGATCTTGGGCAAAGACAAGCCCGATGATGCCTACATCGACGAATCCGAAAAAATAAACGTCGCCCGCTACTGGCTTAGCGGAGTCGGCTTCGAATTGATGGAATCGACGACTCTCGACGGTGAGGTCGCTAAATTCATAGAAAAACGCGGTGAAGGCATCATGCTGATCTCGCTCAACGTCGACAACACCCGTGCAGCCATAGACGAGCTTGAAGGCAAAGATTACCCTTTCATCGGTGGGGCTCGCAAATTCCAAGACTGCGAATTCGCATTCATCCATCCCAAAAAAGTCAACGGCGTACTCCTCGAATTGATCGACTACAAGTGGGATGAGCTGAAATAGGCCGGTCTATTGACATTTATCCCCTGGTATCAGATAAGATACCCACAGGAGGGGTAAGATAATGACCTACAACAGCCTTCTCGAAGCCTTTAACTCTCTCAACCTCCGCAAGCATGAAGATCCCCAGAGCTTGTCAGCCAATGAGCGTCAAGACTGGAAAACTCTGCGCAACGAGATTGAGCACGTCTTGTTTCAGCAGTCTCCCGATCTCGAAGCAGATCGGCGTGAGTTCATCAGAGCCCCCTCGACGCTTTCGGCCCGCTATTGGACCAGCAATGAATTCAAGGACCGCTACATTCCAGTGATGGGAGAAGGCGGTCTGTTCATCTCGACAATCAACCCGTTGCCAGTCGGGGAGAAGATTGATATCGAAATCGTTCTGGCTAAAAAGCGGTTCTCTTTCGACGTCAAGGGAGAAGTAGTCTGGATAAACCAAGGCAAGCGGATCGACAAACAGGGCATGGGCATCAAGTTTATCGATCTGACCTATGATCAAAAAGCCACAATTTATAATCTGGTCAATGATTGTGTTCGCGGGCGTCTGCTAGAGCGCCGCCAGTATTCGCGGCTCGACAGCCAACTGGCGGCTGAATTCTTGTACCAGGAAGGTTCTTTCGAGCTACCGACCGCCGACCTGAGCGCCGACGGTATGTTTGTAGCCAGCGAACACCTGCTGGATGAAGGCGAGCGCATCAAGGTCGCTCTCCAGATCCCGGGCACTACCGATCCGGTAAGAATTGTGGCCAAGGTGATCCGGTCTGAAGAGTTTCCCGCGCCGGGCCTGCCGGTCGGAGTCGGCCTTCATTTTCTGATGATAGATGAAAAGGGCAAGCAAGCCATTCTGGATTACATGGTCAAGAAAGTCGCCAACCCTCGCAACGAATCGGAATCAATCGACGAGCACCGCTTTCACCCGCGCATCAAACGCCGAATCAAAGTCAAATACACCTCGGCCGAACAGGCCGGCACTAGCTACTGCCGCGACATATCCCGCAACGGCGTCTTCATTCAGACACACGAGCCGCCAGTCATCGACTCCAACCTGGCAGTCACAATCGAGCACCCGACCACCCGGCAGTCGTTGCCATTGAGCGGTAAAATTGTCCGGGTGGTACACGCGGATCCGTCCCGCCCGCACGTTATGCCCGGGGCCGGCGTTGTTTTTTCTAAAATCTCCGAGACTAAAGAAAAAATGTTGACTGAATTCTTAAAAGAGTTCGTTTTACTCGAAGGCCCGCCCGCCCAGCCCGACAAGAATTAAGCAACCCAATTTAGACGCAAGCATTGCAGATCTGTACTGTTTGAGGCTAGTATTCGAACCTGGCTTTTTGATAGCAACTTCAAACTTTCCAGAATCGGGTCCCAACCATGAACAAAAAGATCATCTCAACCTCAGCGGCAGTCAGCTTGTATTTTTACTTGTTTTGTCCGGCCGTTTTAGCCTGCACCAATTTTCTTGTATCCAAGGGCGCCTCGGCCGATAGCTCAACCATGATCACCTATGCTGCCGATTCTCACGTTTTGTACGGTGAGTTGTATTACACCCCGGCCATGACACACGCTCCCGGCAAAATGCTGACTATCTACGAATGGGACACCGGCAAACGTCTCGGACAGATCCCCGAGGTACCGCGGACGTATTCGGTGGTCGGCAACATAAACGAATACCAGGTAGCCATCGGTGAAACAACCTGGGGTGGACGCAAAGAGCTCAAAGATCCCAAGGCGATCATGGACTACGGCAGCCTGATGTACATCGCCCTGCAAAGGGCCCAGACCGCCCGCGAAGCTATTTTGATCATGGGCGATTTAGTCGCCAAGTACGGTTATTACAGTTCGGGCGAATCGCTGTCGATCTCCGACTCGCTCGAAGTCTGGATAATGGACATCATCAGCAAGGGCCCGGACGACAAGGGTGCCGTCTGGGTAGCCCGCCGAGTCCCCGACGGCTATGTTACCGCGCACGCCAATCAGGCCCGCATCAATAAGTTTCCCTTGAACAACAAGAAAAACACGCTGTATGCCAAGGACGTGATCAGCTTCGCCCGCAAGAAAGGGTACTTCAAGGGCAAAGACAAAGATTTTTCCTTTGCGGCTGCCTACGCCCCGATGGACTTCACCGGGCTTAGAATCTGTGAAGCCCGGGTCTGGAGCTTTTTCAGAAGAATCGCTCCCTCGCTCAAGCTGTCGCCTGATTACGCCATGGGTGTCGAGGGCGCCAAGCCGATGCCTTTGTGGATCAAGCCCGACAAGAAACTTTCGGTCCATGATGTAATCGAATTGATGCGCGATCATTTCGAAGACTCGCCGATGGATCTGACCAAAGGTGTCGGGGCCGGCCCATATAACCTGCCCTACCGCTGGCGGCCGCTAATCTGGGAAATGGACGGCAAGAAATATTTCAACGAGCGTTCGACTTCAACCCAGCAAACCGGTTTTTCTTTCGTGACCCAGTCGCGTTCCTGGATGCCCAACCCGATCGGCGGCATTCTCTGGTTCAGCGTCGATGACACTTTCAGCACCGTCTATGTGCCGATGTATTGCGGTATCCGCAAGATATCCAAGCCGTATGCCGTCGGCACGGGCGATTTCAACACCTTCACCTGGGACTCGGCCTTCTGGGTATTCAACTTTGTATCCAACTGGGCCTACACCCGCTACGTTGACATCATCAAAGACATCCAGGTTGTTCAGCGTGAGCTGGAAGGCGGTTTCTTTGCCCGGCAACCCGAGATCGAAAAGGCGGCCATGAATCTCTACAAGACCGCGCCCGAATTAGCCCGCGATTACCTGGGCAACTACTCGGCCAAGCAGGGTGAAATGGTGACTGATCGCTTCCGCAAGCTGGGCCTCGAACTACTGGTCAAATACCTAGACGGCAACGTCAGGGATGAACTCGGCAAGGTCACCCACCCGGGTTACCCCAAACATTGGTATAAACGCATCATCAAAAACCGCGGCAAGCACTATGAAATGAGACGCATCAAGGGCGAACCCGCGCCGGCACCCGAAGAAGACAAGAAAAAAGGCTGTCCCAAGCAGGTCTGCCCACCCTGCCCCAAGCAACCCGCAACGACTCAATAGAACTTAGTTGCTCCCAACCAGGCGATGTCGGCCGGGAAACACCACTCAAATTTCCATTGCGACCATAGAAACCCAGATTCACTGGCGTTGACAACCATCAATCAACCTGCAATCTTTTACTTTACGTTGGGGTGGCATTATTTTGCGAGGTCAGATGGCTAACCAATCGACAGATCCGCTCCTGATTGATATCCAGGGACACACCGAATGTCTTTTGGGCAACGAAGCAATCGTGCGCGGAGCGCTCGAAGCTGGAGTGGCTTTTGCGGCCGGGTACCCGGGCACGCCTTCTTCTGAGATAACCGATTCGTTCGCCCGGGTGGCAGATAATGCCGGGATTGTTTTCGAATACTCGGTCAATGAGAAGATCGCTTTAGAAATGGCCTTTGCCGCCTCACTGGCCGGGGCCCGTTCGATTTGCGCCATGAAACATCTCGGTCTGATGTATGCCGGCGACCCGCTCTCGACTATACCTTACGTGGGAACTGTGGCCGGAATGGTGATTGTTTCGGCCGGGGATCCCTCATGTCGGACCAGCCCTAATGAGCAAGATCAGCGCCTGCTGGCTCCCATGCTGCACATCCCGGTCCTCGATCCCAGTACGCCGGCTGAGGCCTACGAAATGTGCCGCTTTGCATTCGAGCTTTCGGAGAAATGCCAGCTGCCGGTAATCATGCGACCGACCACCCGGGTCTGCCACTCGCGAGCCGTGATCGAGTACGGCCGCTTGAAAAGACCGCAGGTCAAGGGCTTTACCAAGGACCCCAAACGCTTCGTCCCGATTCCGGTAAACGCCCGCCGACTTAGAGGTGATCTAAAAAGACGCCTGAGCCTGGCCGAGCAGGAAATCGCCCAATCGGAATTCATCCGGGACAGCGGTCAAGGCAAATTGGCCATTCTGGCATCCGGTGCCCCGGCTGGCACCACGGCTGATTTGCTGAACGAACGCGGACTGATTGATCAACTCAAGTTTATAGTAGTCGGGGCAGTCTATCCCCTGCCGACCGAGCGCTTACTTTCGGCCCTCGCCGGTGTCGAACGAGTACTCATAGTCGAGGAGCTGTCACCTTACTTGGAAGATGCGATCCTCGCGCTGTGTGCTCGGCACAAGACCGCCACCGAGGTGATCGGTAAGCGCAGCGGACACCTGCCGGTCGAGTTCGAATACGAGCCGCGCCAGATCCAAAAGGCAATTTACACCGGGCTCGGGTTGGGTCCCGAGCCGGTCAGGCTCGACGAACCCGAATTTGTTCCGCCGCGGCCGCCCTCGTTGTGCCCCGGCTGCCCGCACCGGGCTTCACAATATGCCCTGCGAACAGTCTTCGGAGAGGAAGGCCTGTATTTCAACGACATCGGCTGCTACACGCTCGGCTACGGCCCGCCCTTGAATACGGCTGATGCTCTGTTGTGCATGGGTGCCGGATTCTCCCTGGCGGCCGGAGTGGCCCGGGTAACCAAGCAACGCACTGTCGGTATCATGGGTGATTCGACTTTTTTCCACTCGGGCATGCCGGCTCTTTTGAATGCAATTAAAGAAAACGTCAACATGGTGGCGGTCATCCTCGACAACCATGTCACCGGCATGACCGGTTTTCAGGACAGCCCGTTGGTTAAGCGCGAGGGTGATCATTTCAGCCGCGATGTTCCGCTCGAGTCTTTAGTCAAGGCCCTGGGTGCCCGCAAGGTCGAAACTGTCGACCCCAATGACCTGCCGGCTTGCCTGGCCGCCTTCGAGCGCGCCCGCGACGCTCAGGGTGTCAGTGTGGTGATTTGTGAAAGAACTTGCCCGGTTCACCTGGCCCGCGAAACCAAACGACCCTACCAGGTCGGTACCTACGAAATCGATCAGGCGCTTTGCCAGACATGTTCTAGAGAAGATTGCGGTCTGCGCTGTCAACAGGAGATTAGCGAAGGTTTTGAACGGCACCTGGCGCGTTGCCGGGCGATGGAGACAAACAAGAGCGAGGCCTCGCTTCCCAGCAAGGCGCCTTGCAGCCTCAAGTGTCCCTTGGGACTTTGCATTCAGGGTTACACCGGACACATTGCGGCGGGTGAGTATCAGGCAGCCTTCGAGCAAATCATCCGACTCGTGCCGCTCCCGGAAAGTGTTTGCCGGGTCTGCCACCACCCCTGCGAATCGGTTTGCGTACGGGCCGAGTTAGACGAACCGGTGGCGATCAACGAACTCAAGCGTTTCGTAATAGACTGGGCCAGGCGTGAAAATATCGCCTATCAACCCAGGCGTGAACCGGCCAATGGCATGAAAATAGCCGTGATCGGCTCCGGCCCGGCCGGTCTGGCGGCTGCCCACGATCTTGCCCTGCGCGGCTACCAGGTCGACCTGCTCGATGCTGATCACAAAGCGGGTGGGCTCTTGCGCAGCGGTATTCCCGCCTACCGCCTCCCGCGAGAGGCTCTAGAGCGCGACATCGAGCGCATTCTTTCGCTGGGCATAAACTTCATCGGCGGCCAACGCCTGGGAGTCGACTTTCAGATCGACGGCTTGTTGGCCCAAGACTATCAAGCAGTCTTTGTGGCAGTTGGTGCCGGCCTGGGGATTAAACTCCAGGTCGAAGACCCGGCCCAGCCCGATTATCCCGAGATTGTCGATGCTCTTGAATACCTGCAACAAGCCAACCTCGGTAAGTCAGCCGGCAAGCCCAAGCGGGTGGTTGTGATCGGCGGAGGCAACGCCGCCCTGGATGCCGCCCGGGTTGCCAAAAGGCTTTCAGCCTGTGAAGTCACGATTGCCTATCGGCGGCGGCTCGAAGAAATGCCGGCCATCAAGGAAGAAATCGCGGCTCTCGAGCAAGAAGGCATCCTGCTCCGAACTCAACTGGCCCCGCACAGAATCGAACAAGCCGGCCTGGTCTGTGTCAGGACACAACCCGGCCAGCCGGATGAATCCGGCCGGGCGCGGCCGGTCGTGGTGGCCGACTCCGAAACCCTGCTCGCGGCTGATCAAATAATTGCGGCGATCGGCCAGACTCCTGCGCCCGATCTGTTTTCCGGCGGCCAGCCTGTCCCGGCGGCTGATTCGAGCGGTTTACTTCAAATTGATCCGGCAACCTGTCAGACTTCAATTGATAAAGTTTTTGCCGGTGGAGATCTGGTCGCCGGTGAACGTACGGTAACTGACGCGATCGCCACCGGAAGACGAGCGGCCTGGGGAATCGACAGCCGCCTGCGCGGAGCCAAAGCCGCCGATTGGTTAGCGGTACCCCCACCAGTCACTCAAGACTGTCCCGCCAGCCGAACAGGTGTCAGCCGGGCGGATCGGGTCGAGCGCCAACGACCGAAGCAACTCGAAGCCGAACAACGCCTGGATGGGTTCGCCGAAGTTGTGGCCGGCCTGACTGAAAGTCAGGCTCAAACCGAAGCCCGGCGCTGCATGGTCTGCGGCACGTGCGGCAACTGCCGAATCTGCCTCGATCTGTTTGGCTGTCCGGCATTTTTCGTCAAAGATCAACAGATCTTCATTGATCCGGAATTATGCATGGGCTGTGGGGTTTGCGCCGAGCTATGTCCCAATGGGGCGATTAAAAAAGTAAGCCAGCCGATCCAGGCCGCATCCAACGAACCGGCCTTGGGCCCGCTCGAAGCGCCGGCCGAGGAGATGGAAGAATGACCCTTCCGATCAAGCGCTTGAAGCTATTGATTGCCGGGGTCGGCGGCCAGGGTGCCCTGACGGCGGCCCGCTTCCTGGGCGAAGCCGCCTTGTCTTCGGGTATGCCGGTTATCGTCGGTCAACTGCATGGTATGTCACAACGCGGGGGTTCAGTTGAGTGCTCGGTAATCTTCGGAAAGGGCTACAGCTCACATATCGGTGAAGGTGAAGCAGATGTTGTCCTGGGCCTCGAGCCGCTCGAGGTCAAGCGCGCCTTGCCCAAGATTTCCAAACACACCAAAATCGTCCTCAACCTGGGCAAAATTGTGCCCTTGAGTCTGGCGATTGCAGGTAAAAGTTATCCGCCGCTCGAAGGAATTCTTGAAGCCATCCGCGAGGTGACCCCCCACCTGTTCGAAGTCGACGGCCCCGACCTGGTCAAACAGACCGGCTTGCCGCGCGCGCTGAATGTCGCCTTGCTCGGGGCCCTGGTCGGTCTGGAGATCTTGCCCTTTGGCCGTGAGGTTCTCTGGCAGGCGATTGTGAAAAAAATCCCCCTCCGCTTTTTAGAAGCCAATCGACAGGCTTTTGAACTGGGAATCAGCGCAACTCACGCTTGACAGACGGGCTGGCTGTTATTGAGTACCCTTGGGCGTCAGATAGATTACGTCAGGCAGTTTCTCGCGCAGTTTCCAAATAGTCTTCATTCGCTCTCCGGTCATCAGAGTGTGAAGAGTGGCGCGATTGCGTTTTTCCATGGTGGCCATGTCCGATTCGTTTCTGAGAGTCAATCGTAATGAACCCAGTTCAGCAGCCAGAGTGAGAATCTCGGCCTCCTCAGGCAATACCATAAGAGTAACCGACTTGTACCCACGATCTTGCTTGCGGAGCACATCGACGTTGGTGGCCCCGGAAATTGCCCCGGTCGCCAGGACAACGACGTTCTGAAGCAAG
The DNA here is from genome assembly GCA_019307065.1 of Deltaproteobacteria bacterium. GTDB lineage: Bacteria > Myxococcota > B64-G9 > B64-G9 > B64-G9 > JAFDKH01. Next base: position 34,275 of record JAFDKH010000009.1, read on the forward strand.
GTCACTGAAGCAATTTGGTCGTCCTTGGGATCGGTGAAAGTGCCCAAGATATCTACGTGATCACCGGGGCGCAACCAGCCGGCAAGACCGTTGCTGCCTGAGAAATCCAGGCTGATCGCCCGGCCGCGTTCCCTGACAATCCGGCTCATCCGTTCAACTGTTCCTTCCGAGTAGAAATGACTCCACAGGATCGGATCACCTCGCCGTAAGGGAGCCATGACCGTCTGACCGACTACGCGCTCGATCTGATCGGGCTTGACTATCGAGCCGGTCACGAACTGGGTTGGTGACTGCATCCTGGCCACCATATTAAAATCCAGCTGGGAGCCTTCATCGATGTCTTGACTGGCGACAACAATCGGAACCAGGGCCCAGTCTTTGGTAAATCGGTCTTCGGTCTGTTTTATAGTTTTATAAGCCAACAGCGCGCCTACCAAACCAAGGCACAACGCAATAATTAGAGGAGTCTTTCCTTTCAACATCGCACACCTCCCTGGGCAAACCAAGCCGAAGGTTCATTCATCTCTTCTTGGCCTTCTATTTTAGCATATTGTCCCGCGTTTGTGGGGACCTTGTAAATCTAACTTGTCCGGGCCTTTCTCAACTTTTCGGTCGCGGCGGAGTCGACTTGCCCGCTGTCCGGATCGATCACGACCCCGTATTCGTCACGGGCTTTTTCGTAACTGACATAGCCGTCGATCACATCCTGTGCAACCAGCTCGGCATCGCGTTCATAGGGGTTGCCATAGCCGCCGCCGCCGGCCGCGTCCATGACCAGCCGGTCGCCAGGCTTGAGCTGAGTAAGCCCGTAGGGATTTCCTGGTTTATCGTTGACTACAAAGCCGGCCTTGGCCCCGTCTTTACCACCGAAAAGACCCTGGGGTGGATAGCGAAAGCGGCCGCTCTGAATTCCCAGATTAACCGGCCCGCTCGGGGCAGTCACACCGGTCGGCACCTTGAAGACAACCCGCCGACCCAGTCCGCCTTTTGATTTGCCGGGCCCGCCCGAGTCGATCAACAACTCGCGGCTCTCGACGATTAGGGGTGTATCACTTTCGAGTATTTCAACCGGCGTGTTGGCCCCGTTGGCCGGAAAGATATAATTATAATAGCCATCGTTAGCCGAACTAGCTCCCATCCCCCCGCCCCTGATAATCACCGAATGCCATGGACGACCGTCGTGCCACTTACCGTAAAAAACGTTCATGGTCGCCGGAGTGCCTCCGCTGCCGGCGATGACTCGATCGGGTACCACCTGGCTCAGGGCCCGGTAAATTATTTCGGTCAAGAAATGTCCGATCTGCATCCGGGCCGCAACCGCCACCGGAAAAGTGCAATTAACCACCGAATCTTTGGGGGCCTTCAACGAAATTGGCGCCGAGCAACCGTCATTATTAGGCACGTCCGGATCTAACATGCTTTTAATCGCCATGAACACATAGGCATAGGTAAAGTTGAAAACGACATTGCCGCCCCATTCGACATGGGCCGAGGAACCTTCCAGGTCGACTAAAATGTTACTGCCGTCAATTTCAACCGCCGCTTTGATAACGACGTCGGCCCGGCCGGGAATCTGTTCGATGATTCCTTCTGCCCGATAGACGCCGTCGGGGGTCTGTTCGATTGCCGCCCGCATGCTCTTGGCCGTTCGATCAATAATCTCATCGGCCAGGTCGTCCAGGCTGTCCAGCTTGTACTCGGCCAGCATCTGACAAACTTGCTCGGCACACACGTGATTGGCGGCTATCTGCGAACGGATATCCCCGATAACTTCGTCGGGTGTCCGGACGTTATAACGAATCATTTCGAAAACCGCCTGGTTGGGTTCCGAGCGCGAATAGAGTTTGACCAGGGGGATAAAGAGACCGTCTTCGAATACGTCGCGATTGTCGGACGCGACTCGTCCGCCGATGTCGGAGTGATGAAAAACGCAGGCAGTAAAACCGGTCAGGCTGTTTTTGTAAAAGATCGGACTGAACACGCAAATGTCGTTGAGATGTCCGGCCAGCGCCCAGGGATCGTTGGTAATGAATACGTCACCGGGCCCGAGGTCGTCAGCCGGCAGCTTGTGGACCAGATTCTTGATCCCCAGAGACATGGCCCCCGATTGGCCGGGAGTCGCAAAAGAACCTTGAGCAAGTTCGCGGCCTTTTTTGTCGGTAAACATGCAGGTGTAATCGTGAGCATCACGCAACAAGCTCGAAAATGCGGTCCGGGCCACGGTACTGTCGGCTTCGTCAACAATCGAAATCAGTCGACGCCAGAGTATCTCGAGAGTGATCGGATCGAACTTCATTTTCGAAGACCTGCTTTAATGTCGATCCATAAAAAGCCAAATTCATCCATCCTAACCGAGGCATCTTCGCCGACTACGACCGTCGACTCGCGTTCTTCGATGATTGCCGGCCCCTTGAATTTGGCGCCGGGAAACAGTTTGTAACGATCATAGACGGTGTGCCCGATGAAATCAGAGGCCAGGACCGAGTAGGCCTGGCGTTCGCCTTTAATGGCCGAATCGAGAGATTTGCATTGCTGACTGGCCCGCGGCAATTGCAGCAGGCGTTCGGGCAAACGGGCACGGACTTTGAAGTTGATGAATTCAATCGGTGAGTCGGGATATGTGCGGCCGTACAGCTTTTCGTAGATTTCATCAAAACGCCGGCGAATTTGCTCTTTGTTGATCTTGCTAAAATCGCGTTCAGGAACCGGCAGGTTGGTTTCGGAACCCTGGCCGATAAAACGCACGTCGACAGTCCGGTCAAAATCGATTTCTTCCTCGGCCGCCCCGGATTCTTTCAGCGTATTGGCTCCATCGGTTTCCATGTCCGAAAAAATGCGCTCGATTTCCGAAAAGTCGGCCTCGCTCAGGGCGACCTTATGGCTTCTGACCAAATCAAACGCCCGGGGAGCCGTGAAGAATCCCAGGGCCGACCCAACTCCGGCATTCGGTGGAACAATCAAGCGCGGTGCCCCGAGCTTCTTGGCCAGACCATAGGCGTGGACCGGACCAGCCCCGCCGAAGGCGGCCAGGGTGACTACTTTAGGATTGCCGCCTTTTTCGGCAATGTGTGTCTTGGCTGCGGCGGCCATGGTTTCGTTGATTAGATCGTGAATTCCCCAAACTGCCTGAATGAAAGAAACTCCGAGCGGCTTGGCAATTTTATCTTCGACCCCGGCCTTTGCGCTACGGGCATCGAGTTTCATCTCGCCGCCTAAAAAGTAATTCTCGTCCAGATAACCCAATAACAAGTCGGCGTCGGTAACGCATGGTCCTTCCCCGCCCCGAGCGTAACAAATCGGACCCGGGTCAGCGCCCGAACTTTCCGGTCCGACCTGCAAGGTCCCCATTTTACTGACTTTGGCGATACTACCTCCGCCAGCCCCGATTTCCATCAGATCGACGACCGGCACCTGGATCGAAAGACCGCTGCCTTTCATAAAGCGTTGTACGCGACCAACCTCGAATGTTGGAACTACTCCGACCTGGCCGTTTTGGATCAGGCATGACTTGGCAGTCGTGCCGCCCATGTCGAAACAAAACATCTCGGGTAAATCGAACATTTTACCGTAGAACTGACCGGCAATGACCGCCGCGGTAGGCCCCGATTCGATGATTCTGACCGGAAACTTAGAAGCGGTCTTAATTGATGTGATTCCCCCGCTCGAAAGCATAATAAAAAGTTTGCCGCGTGAACCAAGCGAGTGAAGCCTCTCGGACAGGCGCGTCAGGTACCTACCGGTCAAAGGTTTGACATAGGCGTTGGTGACAGTCGTGCTGGTTCTTTCGTATTCTCGGATTTGGGGCAGAACTTCGTACGAAATGGAGACCGAAATATCCGGGGCCAGCTGTTGAATAATATCCCTGACCAACATCTCATGGGTTGGGTTTTCGAACGAATTAATCAGGCAAACGGCAATCGATTCAACGCCCAGGCCAATCAACTCCTCGACAACTTCTTTGACCTGATCGAGGTCGAGCGGCTTGAGTACTGAGCCGTCGCTTCTGATACGCTCGTCGACTTCCAAGCGGAACCGTCTGGGGACCAGGGGCTTCGGAAATTCGGCAAAGACATCATAGGGCGCATAACGAATCTCGCGACCAAGTTCGAGTACATCCCGAAATCCCCTGGTCGTGATTAGCCCGGTCTTGGCGCCCTTGCGTTCGATAATCGAATTAATAACAAGGGTGGTACCGTGGATAACCTCGTCGAGCTGCTCGACAAAACCGGGCAGATCAGCCTGCAACTCTTTAATCCCGTTTTCAACCGCATCGGATGGGTCATGCGGAGTTGTCAGGCATTTATTAATATGAATATCGCCGGTGCGATCGTTCAGCAGTACGAAATCGGTGAAGGTGCCGCCGATATCACAGCCTAAACGGTAAGACTTCGAAGACATGGGCCTCCTACTCAGAGTATCTCAAATCAGGTACAAGAGTAGTTAGTTTTCCTTCAATTTTTCAAGTAAAAGAGTCAGGGAGATTGACGGGCAGGCAAAAGAAGACCATATTTCTCTTATGAGCACTCCCGCGGACACTCCACCCGGCTCGAGGTGGCGCGACAGCATCTTGGACTCCATTGCCGACGGAGTTTTTACAGTCGACCAAGACTGGAATGTTACCTACTTCAATCGGGCCGCAGAAGAAATCACCGGAATCAGCAGACAGAATGCCCTGGGCCGCAAATGTTTCGAGGTTTTCAAGGCCAACGTCTGTGAAGAAGGTTGTTATCTTCGAAAATCCCTGAAGACAGGCCGGCCCAATGTTCATCAAGCGGCTTACATAATTCGCGGCGATGGAAAACGGATTCCGATCAGTATTTCAACGTCAGTATTGTACAACGAAGATGAACAAATCGTCGGTGGGGTCGAAACCTTCAGGGATCTGCGCCTGGTTGAAACGCTGCACAAGGAACTAAAAAAGCGCTACACCTTCCACGACATCGTCAGCAAGAACATCAAAATGCATAAACTGTTCGACATCCTGCCCCAGATAGCCCTTTCCGATTCGTCAGTCCTAATCCAGGGGCAGAGCGGCACCGGCAAGGAGCTCTTTGCTCAAGCCATCCACGATTTGAGCGGCCGCCGCCAGGGTCCTTTGGTAACGGTCAATTGTAGCGCCTTGCCCGACACACTTCTTGAATCAGAGTTGTTCGGTCATGTGGCCGGAGCCTTTACCGACGCCCGCAGTGATCATCCCGGCCGTTTTGCCCGGGCTGACGGGGGCACCATATTCCTCGACGAGATTGGTGATATTTCGCCGGCACTTCAGGTTCGCCTGCTGCGTGTCCTCCAGGAAAAAACATTCGAACCGCTCGGCAGTACCCAGACGCATAAAGTCGACGTACGTGTAATTGTTGCTTCGAACAAAGAGCTTCATAAATTAGTTAAAGACGGGACATTCAGAGAAGATCTCTTTTACCGGATCAACGTGGTGTCTTTAACCATACCTCCTTTACGCGAACGCCGCGGCGACATTCCGCTGCTGGTCGATCACTTCATTGATCATTTCAATCAGCTCAAGGGCAAGGAGATCTCACGAATTTCTCACCAGGCCCTGGCCATTTTGATGAAACACACCTTCCCGGGCAACGTGCGCGAACTGATCAACACCATCGAACACGCTTTCGTTTTATGTCCGGGCGGGATCATTTTACCCGAACACCTTCCGGATAGTCTGCTGGACAAGAGCCTGCCAGCTGTACTCAGTACACCTCAAAGCTTACAGGAGCTAGAGAGCGAGATGATTCTGGCTGCTTTGCGACGCAACGATTTCGATCGTACCAAGACCTCCCAGGAGCTTGGAATTCACAAAACGACCCTCTGGCGCAAGATCAAAAAGCTCAAAATAGATCTCGGTTGACAACACCAACTAATTGCATAACCGCAATCCTGTGCCGCGTACGATTGCATATATGCAATCGTACTTGTTTCCCGGAAACCAGGTCTGTTTAACTTATATACGTTAATTCAACTACTTATATCATAATAGGCTATGATTTAGTTCTCGGCATGAATCGTGCTTTACCATGGGCAAGGAGCTACATAAGGATGTATATTGCAATCGCAACCTGGCGCAATAGAATTTCACCGGTATTAGACAATGCCCGTACATTGCTAATAATCCAGCTCGAGAACAACGCTGAACAACTGCGCTTCGAAATCAGGTTGCCCGGGCAACTTCCCGCTCTGGGGGTCCTGCGCATGCAGGAGTACGGCGTCGAAGTCCTGATTTGCGGTGCAATTTCTCAAAAACTGTTCGGCCTGTGTGAGCGAGCCGGGATCAAGACGATTCCCTGGATATCCGGCCCGCTGGACAAGGTCCTGGACTCGTATCTGGCAAAAGATCTTCCCAATCCAGATCTCAGTATGCCAGGCTGCTGCGGCAGGCGTCGCGCAAAAAGACAGCGCCGGAGTCGTCGCAGTCAAGGAACCCAAACAGGTAGCAAAATCAAAGAAAGGAGCAAGACATGAAGATTATAGTTACATCTGAAGGCCAGCAGAATTCCTCCCAGGTCGATCCCCGCTTCGGAAGAGCACAGTGGTTCATCTTATACGACACCGAATCTCAGGCCTACGAATCATTCAGTAACGAAAAAAACCTGAATCTAGCTCAGGGCGCCGGCATACAGGCAGCCCAGCAGGTTGTTAATCACAATGCCGAGGTAGTTATTACCGGTCACTGCGGACCCAAGGCCTTCGATACTCTTTCGGCCGGCGGAGTCAAAATTGCGACCGGTGCCAAGGGCACAGTCGTCGATGCAATCAAGTCTTTCCTCAGCGGAGAACTTAAATTCGTCGATTCAGCGGATGTCCAGGGGCATTGGTAAGACTTTAGAAAGTGCAAGATTGCAAAAACAAGGAGGTGTGAAATGCCACGAGGAGACGGAACAGGCCCGCAAGGCAAAGGCCCGCGAACGGGTAAAGGTACAGGTCCCTGCAACAAGGGTAAACCTGGCGGCGGCGGTCAGGGCGGTGGCGGTCAGGGCGGCGGCGGTCAGGGCGGCGGCGGTCAGGGCGGTGGCGGTCAGGGCGGTGGCGGTCAGAGCGGCGGCGGTCAGGGCGGCGGCGGCAAGGGCGGTCGAAGGCGTAACCGTGCCGACAACTAGAACTCCAGACAAAAACAGGCAGGTACCTACATGAAAATCGCTATAGCCAGCGGCAAAGGCGGCACCGGTAAGACTCTCATATCTACGAATCTGGCAATCGCCCTGGCAAGTCGGGGTGAAAAAGTCGTCTATCTCGACTGCGACGTCGAAGAGCCCAACGGGCATATATTTCTGAAACCGGTCCTCAACGATCAAGCCGAGGTAACCATCCCGGTTCCCGAAGTTGATGAATCGCGCTGTACCTATTGCAGAAAATGTAGCGATGCCTGCCGCTTTTCTGCCATTTTGGTCCTGAAAGACAAGGTTCTCACCTTCCCCAAGCTCTGCCATGGCTGCGGGGCCTGTTCGCTGGTCTGCCCGGAAGATGCAATTCGAGAGGTGCCCCGCCCGATCGGGGCCGTCGAGCAAGGCTTGGCCGTTACCGAGACCGGCCCGACCGGCGGTCAGGTCAAATTCATCAGAGGTCATTTGACTGTCGGTGAAGTCATGTCACCTCCGGTAATCAGGGCGGTCAAGGCAAAACTCGACGACATTCCGGCAGAACAGACCATCTTGATCGACTCTCCCCCGGGCACCTCATGCCCGGTCATTGAGTCAGTCAAAGACGCTGAGGCCGTTTTACTGGTCACTGAACCAACACCCTTTGGCTTGAACGACTTGAAACTGGCAGTCGAGATGGTGCGCGTGCTGGGATTGCCATTCGGGGTTGCCGTCAACCGGGTCGGCATAGGCGATACCGGGGTGTTTGACTATTGCCAGCGCGAAGACATACCGATTTTATTCGAACTGAGCGATGATCGTCGAATAGCAGAATGTTATTCACGCGGTGAATTAATCTTTCACATGATGCCCGAGTACAGATCGGCCTTTTTCGATCTGGCCCAGGAACTAAGCAGTCTGGCAAAAAGTTCACCAAAACAAGCCCGCTTGAAATCCGAACCGGAGCCGGAACTTCAAGAACCTCATGTCGAATCAGCCTTCCCCTCGCAAGAGCTACCGCAGGCCCAGACTGTAGACCTTACAGAACTGGTAGTAATAAGCGGCAAGGGCGGAACCGGCAAGACAAGCATCGTGGCTTCGTTTTTCGCATTGGCCGACAAAGCAACTGTGGTTGACTGTGACGTTGACGCGGCCGACCTGCATCTGGTTCTCGACCCTAAAATTCAAAAACGTTGGCCTTTCTCGGGAGGCCATGATGCCCAGATTGACCCGCTAAGCTGCGACGGTTGCGGGCTCTGCCAGCCAGTCTGTCGCTTCGAAGCGATCAATTCCCTTCAAGTTGAAGATCGAACGATTATGCAGGTTGATCCGATTCTGTGCGAAGGTTGTGGGGCCTGTACCCATGTCTGCCCCGTCGAGGCAATCAACATGTGTCCGACAATCAACGGCGAGTGGTTCACATCGGAAACCAAGTACGGCCCGATGGTGCATGCCCGCCTGGGCATCGCCCAGGAAAACAGCGGCAAGTTGGTCTCACTGATTCGGCGCGAGGCGCGGGCAATAGCCGCGGCCGAGGAGCGTAACCTGATAATCGTGGACGGTTCGCCCGGCATCGGCTGTCCGGTGATCGCCTCGCTCACCGGAGCAGACATGGTCCTGGTGGTGACCGAGCCGACCCTGTCGGGAATGCATGATCTATTTCGAGTGGCCGAGTTGACCAGGCACTTCAACATTAAAACCGCGGTGTGCATAAACAAGGCCGACATCAATCCCGGGCTTACCGAGCGCATAAAGTCCGAGGCCGAGAAGCTGGATATGCCGGTCCTTGGAAACATTCACTACGATGAAGAAGTTACCCGTGCTCAAGTTGCCGGCCAGGCGGTAGTTGAAATGACAACCTGCCAGGCGACCGATGACATCAGAGCCCTGTGGGAACGCGTAAAAAATATCATCTAATAAATTTACAGAAGAAAGGAATAAGCAATGACAAACGAAACGGAGTGTGCAGCCTGTAATGACAGTCAGTGCTCGGCGCAGAGCAAAAAACCCGGTGAGCAGGATGCCGAGTTTATCGAGCGCCAGGCTATCGCCGCCAGGATGTGCCGGATCAAGCACAAGCTGGTGGTTCTTTCGGGCAAGGGCGGCGTGGGCAAGAGTACGGTAGCCGTAAACCTGGCGGTCGCGCTTTCGATGGCCGGCAAGAAGGTCGGCCTGCTGGATGTCGATATTCATGGTCCGAGTATTCCCAAACTGCTTAATATCGAGGGAGCCAAAGTCGAGGGTACCGAGGCAAGCATTTTCCCGGTCAAGGCCGGAAAAAACCTGAGCGTCATGTCGATCGGTTTGTTGCTGCATGGCAAAGACGAAGCGGTCATCTGGCGCGGCCCCAGGAAATACGGTGCTATCAAACAGTTCATCAAAGACGTTGAATGGGACGATCTGGATTATTTGATTATCGACTCTCCTCCAGGGACCGGGGATGAGCCGCTTTCGGTCGTCCAACTGATTGAGCAGCTCGACGGGGCTATCATCGTCACAACTCCTCAGGAAGTCGCAGTCCAAGATGTTCGCCGCTCGATCATGTTTTGCCGGGAACTCAATCTGCCCGTAGTCGGAGTGATCGAGAACATGAGTGGTTTTATTTGCCCGAATTGCAAAGAAAAGATAAATATCTTCACGGCCGGCGGCGGCGAATCCATGGCGAAAGATATGAGCGTGCCCTTTCTGGGGACCATTCCGATCGACCCGCAGGTGGTCACCGCGGGCGACACAGGAAAACCAGTCATCCAGGCCCAACCGCACTCGGAAACTTCGATGGCTTTCGGTCGGGTTGTACGTTCGTTGCTCGATCCGGAAATCAAAGCTGCTCAAGAACAATATCTTGTCAAGCCGTCAGGTGCCACGACCAAAATCGCCGTTCCCGTGGCCCAGGGGGCTATGTGTTTACATTTCGGTCACTGCGAACAGTTTGCTGTTTTCGAGATCGACCTGGAAAGTAAAACCATCCAGGACAAAAAAATGCTCACTCCGCCGCCCCACGAACCGGGCGCTTATCCCAAGTGGCTTAACCAGCAGGGCGCCAAGGTAATCATCTCGGGCGGTATGGGTTCGCGCGCCCAAAGCCTGTTTACCGACAATAACATCCAGGTGATTGTCGGCGCGCAACCCGGAGATCCCGAAAAAGTCGTCCAAGAATATCTGGACGGCAATCTGCAGACCGGGTCGAATATCTGCGACCATTGACTTCACCACTCCCGACAGGCAAGCTAGCTTTCTAGCCCACGCTCAACCGGGAGGAAAATATGTCACTGGCTTTGGGAATGGTCGAAACACGTGGTTTGGTGGCTTGCCTGGAGGCAGCCGATGCCATGCTGAAAAGCGCCCGGGTATCGGTGGTCGGCTTGCAAAAAATTGGCGGCGGCCTGGTAACCGTGATGGTGCGCGGCGATGTTGGGGCAGTCAGAGCGGCGGTCGATGCCGGCGCCGAAACCGCCGGTAAGCTTGGTCAAGTAAACGCAGTTCATGTCATCCCCGGTCCCCACGAAGAACTGGAAGATATTTTAGACACGCTCAAATCCGGCGGGTTGCCGGGCCAGGGCGCCGTCCGTAAATCGCAACAATAGAACCTGGCCGTACGATTTGCAGCACCCCCGTTTCTCAATATGAAAGAAGATCAGACACATCAGAGTGTTACTCCACCGGCTGTCCTGAAGTGGATCAGCGGCATAATTCTTCTGGTGATTGTCGGCGCCTATCTCTACCAGGTCATCCATTACTGGCACCAGATCAACGACGATGCATTCATAACGTTTAGATACAGCCGTTTCCTCTCCACGGGTCACGGGCCCTATTTCAATCCTGCCCAGCACGTGGAAGGCTACACCAACTTCTCCTTGATGTTGCTGATGTCACTGGTATTTTCCTTGTTTGGCGAGAGCGCCGTACCGTTGGCGGCCAAGGGCCTTGGCGCAACCTGCGGCGTGCTGAGCATTCTGATCTGTTTTTTCCTGGTCAAACGTCTGCTTCACGAGCATTTGCCTTTTTCGCTCACGGCCGTCTGGTCGCTCGCTGCGGCGGGATTCATCGCCGCCGACCCGGGCTACGCAATCAACAGCACCAGTGGACTGGAAACCACCATGTTCGGTCTATTCCTGCTGGCGGCGGTTGTCCTGGCAACCAAAGAGACAACCAGACAAAAGTGGCTGGGGTCCGGTCTCGTCTTCGGGGCCGCGGCCCTGACCAGACCGGAGGGCTTCGTCCTGTTCGCGGTGTTCTGGTTGGCTAATGCGTCAGGCGTCATCCTGCACCTGATCAGAGACCTTAAGCACAGCCGCCCGGCAACGCTGGCTAAAGTGGTATTTGCATCAAAGATTTTTCGTATTCTCGTGGTTAACGGGGCCATCCTGACGGCGGTATTAGTCTCGCAGCTGATCTTCCGCCTACTGGCCTACGACGGCGAGTGGTTGCCCAACACCTATTATGCAAAATCGGGAGGGTTCTGGTCCGCGCCTTGGCCATATGTCTCTTCGGGAATCCTGGCGCCCTTCTTCGGAATCGTCGGAATCGCCTTGGCTGTGGCGGGACTCTTCCTGGACGGGGTCCCCAGGGCCTTTATTCCAATCGCAGCCATTGCCTTTGCCGGGGCCGGGCTTCCCTTCATCACCGGCACGGACTGGATGTTGGGTTACAGACTGGTCGTTCCGTATCTTCCCTTGATGGCATGTGTTGTGGTCGTGGGCTGGAGTTTGCTTTTACTAAAAATCGCCGGACTGAAGCCCTGGCTACCCATGTGCCTGGTACCCTTGGCCCTGTTGGCCATGTGGACCTTGCGCGAGGATCTGCGCAAGAACTTCTATCAGAAATCAATAATACGCTCCATCGGCTATAAGACCGGGCATGTTGTACTGGCCAAACATCTTTGCGATGGGGTCGCCAAAAAAGACGATACGATCGCCCTGATGGACATCGGCATCATTGGATATCTATGTCATGAGCAGAGGATCCTCGATATTTCCGGTCTGACCGATCGAACTATCGCCAAGAGTCCGGGTTTGTTTCTCAATAAGTCCTACGATCCGGGATATGTTCTGAGTCAGAAGCCCGAGTTCATCGTCTTGGTCATTACGGCAGCCGGGACGCCCTACAAGACTCCGCGCCCTAATACCAGGTTCGATTTCTGGACGAAGATGGAGAAGAAGATCTACAACCATCCTGAATTTCAGAAACACTACGTTCGGCGATACTCGTTGCCTGACAAGCGCAGTATGCCTGACTGGACATACCGCCTGGCAGGCAAGTTAGGTGCCGAGAAGATCTTCCAGCACGCCCATCCGGGAAGGCACTACTTGCTGGCTCTGTTTCGCTATCAGTCTGCCGACAGCCAGACGGCCGCCGCTAGCCATTCGGCACCAGTTACAGAACCTGATCGATGATGTAATCCGCGGATCGAATCGCCAGGGCCGTCATTGTCAAAGTCGGATTGATGGCACCGGGTGTGCCGACATACATACTTCCCCCAATCACGAATACATTGGGCACAGCATGTAGCTTGCCGAACTGGTCGACGACGCTGTCGCTCTCAGTCTGGCCCATCCGGCAAGTCCCCAGGTGATGGCAGCCCGAGTCGTACTGCTCGCTCTTGGGAAAACGGGTATGGGCGGGTTTCAGGGCGCGGGAAAACCGGTCAAACAGCTCGCTGGCGAAGCGATAGGTAGCCTGGTTGAAATCCGATGACAAATAATGAACCAGCGCCACCGGATCACCGAATCGATCGATTTTCTTCGACAGCGCTATGTAGTTGTCGGGACTCGGCACCGATTCGGCGTGGAAGGCGATCTCGCGCATGTGGCGAACAGAGCGCTTGCGCTTGACGATTTCTTTAGCGCTCAGCCTCTTCTTTATCGACACTCCACCGAAAGAGCTTCGCTCGGAGAACTCGATCTTGATGCCCCCGACTTTTCCCCTGTTTTCGGGATCGCGAAACTGCATGCTCTGACCAGTCCAGCCCCCGAAGCGTCCCAAAAAAACGGGTTGCTTGAACTTGAAATAACCTCGCCAGATATGATTCATACAGAAATTTCTTCCCACCTGCCCAGCGTTGTTTCCCAGCCCGTTCGGATGACCAGTGCTCTTGGACAGCAACAGCAGGCGCGGAGATTCCAATCCACCCGCGGCGACGATTACCGCTTTGGCTGGTAACTCTTTCGGCTTCGAAGCATCGTTCGACTGGTAGAGGACAGCCCTGGCCGCCCCGGACGAATCCAGAATGATACGTCTTATAGAGATGTTCGGCCGGACCCTGCACAGACCGGTCTGTATAGCCAGCAGAAGATGGTAGTTGGGAGAGTAACGGGCGCCGATCGGACACACCCAGCATCGTTTGTAGTTTACACACCCCGGCCGATCCTGGTAACTGGTGCGGGTCCTGGCCTGAGGTGTGCTGTGCAGATGGATGCCCTGCAACTTCAAGCTATCTCTGAATATCTTGTCAGAATGACTCAGTTCAAAGGGAGGCAGAGGATACGGCTTCGAACGAGGGGGAGCAAAGGGATTGTCGCTGTCGGTTCCCGAAACTCCCAGCAGCTGTTCTGCCCGACAATAGTAAGGCTCAATATCACTGTAGCCAATCGGCCAGTCGTCGCCGAAGTTGTACAGACTCTTCAGTTTAAAATCGTTGGCAACCATTCGCAATGTTATGGCTTCCCATTTCGTAGAACTCCCGCCGACCAACATGTAGCGCTCGTGCTCCAGGTTCTTTGGATAGTTGCCCGAGAACTCATGCATCTTTACATCGGGAGGCGGGTTGTAGCCAGGAGCGGCTGGATTGAAAAACATCATGTTTTTAAATTGGGGAAGGTGGGGATAGGGATATTCCGGACCTTTCTCGAAGACGGTTACACGGTGCCCTCTCTTGGTCAGAAGGTAGGCTATCGTAGCGCCAACAATACCGGAGCCGATCACAACAACGTCGTCTTCAGGCATGTTAGCGTCCCGTCTTCCCAGCCCTAGGGGCTTTTATAGGCAGCGGCTTGGTATAGCGGTCGAGACCCGCTGGACTGCCGGGCCAGGATTCGTAGCCCAGCAGCAGCCATGCATCGGTCTGGGAAAAGACCCGCAATATTTCCAGAATGATTCTTTTTTGAAACCGGGTCAGATACTTTTTTTGCACGGGCGACAAAGAAGACTGCGCTAGCGCCTCCTCACTGATCTCATTCAGTATGCTTGCCTGCACGGTCCGCTCACAGTTGCTAAAGTCAGGCAGCCTGCGCAGCTTGGCCCGGCGATTCAAGAACGCACCGAACTCCACGTACAGCTCATGATAGCCGGGCACGTTCTCGGCGCGAAAGCGGAAGAATTCCTGGTAGTGACTCTCTTCGATAGGGGCCTGTAGCAAAACGTGGGTCACGTCGATCAGGGTCGCGATTGTCTCGTCGCGCACCTTTCCTGTATAGCTATCGGGGGCGTTTTGGCTGTCGGCCCGGGCGGCTGCCGTGAAGAAAAAAGAACGGGCCGTGCCACTCAGGGACTCCAAGCATCCAAGGACTGCCCCGCCCAGTGTAATTGCCAAAGAAGTAAGAAATGTTCTGCGCTTCATGATTGTCACGCCGAATCCCGTTTTGCCCGAGTCTTGCGTCTGCGCCTCAAAAGCAACAGCGCTAATCCGAGAGCCAACAACAAGGGTGCCGCCAGGGTGTAAGTCCAGGCATGTGTCATAAGAACCCGATGAATGAGTGAGCTGTGCTTCTGGGCCGAATCAAAATTGATGCCTGCCAGATCGCCGATCCAGTTCAGGTATCCGACGGCCAGCGACTGATCGGGGATTTCACTGTGACAGGCTATGCAAACACCCTTGCGTTCGATTAGTTCTTGCTCTTGCTTGCTAAGGGGCCTCGAGCGCCGGTGTAGTCCGCCCCCGACCTGCAACCCGGTTCCATCCTGATCGACAAGACGCGTCCAATCCGGCTCGAGAGCAGGATTTAGGTACCCGAGAATTCTGGCGTGCTCGTCAGAGAAGCGTTCCTTCGATCTGACTAAATCTCCAGCTGCGCCTTTGCCCAGCGCCCAATTAGACATGTGACACGAACTACAGCTCCGGGCTGTCCCAATCGTGTGCGGCTGAAGCGGGTTGAAACTCCCTGCTGACACGTCCTTGCTTGCGGGCGGTGAAGATCCGTAGCCGGAATCGCCGGCCACCAGTTTAACCGGCAGGATCGGGATGACCGGAGAGATCCTTCCCTCGCCATTGATGGCCAGCGGAGGAGCGGCCAGGGTAGTCAAACCAACCTGCTCGCTCCAAGTTCCGGCAACATAGGTTTGGAAAGTCGACTCGCTATGTGGGTAACCTTGCTGGCCATGGGCAACTCCTGCGGCCACCCAGTCGAAGGACTTTTTTCCCTCTGTGTAATCGACTGAGATCGAACGACCGTATTCCTGTGGCGCCCAGCTAGCATGGCAGGCATAACACTCCATCTTCTCCAGGTGGCTTTTAGCCAAAACCATAGCCACTCTGGCGTCGCCTTGCAGCTTGCCGCTGGCCTTTTGTAACTTCAGCGGCGTAAGCAAAAGGGCCTCGCCTCTGGCGCTATGGACCACCACCTTGTCACCCTTGCGCACAACGTTAAAGAACGGGTTTCCACGAGCCGTAACCAGGTAGCCATCCTCGGGTGGAAAAGTCGTTCTCTGTCTCATGAACAGGTAGGGCTCGACTAGTTGATCCAGGTGCTGCAGCGTTCCGCGCGAGGTTTCGTTCTGCGGGATTTCTGCCAGGCTGTCTGCGTAACCCAAGGGCAATTCCCAAGGGTATGAGTTCGGTGTTCCATGGCAATCCGTACATTCCACCTCAACCTGGGACAACGTCGTGCCGGATAGATTGCCGTCGCCGTGGACGTCAGTTGATGTATGACAATCCTGGCACAACATGCCCTCGTTGTAGTGAACGTCTCCGCCTAGAGTGGCCAGGCTAGTCTGATTGACCAATCCGCGATACGAAAGGGCCGTCTTCTTGCTGTAGTTGTGGCAAGCTGCGCAAGTCTGGATCGGGATTCCCCGAAAACCGTCCGATCCGATCTTCACCCTGATGCGCTGTGTCGATTGAATCGAATGAACCAGCATGTGCCCCGTTTCTGATCGGGGAATGCTCTTGTCGCCGCCTCGATATTTACCATCCATGGCATAGGGAATGTGGCAGGCCGAGCAACCCATGCCGCGCTGCGTACCGCCCAAAGTGCGACCCTTGACCCCAAGATGGCACCGCGAGCAATGGCTTCGCAGTACGGTCAAGGCAATCTTCCCGGGAGCAGCAGCAATCTCGTCCCATTTCTGAGGCGCCTGGGGAAGCTGGGCCAGCAGCATCGGATATGTGCTTGGCTCCAGGGTTTCGAGGGCACTCATGTATGCACGATAGGTTTTACTACCCAGATATCTTTGTCCCGGGTTGTGGGATCGATAGTAGGCCAACCATTGATCGGAATCCGTTGACAGGCCGAAAACCCTCGCCAGCATCTGGACCATTCCAGCCCCAGTCATCATCGGGCTTCTGGTCTGGGCAAAGACGTGGGTCTGGTGGCACCTGCCACAAGTGTAGCGGTTCACCCACGGGCTTCCGGGGTCCGGATAGAAACCGGTAGAAACCGGTGGGTTTTCGACTGTCCCCTTGACCTTGCGGTGCGCCCTATCTTTACTCTTGGCGCGAGGATCTCCACCATGGCAAACTACGCAACCGGCTGGATCATTCATTTCGCGACCCAGAGCCTCGATGATCTTCATTTTCTCGGAGCCGGGCAGGTAGATTGGCTCGATGCCCTGATGACATTTTGGGGCAATACAATTCGATTTGGAGATCCTCGCGAATCCCACCAGGACGCTGAGAAATGCGACCCAGGTCATGATCTGTACGACCATAGTCTGGTGTTGATTCGGCAACCTGAAAAGAATGTGACGCGTAGGAAAAATAAACGACCTTTCTCTACTGCAGTTCGTAGCACTAATACCAATATGGAACAAA